>JBLINZ010000269.1:0-8641 GCA_047639375.1 Mariniblastus sp. | reverse complement strand
TATCTTAACGGTGAACTTCGCATAACAATCCGTCGTCTGTCACCGTCGAACGAAAAGGGGTCAGGAGCCTAATTGGCAGCTTAGGCTGTTGCTCGGGAAATTTTGTCTTTGCATAAGCACTGGGCGAGTCTTTGGAGACAAGCCGCACCAAAGCGAAACACACCCGGCAGGTTAATCCTAGAGGTGTTAACGGTGGACTTCGCACTGCGATCGGTCGTCTGTCACCGGATTCTCACTGACGCTCTCAAACACCACGTCATTCCGAGTTGCCCTTTCGGGCAACAACAATGAACGACCACGACTGCAAAACAATCGGGACTAAATCAACGCTAAGGCGAAGGGAAATACCGAAGAAACGTTCCAAAATTGCCAATTGGGCTCCTGCCCCTTTTTCTTTGTTTTGGCATTATGAACTCCTGCAAGGTTTATGAAACTTTCCTCGCGAGTCCGCCACTCCTGAATTGCTGAATACTCAACTCCTCCTGTCCAACATCGGTCTTGCAACGATCAGTGGAAAACAAAGCGAAATTGCGAATGAGTAATTTCACGCGTGGGAGATCTCGCGGAGACGCGGAAAAAACATTGAACAGGTGTCTACGTGAACCCTGCGACTATGCGAGCCTCGCAACATCGGGAATCGATCGAAGTGATGATGATGACGACCAGTCAGTCGTTGTTTATACTGATCACCTCCCGTCTAAGGACCACTGAAGGAAACTAAATGAATTGGAAATCTGTTTTCGGTTTGCTGATTGCGTGTGCGCTGCAAGTCACGGCGATTGCACAGGAAGAGTCGGCGGTCAAAAAGAATGTTCGTCCACTTCGAGCGTTGTTGATTTGTGGCGGCTGTTGTCACGATTATGCCAAGCAGCATAAAATCCTGTTCGAAGGAATTCAGGCCCGTGCCAATGTCCAAGTTGATGTCTGGTGGACCGACGACAAGTCTACCAATCCGCCGATGACAGTTTTTAACAACGTCAATTGGGCGAAGAACTACGATGTAATCATTCATGACGAGTGCGCGGCGAGCAATACGGACGTCGAAGTCGTCAAACGGATCCTTGAAGTTCATAAGAAAACACCGGCAGTACATCTTCACTGCGCGATGCACAGTTTTCGTAATGGCACCGATCTTTGGTTTAAGCACCTCGGCCTACGATCTACTGGGCATGGTCCGCATGCCCCGATCGACGTTCAGTTTGTCGACAAAGAACATCCGATCGTGAAAGGCTTGGTAGACTGGACGATCGAAAAAGATGAGCTTTACAACAATGCCGAAGTTCTGACCGCTCACGCTCTGGCAACGGGAAAACAAACCGTCAAACGAAATGGCAAAGAGTCGACTCAGGAAGCGATCGTAGTTTGGACAAACGAAACTCAGGGAGCTCGCAGCTTTAGTATGTCGATCGGACACTATAGCGATGGTGTTGCGGATGAACGATATCTCAATCTCGTCACGCGCGGAATGCTTTGGGCATGCGACAAACTTTCTCCCGACTATCAAAAGCCTTTCACCGGTAAGAACGTTGTAACTTTTGTCCCAACCAAGGGCGAGGAGAAAGAGAAGCAGGGCAAGATCAAGATTATGCCCAAGGACCCATCGCCGGTTCATGTCTCGGCGTCATCGATCCAGAATCAACACGATCCAACAAACCTTATCGACGGTGACTTCAAATCTCGTTGGTGCGCAGAAAATGGAACTTATCCGCAGTGGATTCAGCTGGATTTTAAACAGCCTCAATTAGTGACTGACATCAAGATCACGTGGGAGAGGAATGTCGCCTATCAATACAGAATCCTTACTTCAACCGACGGCAAGGCATTTGGAACGGCCGTCGATGGATCGAAAAACGACGTTGATCAACCACGCTTTGAAAAACTAAGTACGGCAAACCAGCCAATCAAGTCACTTCGCATTGAAGGCATAGGGACGCGTGAAGGGGGATGGTGCAGCATTTGGGAAGTTGAATTCAAAGGCAAGAACGCCGATTCGTTTTGGCCAGCTGACAAAACTTTCAAGCCACTTTTCCAGCCAACTCCGGCCGGGACGCAGCCCGAACCCGCCGTAGCGGACCCCAACGCAAAACAAGGAAATATCGAGCCGCGAATCGAGCCACTGTCTGCCGCCGAAGAAGCCGACATCCTGAAAGACGTTAAAGTTCCTGAAGGTTTTGAAGCGACTCTGTTTGCTGCACCGCCCGCGGTCAATTATCCGGTGTTCGTGGCGGCTTCGCCCGATGGAACGTTGTTTGTCAGCTCGGATGGAAATGGTTCACTTGGGCGCGATCCTGGTCGCGGGCGTGTGATTCGCTTGCGTGACCTCGACCAAGATGGAAAAGCGGATGAAACAAAAGTCTTTTGCGAAGTCGACGCCCCACGCGGCTT
This sequence comes from Mariniblastus sp., assembly GCA_047639375.1. Lineage (GTDB taxonomy): Bacteria > Planctomycetota > Planctomycetia > Pirellulales > Pirellulaceae > Mariniblastus. The sequence continues at coordinate 6,256 of JBLINZ010000269.1, read as the reverse complement.
GGTCTGGGATCACGATCGTTTGTATTTGATGCATCCCCCGCACCTATCAGCGTTCATTGACACCGATGGCGACGGCGTTGCCGATGAACAGAAAATCCTCGTCAAGAATCTTGCGTTCGATTACGACAAACGACCAGCCGATCATACCACCAACGGTTTAAGCCTTGGCGTAGATGGTTATCTGTACGTTGCCGGTGGTGATTTTGGTTTTATAGATGCCGAAGGAACGGACGGTCGTAAGTTGACGCATCGGGGTGGCGGCGTAATTCGTGTTCGCCCCGATGGCACAGGGCTGGAGCTTTATTCGACCGGCACGCGTAACATTCTGGAAGTTGCGATCAGTCCTCAAATGGATTTGTTTGCTCGCGATAACACCAACGATGGCGGAGGCTGGGATGTACGTTTCCACCATTTCACCGGTGGTGACAATCACGGTTATCCACGGCTGTACAAGAACTTCGCAGAAGAATGTATCGCGCCGTTGGCAGACTATGGTGGCGGATCAGGTTGCGGTGCGGTCTACATCGATGAGCCGGGATTTGGTGAATGGAACCAAGCACCGTTCTCGGCTGACTGGGGTACCGGCGCGTTGTTTCATCACAGTGTCGCATCCAAAGGAGCAAGCTTTGTTGAAACGGGGCCCCCAAAAAAGTTAGTCCAGATGACACGACCGACCGACGCCGATATTGACGGCATGAGTCGACTTTACTGCGCCTCTTGGCGCGGTGCGCAATTCAAATGGGCAGGTCCGAACGTTGGATACATCGTTCAGGTTCGCCCCAAAGGTTTCCAGCCGAAACCGATACCCGAATTTAGCCAGCTATTGGACGATCAATTGGTCGAGCTTTTCAAGTCACCAAGCTATCGCCGCCGTCTCGAAGCCCAGCGAGAACTTATTCGACGAAACAATCCCAAACAAAGCCTGTTGTTTACGCAGGCAATCGCGAACCGGCCTCAATCTCGCAACCTCGTTTATGAAATTCAAAACGAATTGCCCGTTTCAAAAGTAATCGCGGCTCTGGATCATAGCGAATCAGTCGTCCAACACGTTGCGATCCGCGAACTTGCACGTCGACAGGCAAATGCGGAGTGTTTTGCGGCATTGGATAGCAACGAGTCAGATCAAATTAACTTGCTGCGAGCGTTGGCAATGATCCATCTGCCAGAAGTCGTCGATGGATTGGTCGAGCGAGTTTCGTCGAATCCTAATTCAGATTTACGAAAACGATTACTCTCGACGCTTTGCCGGCTGCATTTTACGGAGGCCAAATGGACGGGGCAGTCCTGGGGTACACGGCCCGATACTCGGGGCCCATATTATCAACCCGAGGAGTGGGAAGCGACTCCGAAGATCGCGGCCGTCTTGCAATCGCAACTGGATTCAGCCGATCCGCAGCTCGCAATCTTTCTGGCGAAAGAAATGAGCCGAAATCGTATTCAGTCGGATCACGCGCTGCGGCGATTGATTGCGCTTACCCAAAACAATAAATCAATGATCGACGCAGTCGTTGCTCAATTGGCTGAGACGAAGGACATCCCGGATGCGGCCGTTCCTCTGCTGCTGTCTGCCGCCCTCAATTCCGAATCAAAGCAAAAGACGCTGATCGGCTCGATCAAAGCGCTGGCAAAAACCTCCGCCACTGATGCGATTCCCGCAATGTTTGCCGCGTTGCAAAGTTTGAGCGAATCGAAAATACCCGGTAGTTTGATTCGCCAGGCCCAAGCAGACTGCCTGCGATCAGACGTCGTCCAAAACCAGATTACGAAAGTTATTGAAGAATCCAACAGTTCCAAGGAAGCTGCCATCTGGGCCGATGGGGCCTTGCTGCACATTGCGTCACAAAAAAATGCCAGCCCTGAGGCCAAAGCGATGGCAGATGCGGCGATCAAAAAAGCATGGAATCAACTCGACCGCCGGGTGCGGCTGATTCACGCCGCGGCAACGACCGGCAGCCACTTGCTTGACGAACTGATTTTGGACTCGGTGAACGACGACAATCCACAAATTTCAATGTCCGCGGCGAAGGCGGCAAAGCAGTTAAAACTTAAACCGCGTCGTCCCGACGAAACACCGATGTTGAACACTCTCGACGTCGAAGTCGCAATTGACCGTGTCCTGAAAACGCGCGGCGACATTGAACATGGAGAGAGACTTTTTACCAAGGCCAATTGCATCGCCTGTCACACTGTGAGCAAGGATGAAAAACCAAAGGGCCCTTACCTTGGAACCATCGCACAAACCTACAAACGTAAAGAATTGGCCTACGCCCTGCTCCAGCCCAGCAAAACGATTGCCCAAGGTTTCAAAACCAATATCATCCTAGATTTTGATGGACGGATGATAACGGGTTACGTGACCGAAGAATCCGCCGACCGAGTCGTCATGCGGGACCAAGAAGGAAAAGAGTTTTCGTTTGACAAACAGCAAATCGACGAACGAAAAGAATCACTCGTATCCGCGATGCCAGAAGGATTAGTCAAAGACTACTCACTTGGTGAGTTGGCCTCGATTCTGGACTACCTTGAATCGCTTTCCAAACACAATGCGCCAGCAAAACAATAATCGGTCAATTGAGCACAGCTGAATTTCAGGGAAACAAAAAAGGGGTCAGGAGCCTAATTGGCAGTTTAGGTCATTGCTCACTTTTAACTATTTTTGAGGGCAGAGGAGTCTTGGTAGTTCTGAGAGACAGGCTGCAGTAAGCGGAGACCAATCGACTTGGGGTAATAATAGATGTGTTTACGATGAACTTCGCACAGCGATCCGTCGCCTGTCGCCGGAACCTCACCGACGCTGCCAAACACTTCATCACACGAAATTGCCTTTTCCGGCAAGAACATAGGGTGGCCACGACTGCAAACAATCGAGAATTGAATCAACGCTAAGACCAAGGGGAATGCAGAAGAAGCTTTCCTAAACTGCCAATTAGGCTCCTGACCCCTTTTCTTTCTTCTTTTTCTTGTCTTTTTTGGAGCCCTTCATTGGTCCATAGGTTTCCAGCAATACTTGGTCGACGATCGCACGATTCGTTTTGTTCTGAAAAGCCTTCAACAACGGGTCATCCGTTCGCTGCATGTGGGACACCAATTCAGACTGAAGTGACACGATGGTCGATTGCTGGTCAGGTCGGGAAATGAGATTGTGAAGGCAATCGGGATCGCTTTTTAAGTCGTACAATTCTTCCGGGACTCGGTAACGAAACAACTCGATCCGCGCCGCGATCGTGGTATCGTTCTCGGCAGCGGCATTCATCGCCGCCATGGTCTTGCCCTCATTGTTATTGCGGTACCGATGCTTGCCATCACTGAAGGGATTGTAGATGTAGCCATACTGACCATCTTGAACGCAGCGCATCGGGACGGCATCTCCTCCTGCTTTGGTGTCGATCTGAGTAAAGACGAATTTGCGGCCTTCTTGTGGCTGACTTTTTAGAAGCGGCATGAATGAGCGGCCGTCGAGTCCGTCAGGTCCGTTCGCACCTGTGGCTGCGAGAAACGTTGGAAAAAAGTCGACCGTTGAAACGAAGTCACGATCATTGGTCGTGTTGGGGCCAACAACGCCGGGCCACCTAACCAACATCGGTGTCCGCGAGCTGTGAAACCAGGCATTGCATTTCGCAAAGGGTACGGCGATGCCATTGTCGGAAATAAACACAACCAGCGTATTGTCTGTTTGGTCGGATTCGTGAAGCGCCTGCATGACTTTGCCAAACGTGTCGTCGAGTCGACGTGTCGAATTCAGGTATTGGGCCAGCTCTGCGCGAACGCCGGGCAGATCTGGCAGGAATTTCGGCACGGTTACTTCGGAAGGTTCATACGTTCGCGAGGGCATTGCCGCACCCTTGGTCAGTTTTTCGGGGTTGCAATAAGGGCGATGAGGGTCGTGAGAGTTCACCATGAAATAGAATGGCTTTCCTTCTTGCTTGCTACGCGCAAGAAACTCCTTGCTTCGCTGATAGTACAATTCGGGGTTGCGCCCGTTTCCAAGTTGTTTTTGATCGAATTGGTAGTCCCATTTCATTGAGTTCTTGGGCGTCGAGTGGCCGACCTTCCCGAGAATGCCCGCGAGGTATCCGGAATTCTGTAAGGTGGTCACGATGTCCGGCACATCTTCTCTTGCTTTCATGAATCCCATCGCCCCGGAGCGATGGCTGTAACGACCCGTGGCAATAATCGCCCGACAGGGTGCGCAGATCGCCGTGTTGACATGGGCACGGTCAAAACGCAGCGACGCTTTCGCAAACCTGTCGAGATTTGGCGTCAGGTCCAAGGGACGACCGCCGAACGCGCCCAGCGACTCAGCATGCAAATCGTCGGCCGTAAAAAGAAGAATGTTCGGTCGTTCGGTCGCCAGTGCGTTGGAGGCCAATGCCAGGAAGCAAAAAGCAATGAATTGGATCGCAGTAGTTTGTCGCATGGTTGATCCTCGGATGAACGGTCAAAGTGACGGTCAGTTTTGGTTAAGGTGTACTTAGTTTGGTGAAGGATTGTGAACGATAAGTAGTTTCATCAATTCTTCTTGTGGATCTCTTCACTACTATTTCTTTTTGGGGAGAGCAGGTGCAACAAAAGCCCAGCGGAAACGATCAGCCAAACAATGCAATGATGCGATGGTCGACTATCCTCTTTTACGCGGTGGATCTTCTCGCGGAGGTCGCTGAGAAAGCAACACGGAACAGATCAATTGGGTCAAGTCTCTTTGATTATTCTCACCCCCTTTGATTCTTGGTTCCTGACATCTGTCTCCACTACTGCTTATCGCCCCAGACTTTGAATTTCCGGATGCCTCCTGAGAAACGGTTGGGGTCGTAGGCAGGGTTTCGCTCGGCTCGCTGTGCGTCTGCGTTGTTGAGAATCTCATCTAGTTCCTGCAGCAGAGCGTTTCTCTTTCGAGGCAGGTAAGCGGCGAGGTTCTCTTTTTCCATTGGATCATTCTTCAGGTTGTAAAGCTCCAACGTATCGTCGTCCGTTTGGTGAATCAGTTTCCACCGGTCGACGATGATCGAGCTGTAGGGTGGCGCCTTGTCGTAATGCGGATAGTGCCAGTAGAGAGGCCGGTCTTCTATTGCTCCTGAAATCTTAAAGAGCGACGTAATATCAACTCCGTCAACGTGCTCATTCGGTTTGGGCGGAGCGTCCACGTAGGACAGTAACGTTGGGTAGAAATCCATTCCGATCGTGGGGACATTACAAACGCCGGTCTCGACTCCTGGGCCAGTGACGATCAGCGGAACCCGAGTCCCGCCTTCATAGGGTGTTCCTTTCATACCGCGAGCGTTGACCACCCACTCTTCATAGTCGCTACCGTTGTCGCCCGTGAAAATAATCAAAGTCTCATCCAGCTCGCCGGTTTCTTTCAGCTTGGCAACCACCCGCCCCACACTTTCATCGAGGCTTTGGATCATGGCAGCCTTGCCAGGGTTCTTCATGTGATAGTTGGCGTCGGGGTTAGACGCGAGTTTCTGTTTGTATTTTTTGACATACTCTGGCTTGCCGGTGATCGGTCCATGTACGGTGTAGTAGGAAAGATAAACCAGAAAGGGTTGATCTTTCTTCCGCTCGATGAAGTCCACCGCGCAATCGGTAAGGATGTCCGTCACACAGTCGCCCTCCTTGCCGAGGTTTTGCAGGTTTCGAAAACGCTTGGTCGCGGGATACAGGAATCGTTTGCCTTGATTGGCGGATTGATCACCGCCGTAGTTTTCGTCAAAGCCATGCTTCTCGGGATAGTGCTCAGGAAATATAGCGGTCAGCTCCGCCATGCGATCTTTATCCTTTGATTCTCTGATTCGCGTAGTGGGCTTGGGCATGAGATGCCACTTGCCAAAGAAACCCGTGGCGTATCCCTGTTCCTTCAAGGCTTCTGGCAACAACACTCGATCCGGGTCGATATAAGTTTTCCAATCAGGAACAATCGATTTCACGTTGATCTGGGTCTGGCCCGGGATCCAATCGGTCAAGTGGAGCCGGGCCGGATGACGCCCGGTCAGAATAGCGGCCCGACTTGGCGAACATAGTGTCGATCCTGAGTAAGCATTCGTAAACCGCATCCCTTGCGATGCCAACGCGTCGATGTTCGGCGTCTCGTGAAACTTGCTGGCATAGCAAACGAGTTCATCTGGACCAAGATCGTCGACGAGAAAGAAGACAATGTTTGGACCCCGCTCCTGAGCCTGAACGCATACGGGAAACAGGCACGACAGAGCGACTGTCACAAACAGGATCAGTTGAATGGCAATGCCGGTGCGACAATTAG
>JBLINZ010000268.1:0-8643 GCA_047639375.1 Mariniblastus sp. | reverse complement strand
AACGCCTTGGAGGTGTCTTCTGAATCGTCATTGTCCGCCCGGCAAGGCGGCGAATCGGCCATGACGGTGGAACGCTGGTCAGCCGAATCGGCTGGCGAAATGACTGACCTGGGCGACTCTAACCTGGCCCAGCAGTTGTCCGATTCACGACAACGCGCCAACCGCATCGAAAACGTTTCGAGCTGGGAAGACGAAGAGGATGACGAAGACGAAGAGAACAAACGCGGGACCGAACGGACACGTTCCGCGCGAGCCCCGGTCACCCAGTCCGATCCCGCGTTTGGACTTGCTGACACTGAACAGACATCGGATTCCGAGACCAAACAACCAGGCGACGGTCCGGCAGAATCCGTTGCAACCAACATCAGCCGTGAAGCCACCTCGGCAAGTTCCGGTTCTGGGATTGGCCGCTCCGAAACCACGTCGCCGTCCCAAGCCTCTACCTCGATGCCGACCACCGGTGCAAAACCCAATCGCCGAAACGGGAGAGGCAATTCCCAAACAGCCGACTCAGACGCCGTGACAGGATTGGCAACCAAATCAAGACCCCGTGGTTCTCGCTCGTCGAAACCCGGTTTGGCTCCGTCAATATCTGGGACCGCCGATTTTGAATCGCCCACGATGGCCAGCCAAGGTACGGCGGACAATTCGGATCTGGAATCCGCTTCAACCACCCTTTCAAAATCCGATACCGAAGCGATGGAACAGGCCCAAGGCAGTGAGCTGGACATCGATGCAATCCAAGGGCCAGCTGGACTGGGCAGCCGGCCCGCCGATCGAATCGGTGTCATGACGCGACCCTCGGCTCGCGATAGCGAACAATTAATGCCGGAAATGAAGAACCGTTTTCGCAACAAAAATTTCGGAGGGACACCGGCTCTTAACCCTAACGCCGTGCTGGCAAAAGAAGCTTTTCAAGGCCGCTCCCCAGCCACGGTGGCGAGTGCCGCAGAACCCTCCACCGAAGCTGCCATCCATCTTGGCTTGGAATTTCTGGCACGCTATCAATTGCCAGACGGAAGCTGGTCGTTGAAGGGATTCGATCGCAATGCCCCGCAACGATTGAGTCAACTCAACAGCGACACCGCCGCGACGGGCTTGGCACTGCTTTCGTTTCAGGGAGCTGGTTACAACCATCGAGAATTCAAATACGCCCAACAAATCGACCGGGCCCTGCAATGGCTGATCGACAACCAAGCCGACGACGGCATGCTGTACATTTCGTCTGATCCCAAATCCGACCAAGCTTGTCAGTTGTACAGTCACGGGATCGCTGCCCTCGCGCTTACCGAAGCCTATGGAATGACACAGGATTCGCAACTCAAAGAACCCGCCCAAAAAGCAATCGATTTCATCGTCAATTCTCAGCATGCCAGAAAAGGCGGCTGGCGGTATTACTCCGAACCAATCAAGAGTCGAAGCACCGATACCTCGGTGACCGGTTGGATGATGATGGCAATGCAATCGGGCCGACTTGCAGGGCTTAAGATCCCCAAAGAAACATTCACCGGCGTAGAGGGCTGGCTCGACGAAGCAGCGGATCCGGAGAATAGTTCTCTCTATCGATACAACCATTGGCTCCAGGATGCCAATGGGGTCTCGCGCATCCAAGGCCGTGAAGCATCCGTTTCAATGACCTCCGTCGGACTGTTGATGAGAATTTACAGTGGCTGGGATTCCGATGATCCACGCCTACTGGCCGGTGCCGATTACTTGCTGAACAAGCAGCTCCCAAGCGACACGACCCCGCTGCTTCGCGACACCTATTATTGGTACTACGCGACGCAAGTTCTCAAGCACATCGATGGACCACGTTGGAAACAATGGAACGACAAACTGCGTCCCTTGTTGACGAAATCACAAGTACAAACTGGCGAAATGGCAGGCAGCTGGCACCCTTACAAACCCGTCCCAGATCGATGGGGGCAATTCGGAGGCCGGCTGTACGTGACCACCATGAACTTGCTCAATCTCGAAGTCCGCCACCGCATGCTGCCTCTCTACAAGCAAAATAAAGCTCAGGAATGACCAGCGACGATAGCCCGTTTAACGATTAGGCGGCAGTGTCAAACGCGAAGCGTTTGTAGGCGAGGACCATCGAAAATCCGTCGCACCACGACCTAATGAGTCATTGGTTCCGGCGAGGAAGCCACGCCGTTGGGCACTCTGTCGACGGAGCGAAAGGCGAACCTCTCACTCGCTGACGCTGAGGTAAAACCCCCAGCCGATCATGAACGGTGCCTCCGACCCAAACCAACGGCTTCTCCAACCTGTCAAATGTTCCGACTTCGATTCTCAGCCTCAATTAGATAAATTATCAGCCAACCCGAACTCCCACCGCACCGTCAACTCGCCCTCAAACCAGCGCCCCATCGCAATTCTTCGGTCCGGAATTGAAAAAGTCACCAACCAAGCCTGTCGAAATCAATCCGCAACTGAGAACGCTTGACAAGTTCCACAACCAAATTGGTTACAATCACGACTCACTTTTAAGTCCTATGTTCCATCGTTCGTTTCTCCATAACGGTTCTGATTCTATGAGTCGGCATTTCAACGCAACATTGCTTTCGTCACTGGCCATCGCCTTGGCCACCACTGCATCGCTGGGCTTGGGCCAAGACAAACCCAACCCGGTCCACCAATCAGAAAACGCCATCGGTCAGTTTGAGATCCACCCCGAACTCGACGTTGAATTGTTTGCGGCTGAACCCTTGATGGCCAACCCATCGAACATCGATGTTGATCATTTGGGACGCGTCTGGGTTTGCGAAGTCATCAACTATCGTCACTTTCGAAACTCGGACGCGAAACTTCGCGAAGCAGGCGACCGGATCCTGATCTTGGAAGACACCGACGGAGATGCCGTCGCCGACCACAGCACGACTTTCTATCAAGGACGGGATATCGATTCGGCCCATGGTATCTGTGTTTTAGGTGATCGGGCCATCGTCTCGGCCAATGACTCCGTCTTCATCTTGACCGATACCGATGGCGATCTGAAAGCCGACAAGAAAGAGATTTTATTTACCGGAATCAGCGGGACCCAACACGACCATGGAATCCATGCCTTTGTTTTTGGCCCCGATGGAAAACTGTATTTTAATTTTGGCAACGCCGGCAAGCAAATCAAGGACAAAGACGGCCAACCGATCATCGACCTAGCCGGCAACGTCGTCGCAGACCACCGGAAGCCGTACAACCAAGGCATGATTTTTCGCTGCAACCTCGATGGCAGTGAGTTCGAAACGTTGGCTTGGAATTTCCGCAACAACTGGGAAGTCTGCGTCGACTCGTTCGGCACCCTCTGGCAATCGGATAATGACGACGATGGAAACCGAGCGACGCGGATCAACTACGTCATGCCGTTTGGAAACTACGGCTATACCGATCAGGTAACAGGCAGCAATTGGCGAACGCCGCGGACCGGCATGCACTCCGACATTCCCGTGCAACATTGGTATCAGAACGATCCTGGCGTCATCCCGAACTTATTGGTAACCGGCGCCGGATCACCGACTGGCATCTGCCTTTACGAAGGTGACACGTTGCCCGCGGTATTCCAAAATCAAATGATTCACTGCGACGCCGGACCGAGCATCGTCAGGGCCTATCCCGTCAAGAAATCTGGCGCAGGATACACTGCTACCATCGTCAACGTCATGGACGGTGCGACTGGAAATAACTGGTTTCGCCCCTCTGATGTTTGTGTTGCCCCCGATGGATCGTTGATCGTCGCGGATTGGTACGATCCTGGCGTCGGCGGACACCGGATGCAAGACATCGAACGCGGCCGCTTATTTCGCGTTTCCAAAAAAGGCGGGGCAGGGCACTACAAGGCACCTGCGGTGGATTTCTCCACGCAAGAATCCGCCGCCCAGGCACTACGCAGCCCCAATCAAGCGACTCGGTTCCTCGCTTGGCAGGCGCTTGAGAGATTTGGACCGGCAGCCATCGAGCCATTAAAGAAAATGTGGAACGACAAGAACCCACGTATGCGTGCCAGAGCTCTGTGGATGGCGGGCAAATTGCTGATTCCCAAAACAGAAAAACTCAAGTTCATTCATGCCGGGCTCACAGACAAAAATCCAGACATCCGCGTCACCGCTATCCGGCTATGCGTCCAGCTTCGCGATGAACTTACTGGCGAAGACATTCAATCTCAAATTGGTTTGGAAACCGCACCGCCCGAAGTCTTACGCGAAATCCTGCTCGGGATTCGGCAGTGGCCCGGCGAACATCACGGCCCCATCTGGGCCGCCATCGCAGACAAATACCAACCGGGTGATCGCTGGATGCTGGAAGCCCTTGGTATCGCCGCAGACGGTAAATGGGACGAGTGTCTTGCCGCCTGGGCAGGAAACTCCCCCGCCAAATTAATGACGCCGGCGGGTCAAGACATTGTTTGGCGTTCACGCGGAACTGACGCCGCCGATCTACTAGCCCAAGCGATCAAGGATCCAAAAACCAATGCCCAGAAATCCGCGAGATACTTCCGAGCGTTTGATTTCGTCACGTCAGCTCGCAAATCTCAGGCACTCGCCGAACTTGCGTTTGGTGAAAACGAATTCGATCCCGAAAAAATGAGCTACGTGCGAATCGAATCGGCGGGAAGGTTAGATCTGAAATCACTGACGCCCGAACAAAAAGAAAAACTCCATGCCACGATTGATCAAAGTCGTGGAACACCTCAGTTCATTCAGTTCGTTAACAAGTTTTCATCCGAATCGCACTATCCCGATTTGCTGAAAATCATTGAGTCAGGAATCGATCGGCAAATGTCAGCCGACGCGGCCGGCGTGTTGCTGGACAAACAACAACATGGCGAACTCGGACGTGCCATCATTGAAGCCGAGGCCGAAACACGAACGAAGCTGTGCGATGCGTTGATCAACTCTGGAAAACGACCCGCCGACCAACTGCTGGCAAGGCTTGCTCGTCGCGAGAATCTTGACAGCGAATTGAGAACTTACGTTGTCAGCCGACTGGGGGAATCGCGAGCCGGTGCCCGGGACATGCTGCAGTGGATTGAGAAAAGTGAAGCGATTGACGGGGTGATCTTGCCAGCGATCAAAGCAGCACTACATCGCGCCCGCTGGCCAGAGATCAAAACCAAAGCCGATCAGTTGTTCCCGATCTCCGCGACGAAAGATAATCGACCACTTCCACCGATGGACAATCTAGCAAAACGCACGGGCGATGTCGTTCGGGGAAAAACGGTTTTCGAAGGCGTTGGGACCTGCGCCAAATGCCACGTGGTCGCTGGGAAAGGCATCGAAGTCGGTCCTGACCTAAGCGAAATCGGCAACAAGCTTTCCAAGATCGCCATGTACGAATCGATCTTGTTCCCATCCGCCGGGATCAGTCACAACTACGAAAACTGGATGGTCCTCAAAGACGACGGCCAAATGATCACTGGTGTGCTACTGGGTGAAACCGACGACGACGTGCAACTCAAAGACGAAAAAGGAATCAAACACGTCATCCCCACGGTTGAGATCGACGAAAAGAAACGCCAAAAGCTTTCGCTGATGCCGGCCGACCTCCACAAAGAAATGTCCGTTCAGGAACTGGTGGACTTGGTTGAATACATGGCCGAGCTAAAAAAGAAATAGCCAGTGACGCGTTTACGCTTCGGGCTGGCTAATTTAATGCCCTGTTCAGTGGGGGCAATCATAGCCCGAATGCGTAAGCGAGGCAGAGCCCTCGTTAGTCGCCCGCCTTCAATGATTGTTCGTTCTCGCTTACGCGTCGGGCTATCACCAGAACGCATTACACCACACTTCATTTTGGACAGAAACTCACACGACGAAGCATCCACCGCCTACTCCCCCGCTGGGAAAAGCAAAGCATCCACACGCGTTTCATCCAGATTCTCAGCCGTCGCGACGATCGATTCGGTGGAAACTGGCGTTTCATAGTCCCGCCCAACAATACTGTTGACCATCATCAACACACTTTGGTATCCCAAATCGAAAGGGTCAGGCAAGACCACGGCAGCGCAACTTCCGCTGGCAAGCGCCAACGCCATCGCATCGCTGCGGTCAAGCGAAATCAATTGAACTTGTTCACTCAACCCAGCACTTTGGATGGCCTTTAGCGCACCTTCAGCATTGATCGCCGACACGACGCAAATCGCATCCAGTTCGCCACCGAAAATCTGCAACAGCTCACCGACTTTTTGCTCAGCCGACTCGACTGTCTCGCCCCCTCGCTGGTCCGAGGAAACGACTTCGATTTTCGAATATCCCTTGATCTCCTTTAGGAATCCTTCTTCGCGTTGCCGGGTCAGCTCATTGCCAACCACATGCAACAACAGGATCACGTTTCCTTGTTCGCCCAGCAATTCCGCCGTTGCCTCAGCCGCCAGTTTCCCTCGGTTCAAATTATCACTTGACACGAATCCGGAAACCGCAGGTCCTGGATCGATTCCGCCTTCACAGACTACGACCGGCGTGCCTCCTTCAATCGTCCGCTCAACGGCACGTACAAGGTCATCTTTTCGACGGGGTGCCAAAATGACGCCATCCATCTCAAGCTCACCCAATTCATTCAGCACGTCGACTTGGAATTCTGACTCAGTGCCCGCCGGAGGTCGCCACAGGACTTCAACATTGCCAAGCTCGTCGGCGGCTTGCTCGGCTCCCGCTCGAACGAGCTGCCAATAACTGGGGGATTCGCCCACACTCGACAGCCGTGGCACAAACGCGACCGTCAAGGGCGGCCCGTCGTAAGGCTCAGCTTGCTGGCGCTTGGAACTACAGCCCCCCAACGACAGGCTGGCGGCAGCAATGATGATCAAGCAAACATTTCGTATCATGACAACTACTTTTTTGCTGAATGCCGAGTAAAACAAGGGTTGGCTGAGTTTGTATTCGAATAATACCATCGAATCTTGCCAGTCGAAAGCAAGTCAACGCGATCTGCCTCGAAGTGTACAATTCGTGACGTACCGATTGCTCCAAACACACCTGAATTCCCATACACGAAAGCCATGATTTCTTGAACGTTCCCCAAATCGCAATCACGATGGGCGATCCAGCCGGTGTCGGCCCGGAACTTTGCCTGCGACTGCTCGACAATGACGCCGTTTCTCAGTCTTGCCAACCGATCGTGTTCGGCGATCGGCAAGCGCTGTCGCGCGTTGCAAATCAGCTGAACCTGCCTTGGCCCCCACGTGTGGTGTCGTTGAATGAATGGCAGGACGCCGGGCCGTCCAAGCAACCCACCATAGTCGACATCGGCGGTCTAGCGGCGGAACATTTGGTGCCAGGCAAAGTCAATCGGTACACAGGACAAGCCTCGTTTGAGTACATCGAGCGAGCCATCGAGTCGGCGCTGGCAGGCACCGTGGACGCGGTCGTGACCGGGCCGATCAACAAGGAAGCTTGGCAATCCGCGGGCATCCAATTCCCCGGCCACACGGAACTGTTCGCCGACCGGGCCCAAACCGATCGGTTTTGCATGATGATGACCGCGCCATCATTCAGCTGCAGCTTGGTGACAACTCACGTGGGCTACTCCGAAGTCGCCGGGATGCTCGAAAGCGATAGAATCCTGGAGGTCATTCAGCTCACCCACGATGCGCTTCAACGTATTTGCGGCCGCGATCCGAAACTGCTGGTGATGGGACTCAACCCGCACGCTGGCGAAGGCGGATTGTTCGGCAACCAAGAGGAAGAACGGATCATCGCGCCAGCGATCGCCCAAGCAAAATTGCAAGGCATCGATATCGAAGGCCCAGTGCCTCCCGACACAGCATTCCTGCCGTGGCACCGCGAAGCTACCGACGGGTACATTTGCATGTACCACGACCAAGGCTTGATTCCCTTCAAAGCCTTGAACTTCGACACCGGCGTGAACATCACCCTGGGCCTGCCACTGATTCGAACCAGCGTCGATCATGGCACCGCCTTGGATATTGCCTGGCAGGGCAAAGCGGATGTTTCCAGCTTGATTTCAGCAGTGACCCTGGCGACCAAACTGGCACAAGACAAGCAACTGCCAGACGTCAAAACATCCTGAAGAAGCCGTGAGTTTTTGGGAAAACCGACGAAGTTAGGACTGGTTAATTTAGTGCCCGGTTGAGCACGGTTGAGCGGCAGCGATTTAGAACAAGATTAGCATTGTTCTTTCTGTTCTTATTGTTAATCACCGTTGAGCCTAGTTACGCGGCAGCGATGGTAGCCCGAATGCGTAAGCGAGGGAGAGCCCTCGTTGGTGTCTCGCCTTCACAAATTGTTCGTCCTCGCTCACGCGTTTTGAAGTCGCACTATTTGGCTGTGGTGGAGCGGCATTCTGTAAAATCTGCGGACCTTTGTCTGCAGAAAACCACTCCAAAATTGTTTCGCCGTGAAGGCCCAAGGTCTGGGTTGATGCAATGTATTCGAACAGGTGATTTGCGACGTTTCGGGTTGAAGGTGACCGCTATGGAATGAAACACAACGGAATGATTCGCTTGTCTCTGCTTGGCACCTGCTCAATACCGACGCACTCAAAAGGAATCCAACTCAAAAAACTAGCTCCCTTCTCCCCGCAAATTCGGACGAAATCGGATCGCCATTTGATCACGCTTACTCCGAATTTGTGGGGAGAAGGGCTGGGGATGAGGGGAAATACAGATTCAGAAAACCACGACACATTCCG
>JBLINZ010000267.1:0-8671 GCA_047639375.1 Mariniblastus sp. | reverse complement strand
ATGTAGATGCTGCCAGGGATGTTTTGTCGCTCAGGGAACCAAGCCGGAACAAAGAAGGTTTCGAATGGCACTTCGACCATCACGCTTTTGAAGTGCTTCATCTTGACCGCGTAAACGTCGGCCCGCGTTTGGTCAAGCGTCGCAATAAACGTCACGACCACCCCGAGTATCAATAAGACCACGGTCAGCTTGAGCGAAGCCATGGGGGTGAGGATTGCCCGCACAACGTCCATTAGACTTAGTGAAGACGATTCGGTTTTTGCTTGATCGGAAGAAGTGCTGGTCGCCATGAAATGTTCGCTTTGTCGAATATGGGATCGCGAAAGACTGGTTAGCCCGTCGAGACTATTTTTTTGATTTCAATGATTCGAGAAACTTATCGAAGTCACCACGGTTTTCCGAAGCCAATTGCTTGTCGCCGGAAAGCTTAAGGAACCAAGCTGAATCGCCAAGCTTGATCATGCCAGCGATGGCTCCCTGCTTAGAATCGGAGTCGAGGTCAATCAAGTCAATCTGTTGGCCTTGAGTGCCGTCGACGCTTAGTTCTGATGTTCGGGCCTTGAGGTCATCTTCCGATAGTTCACCCAATCCGACTTGGCCTGCCCACCGCGTCACGTTGGGAGCCCATTCGTTGACTGAGGCAGGCATTTCAATCATCGTGATTTGGATCTCTTGATCGCCGTCCGTCTTGACGAGTCGAACAGGGACCATGCGGCTTGTCTTGGCACTCTCTGTCCAACCGTCAGGCAGGTCGAAATCCCAACCGGAAGCCTGGGCCGTTTGGCCGCCACCGGCAAAGGGGGCTTGTCCCCCCGCAAAAGGTGCGTTTCCACCCGCAAATGGCGCTGCCCCACCCCCGGCGAAGGGGGGTGCCATCGTTCCGGATCCAGCCCCAATCGCATCAAACAGCAAGAACGGTTCGTCGCCGGATTTGAGTTTTGTAATTTGCGAGTCCAATTCCTGCTCGGAGGACGGTTTGAGCCCAATTTGTCGACGCCAGCGATTGACGTTGTCCAAAAGGTTTTGGCCTGCCGAAAGGTTGGAAATCGCGACTTCGATTGGTGGATTGGTATCATTAATAACCAGCGTCGCGTGCCGCATTGGCTTGGGGCCGAGCGATTTCCAAGCCTCAGGTGCCGTCCATTGAGGCTCATTGTCCGTAAATTTGATCGTCTTTAGAAACGCTTGCCATTGCGATTCGGACTTGTCGACCTGCGACTCAGGGCCAGAGATCTTGAAAAACCAAGTGGCTTCTGGTCGATCGAAGATCGCAACTGCCATTCGCGTTTTGGTTTGGGGATCCGCTTTGGCCGTCGGGGAAGCCGTTGTTGTTTGGAGTTTGTCTAACCCGGACTGGTCCTTGGGCACCCGATGCGTCACGATTTCTGGATCGGGAGAGCATCCAGCGATCGCAAAAATGGTGCTTGTTAGAGCCAACAAAAATAGAGTTTGATTTCTCAATTTTTCCCTTTAAATAATGAATCTTATCTATCGGACGAACTTGGCAGACAGATGATTGGTACGAGGTGAGCGCAAAACGGCAAAAAGGTGCAAAGGCGTCAATTTATTATAGGAATGGATCGGTTTTGTCCAAGTTCAAGCACCTCATTCAACCGATTTGGCCGGTTAAAACAGACAAAATGTCGCAGCATTGTTGGCGATCGGTATGACGTTTATCAATCCTCATTTCTCGGAGCCATGCGGATCCTGTATAAAGATGACGTTTGTAAGCCGTGAATTTCTTCGAGAAATTTGAAGAAATCCGCTGAGCTGAAGCGTCTTGCCACTGGATGCTGAAATAAGACGTTTCGAATTGTCGAATCGCCTGCGGTATTGGAAAATCAGACTCAATGATTGAAAGACTGGAAAACCTTTACCGCGATCATCGGCAAGGCTTATTTACTTACGCCCTGTCGATCGTCCGAAAACCGGAAGTCGCAGAAGACGCGGTACACAACGCGTTTGCCAGACTGATGCGACAGCCAGACAGTTTGCGAAAAGTTTTCCAAAGTGAAAACGCGGTGGCTTATGTGTTTCGAATCGTCCGAAATTCAGCGATCGATTTATTGCGTTCGCAAGATCGAGATCGCCGAGTCAGTGAGTCGTTATTTGATGAATTTCGCCCGCTGGAGGAGTCTCGCGGTCCGCAGGAAAACTTGTTGACAAAAGAGCGGGATGATGTGCTTCGTCGGGCGGTGGACGCATTGTCTGAACCGAATCGTGAGGCGGTCGTGTTAAAGCTGTTTTCAGGCTTGACGTTTGAGCAGGCTGGCGAGGTCACCCAGACGTCGCCAAAGACGGTTGCGACCCGCTATCGACGGGCGTTGGAGAAACTGGAAAGTCAATTGAGAGATCAAACATGAGTTTATCGAATCCATCTGAAATCGAAAATTTGATTTCCCAAATGCAGCTGCGGCAACCGAGTCCTGAATTGGACGCAAAAATTAATGAGCTGGATGGGTCGAGAACCAACGCCCTTCCGCGTGTTGCCTCGGCTCGTTCTGGGTATTTCGGTTGGGGGACTTTGGTCGTGACTGCAATCGCAGCGGCAGTCGGAGGCTTGTTGGTCGGGGCTAATTATTCATCGCTCATGCCGGAGCGGCCTGCCATGACGCGAGCCGAATTAAACGTTGATTCCGCGACGAACAGGGCCCACGGAATCACGCCGGAGGAATTGACGTTGACGCCCGTGAGCTTCAATACTCAAGCCTATGAATTACTCCACGGGCACTCGATCAACCCTGCCTACGCCGACTGTGATGCTTGTCACCTGGATGTTGATTCGGAAGTCTTCGAAGGTTGGTTTTATGGCGATGAAGAATTTTTCGCTAAGTCTCATCATCAAGGTGCGGTGGGCAAGTGCTCGACTTGTCATGTCGTCGCCAAGGCAGATCTGGCTCCCAACGACGGGATAGGCGAGGCGGGATATCATCGCGATTTGGCGAATAAGAATTTTCCTCAGGCCAATTGCTCAAGCTGCCATCGTGGTTTGGAGAATCTGCAGGCTGATCTGAAAACGCCACACGCTGAGTTTCCAAGCGATTCGTTTTACCATCATTTTGATGGTCCCGAAAATTGTTCAAACTGCCACGTTGGCGGCGTTGAAGGCAAAAATGAAGATCTTCGAGAGCACGATGATCGTCCCAAACGGCAGTCGCCGTGGCTCAAAGAATTTATTCAGGATCAGCATCAAGGCGACTGCAAGCAATGCCACGTGGCATGATGTTTGAATTGCCTGGATGTTTGAGTTGCCTGAAACGACTCGAAAAAAACATCAACACAGAGGCACGGAGTTGAATGTGTGTCTCCGTGTTATTCCGGGAATGAGCCGATGGGGAACTGCCCCTCGGCGTTTGTTGATTTGAGCCCAATGAACTGATCGCTGGGCCTACAAGCATTCGGGCCGCAGCCTGGAATGCTGACGACTCCCACTCTCCAGTCCTACTTCGCAGCGGGCTTGATCACTCCGGCGCAAACTCCAAACCCGATTCTGCGATGCGACTCCGATTCGCAGAAACCTTTGATAATGATTTCATCGCCATCGGCCAGGAATTTTCGTTCTTCTCCACTCGGCAGTGTAATCGGAGTACGTTGGGTTCCAGGAACCACGTTGTTCGCGTCGCCGTCCCATGTCAACTCAAGCAGGCAACCACGTGAGTTTCGTTCTTGACCGCTGACGGTGCCACTACCAAGCATGTCGCCGGGTCGCAAGTTGCAGCCGTTGCTGCTGTGGTGGGTCAGCATTTGAGCCAACGTCCAGTAAAGACTGGTGAATCGGCCTGTGGTTAAACGGTGAGGCGGCATGCCTTCCTGTTTCATTTTCTCGGTTTGAAGGTAAACCTCAAGCTGTAAATCGACTCCACCCGTTTTCGAATTGGCTTCGTTAGAGAGGTAACCGAGTGGCTTCGGATCGCCTTCGGGGCGCGAGAATTCTGGGCAACGGAAAGGGGCGAGGGCTTCCATAGTGACGATCCAAGGCGAAATCGTGGTCGCGAAAGATTTTGCCAGAAACGGACCCAGCGGAATGTATTCCCATTTTTGCATGTCACGGGCCGACCAGTCGTTAAGCAACGCTAGGCCAAACAGGTGTGATTCGGCATCCTCGATCGGAATCGGCTGGCCAAGGGTGTTGCCGGTTCCAACAAAACAACCGACTTCGAGTTCATAGTCCATGAGCTTGCATGGCTCACGCGTCGGCAGGCCGCCTTCTTCTGCGGGAGATAATTGCCCGATCGGCCGTTGGACTGGCGTCCCACTGACAACAATGCTGGATGCTCGGCCATGGTATCCAATCGGAATGTGCTTGTAGTTGGGAAGCAGCGGATTGGTCGGGCGGAACATGCTACCGACGTTGGTCGCGTGGTAAATCGAGGCGTAGAAATCGGTGTAGTCGCCGATCGTGCAAGGCATCATGAACGTGACGTCTGACTGATAGACGAGTGCCTTTTCGATCGTGGATTGATCGTGGCTGGTATTTTCGATCAACAAGCCCATGATCAAGCGGCGAAGTTGACTGAGTGATTCTGAGGGTAACGCCATCAGCGTATTCATCGTCGGCTGAGAGGCGGCTTCGAGGTAAGCATCCTCCAAGAGTCCGAGTTCAGCGCAGGCTCGCAAGCTGAGGATTTGTTCGCCGATTCCGACGCCGATCGAAGCCGGTTGGGTGGAATGTTGGTACACACAAAAAGGCAGGTTTTGAATCGGAAAGTCGGAATCTGGTGCATTGGCACTTTCAATCCAAGATCGCATGGTCGGTTCGTGAGTTGAGTTGATCGCAGGCATTCGATTGGCTTTCAGAATCTGTGGCTCAAACATGAGCCTTGATGAATTGAGGTTGGGCGGATCGCCCGCGATGAAGGGTGCGAACATTGAGCGGCGTATCTGCCGCAACATTCACACGGTAGCTGAGTGGACTAACTGGAAAACACCGTTTTCCGAGTAACATTTGGCAGGCCTTGTAGCTCAGACGTCGGTTCAGCAAAAGAGCAAGATCCGAACGAGATGATCCCGCTGGTTCTAATTTCACTGATTCGATCTGAAGAAACGACCAGCGACTCCCATTTAAGTCCGTTGTCGTCGAATTCAAACCGTTGTGGATCCTCATTGGACAGGATGCTGTACAAGGTTTCTTGATCGACGCGGTGTTCAAAGGCGAACATCGTTGCCACGAACACGTTCAAGTATCCGTGCATCGTGGCTTGGGGTGCGTCGGTTTCATAAGTCAACGGCTGGAGAGATCGAACTGGATGGTGAAGTCCGGCAGTGGCTTTGAATCCCACTCCAGCCTGAGCGGCAGCCGTGATGAATCGTGCGATCGATTGGCAGGGAGGAATCAACTCTTCGGTGACGCCGCCCGTTCTGATTTTGGCAAAAATGTGTTTACCTGCTGGCTGTCGCTGAATGGCTGCTATGCACTCGGTTGGGTCGGTGAGCCAGGCAATTTCGAGAAACGAATCGAGGCCCGCCGGCAAAGCTTCGATCGTTTGGGAAATCAGCTCAGCCGAATTGGCTTTGACTTCAATCGCATCGACGATCACCGAATGAGATTCACCGACTCGGTGCGAATCGTTAAACGTCTGGATTTTTTTCAGGGCAGCTGCGAGGTTGGCTGAATCGAAAGCATCGCCGTTTTGCTCAATCGGCGGAATCAACGCGCTAATCCGCCACGGTGAGATATCGTCTCCGGTGGGAAGCAGGTGCACCGCGGCAGTGTCGAACTCATCGAGCTTGCTGGCGGGAATGATCAGTCGGCCCAGCATCGCGTTCTCGTTTGACTTCAGATACTTGGCGTAGTTTTCGACCACCTGGTTCATCGGCAACGACGCCGGTGGAAACAGGCCGGCGTAATCAACGACACTGTGAAGTAGGTTAAGCAATACCGACATTGTGGCACTTGATGATTTGACAAAAGGAGTTGATCGCCGTCGCCGCATGGCTCGGAAAAGATTAACTCAATCGTTTTTCATCCTATCGTGGGCGACAAGTGGCGACAACAACTAATCAGGTCCACTCCCGGGGTTCTCAAATGTCCATATTCTGAGGCCGCGATTTTTCAGCCTCGCAAATTCCGAAAGCGTGGCCCCTTGTCGTTCCAAAAGTCTTGGCGACGTTCGCAACGCTTGTTTTTCGAACGATAGCGCGGGCGTTGATGCACAAAAAAAGCCCCGGTCAAAAGCCGGGGCGAGTTGGGTTGTTCAAGATCAACCCTGTCATTGGTACGTCATTCCCAGCGTTTCTGGGGGCCTGAATTAGTTCATGCCGACGAGTCGGAGGAAGAAGTTTAGCACGCTGTTACCGATGATTTGATCCTCTGGCATCCACATGTTTTGTGCCAAGTTGTAGGCGACCATGCTGCCGGCCAGCAAAAGTGTGGCGACCAAACCGAGGCCGAGGACTTGTGGCAGCGAATAAGGGGCTTCGGGGAGAGCTGCGGGGCCGACGGCAACTCCACCGGGAGCCATCATGCCACCCATGCCCCCGTCGTCGTAGCCCATGCCGCCGTCGAAGCCAGCATCGTCAAGCATCGCGGGTTGCGATCCGAAATCATCACTTCCCCCGAGGATGGTAGAGGCTGAATCATCGGCATAGATTTCCGAATCTTCCAGGGCAATTACTTGGGAGCCACTGGAGTCATCTTCGTCCATTGAGGCTTCGAGTGGTGTCAAGTTGAAATCGTCTTCTTGCATTAGAGTAGCTGCTCCAGGGTCAGCGGCGTTGTCGAGCACGATCATGTCGTCGTCTTCTGGCAGCTCAAGAGCGTCGATGTCGGATCCGCCAAGTTCGAGAGGCTCATCGCCAAGCGAGATGCCGCTCTGGTTGGCTTCCAGCATGACTTCCGAACTAGAATTACTGTCATCGAGAATCAGTTCGCTGTCTTCAAAATCGCTGCTAAGTTCTGCGCTGTCTTCAAACGAGGCACTGTCGGACAAGCTCAATTCGTCGCTAAACAAATCGTCTTCTGAGAGGAGGATGTCGTTTTCGCCGTTTTCGCCAAGCATTTTTCCGGTATCGGATGAGCTTTCACCTTTTTCAGGTTCGTCATCGAGCAAGTTGGCTGAGTCATCACCGGCTGGCATTTTCTTACTGCTTCCAGATGCGAGGCTCAGGCTGCTGCTGCCAAACGAAAGCTCGTCGTCGCCGTCGAACGCGTTGTCGTCGGATAAGCTAATGTCGCCACTGTCGTCCAGTCGCAAGGCACTGTCTTTTTCAAGGTTCTTGATCTCGATCGACGAATCTTCTTCGAGGTAGTCAGACGATTCAAGTTCGGCCAGCAAGCCGCTGGTAGAGCCATCTTCCGTCGACACGTCGATGCCTGATTCCGCAGAAAGATCGAATCCAAAACTCTCGCTGAGATCGGCAGCCACATCTCCACCGTTCGGGAGATTCAGTTTGATGTCCATCTCTTGAGCAACTCGCTCAAGTTCCGTCATTTTGAATTTCCAGTTCGAGCCATCTCGGTAACCGAAAATTTCATTGTTGGATCGTAATTCCGTCAGCTGTTCAACAGTCATTCCCAGAATGTTGGCGGCTTCGTCCATCGGAATAAGTTTTGACATGGGGTACGGCTCCATTGCTCGGCAGGCCAAGCTGGTTTTGGGTCTATCTCAAAGATGCTGGTCGGCAGTCGTTTACTAAGTCGTTTACTACCATCGTTTTGCGTCTAAGTATAACTTGGGTAAAAGCGGAGGGGTCGGATAGCAACCATCTGAAACCTGAGATTTTCAAGATTTCTCGTGGTTTGGTCCGCTTGCGCCCGCGTTCCCAATATCAAAAGCCCGATTTGGGGGTTCGAGCAAATCCTGCTCGTCTCGTAGTTTTCGGCACGAGGCCGGCGAAAGCTTGATTTTTGCTGGCATGCCGCTCCATTCCGCAATTCGCGATCGGTTTAAACCACAGGTAGGTCAGGATCATCGGATCAGTCGGAACAGCCGCTATAACGGATCCCAATTCGGGTGGTTCACGCGATCACTTCAGCGCCCAAAGTGGATGGGCTCTTGAGCGAGATGGGTGCAGGCGTCGCCTGGGTGCGATCAGCAAATCGAGCCGGCACGCTTGAGGGGCAACATGCCCCTCCGATGGCCGTTGGCCTAACTACTGGCACTGCGATAGCTCTTCAACGCTCTTTTAAAGACCCATCGACTGGCCAGCAAACTCCAGATCGAGCCGAAAATGGCGTAGGTGGCCAAGCCCCATTCCCAGTTTTTCCAAGGCGTGCCCAGTGGCTGGGCCAGGATTCGAGCCGGAATATTCGACACAACCAAAATGGGAATCACAAACGTGAACGTCCCCCACAGCGCCATCCCGATTCCATTCCGCTGATAAATCTCCATTGGATAGCGATAGAAGTTCGTGATGTAAAACCAGAAATTGTAGAGGTTCTGGTTGCGGCCAAACCAAATGCTGGTCGACGCCAAACAAATCATGACGCTATACATCACGACCGCTCCACACAAAATGAAAAACACAAATGCGGGAATGCTGGTAAGCGGAGAAAAGTAGAGATCCTTGTTGGGATCGATCATCAAATTCCTGACGGAATAAATTACCAAAACCACGCCGAGGATCCCATTGGGCAATTGCGCCCAGTCGATCCTCGGAAACGAAATCAAGAACTGGGTGTCGATCGGCTTGAGCAAAGCAAAATCGAGATTGCCGGTGCGAATCATTTCGC
>JBLINZ010000266.1:0-8685 GCA_047639375.1 Mariniblastus sp. | reverse complement strand
TACGTTCTCCGTCCTGAAGTCAACTGGCAACGTCTTGCTAATGGGACTAGCAGGGGACGACATGTTCTCGATCGATGACGCTGGGGCAGGTTTGGTTGAGGTGATGGGTGGAGCAGATAACGACACCATCGAAATCATCGACGCCGGCGATGGCACGCTGCTGACCGTTTCAGGTGACGATGGCGAAGACGTATTTAACATCAACACAACCATCGCTTCCATCGCACCGATTCTCGCCCTCGGCGGAAATGGAAACGACGAATTCAATGTCATCAACCTGGGCGGTACCCAGCTTGATTTGATGGGTGAAGTCGGTGACGACACCTATTCGATCTCCACCGTCGATCCATCCGCCAGATTGACAATCGTCGATAGCGTCGATGCAGAAAACGATCGCTTGCTGGTCACCGGAACCGACCTCGATGATGTGTTTAACATTTCGGGAGCCGAAGCCATTTTCAATGGCGGATTGGCTTGGTCCGTCACAGGCGTTGAACGATACGGCTACGACGGCTTGATGGGTAACGATCAATTCAATGTCGAAACGGCCGATGATTTCACTGGAATGATCGACATTCTTGGCAGCGAAGGCAACGATGTCTTTGTGATCAACAACAGCGGAATGGGAGTCGTCACGTTAGACGGCGGTGAGGACGATGACACGTACACCGTGTTCTTCAAGCCATCAACGGACGTTGTCATCAGTGATACGGGGATCTTCGGAACCGATCGATTCATCGGCATGGGAACGGAATTCGTCGACCAACTGGACTTGGCATTTGACCAAGGAGTCGTCAACGGCGGTACTGCGACGATGGCCGGAGTCGAATCGGTTCAATACGACGCCCTCGGTGAAGCCGACGTATTCGCAATCGCCAGCACAATTGGGGACGCCACATTCAACGGCGGCGATGATAACGACGTGTTTGACGTTGCTCAAACTTCGATGGGCAATCGATTCTTCGGAGACGCTGGCGTAGACGTGTTCAATGTCATGACCACCACCGGTGGATCCAGTTTCTTTGGCGGCGATAACGACGACATCTTTAACATCTACAACGCGACCGGCGTCAGTTCGTACTTTGGCGAATCCGGAATGGACTGGTTCAATGTGACCGACCATCTTGACCCGGTCGATCCAGATCTCGGCGAATCAATCAATATCGACGGTGGCCTCAGCCAAAACAGACTGGTCGTCAACGGTTACGAAACTCGGACCAACACGGCCGTCGTGACCGATACTCAGATTGCTGGGATGTCAGCGGTGCCGATCAATTATGCGGCAGCTGGATCGTTCAGCATCACCGATGGCATTGGAGGAATTCAACTCATTGGTTCCGATACGCTGAACGACACATTCCGTGTGAGCACCTTGTTGGCCAAGCACAGTTTGGATATTCAGGCCGGCGGCGGTGACGATTTCATGACGGTAGCCCTCTCCACGCTCGGAGCCATCAGCGCCGATGGACAAGAAGGCTCTGACACTTACCGATTCGCGGTGGGCTCGCAAAACAATCGCTTCCTGTTCGCATTGGACACGGGAACCGTGGGGACTGACCGGATCTTGGTTAGCCTCAGCGAAAACGACGACAGTTTGAATTTGAGCGGTGAGAGCTTCACTGTTCAAACGGACAATTTCGGATTCAACCAGAATTTTGAGTCGCTCATCGTGAACGCCAAAGGCGGCAACGACACGATCGACATCAACCGACTTTCGGTGAACTTCATTCGTGTAATCGCGGGTGACGGTAACGATGACATCAATGTCAATAATTTCTCTGGCGTCGATTCGATTTTGATCCAAGGTGACAATGGCGATGACAACGTGTTGGTCAACGCCGGACGCGTCACTGGATTCCTGACCGCTTACGGCGGCAATGGCAATGACTCGTTCCTGATTTCACAGCGGACCTACGGGAGTGCGATCATTGACGGCCAAGAAGGCTCCGATCGCTACGATGTGTTTATCGCAGATCGCTCGCAACGGATGATCGTCGCGCGTGACTCAGGAACAACCGGAACGGATCACCTTTCTGTTTACGGAACGGTTCTCGACGACACGATGACATTCCGGTCAGGCGTTGTCCGTACAGCGCATCAAGACGTTCTATTCACTCAATCGACCGAGACCATGTCGCTCTTGACCGGTGGTTCCAACGACAAAGTCACGGTCTACGGCTTGAGCTCGCCAACCACGAACATCATGGGCGAATCCGGTCGCGACAGCATCGAAGTCCTGTCTTCGTTTGGGCCTGCAGTGTCCAAAACGATCAACGCCAACGGCGGTACAGGCGATGACTATGTGATCATTCGCGGAACGGGAGCCGACACCAGTGTCAATGTGTTCGGTGACATCGGAAACGACAACTTGGTTGTGGGTTCATTGCTCGGCGAGAATAACGGAAACTTGGATAACATTCGAGGTTCCGTCCACGTGTCGGGCGGAGCTGGATCTGACCGACTGTATATCAATGACGCCGGCAAAACCGCCTCGTTTAATTACGACGTCACGCCAACCTACGTTCGTAACGGCGGGACAGCTTCCACGTTCTTTGGTGGAATCACTTATGAGTCCAACATTGAAGTCTTGCGACTCGATGCGACCGACTTTAAAAACGAAGTGGAAGTCACGCCAAGCTTGGACACCGCGTTCAGCTTCTTTGGAAACAATGGATTAAATTCTGTTTCTCTGACCGATGACCCGACCGACGGTCGCCAATTCTTTGGTCAAAACGGAGGCGTTGGATTCTGGACCTTCACCAATGGTGCCAAAGACGTGTTCTTTACGAACTTCTTGTTGGGATAACTTTTTAGCCAAGCCCTTGCAAACCGCCCTCGCGTTGCTTGACGCTTGGGCCATCGAAAACTCGAATCCTCGTGGACAATAGCCACGAGGATTTTTTTTGGCAAGCACATTGGCAGAACCGTTGAGGGCTCCCCAATCCCGATGAAGCTTTTGACGACATTGGTAACCCAACGCATTAGCGAGGAAGAGCCCTGATTAGCCCTTCGCCGTTGCGGAATTGAACGTGCTGCTAGATTTAGAAAACGCCATCAATTTGGAAAGCTGAGCAACAATGTCACTCGGTTCTCCGGACCGTATACGTCTCTCTCGTTCACGCTCAACCACCGGATTCCCTCGGTGGTTTATTCGTTGATGCAGCCCGTGAAGTCATTGGTAAACGATCAGGATCAACGGAGGAACTATCGCAGCATGCTGGTCGTTTCAAACATGATTGCAAACCGTCTCAGTCCACTCCTGCCATCAACTCGCTATCTCATGATCCCGATCAGGAATCCAAACGATTGCTCGTCGTCGCCGCTCGCCGTTGAAATAGGCAACGCGAAATCGAATGCAAGGGGTGCCCCCAGGCCAGCGAAAGGCAAATGAACCCGCAAACCCACTCCCGGGGCGACTCGAAAGTTCTCGGAATTGAGCGAAACACCTTCCTCAACCGTGCCAAAATCGAGAAACATCACGCCGTGGATCATGTCGTCATTGGTCAACGGAAATTTGTATTCAAGCGAATTCAACCATTGAAACTCACCCCCCACGCGGACGTCGCCATCAATCGGTGAAACGCCACGAAAATCGAAACCCCGCAATGATGTCATCCCACCGGCAAAGTAGTTCTCGAATACCGGAGTCGAACTGCCGCTGAATCCGAGGTTAGTCCGAAACTCAAGTGTGTGGCGTCCGGAGCCGTCGGGACGCGAGAAAAGGGTGCGGTAGTTTCGAAAGTCGATATCGGCTCGTGAGTAGCTGTAGTCGCCGAACGCTTGAGTGAAGGTCGCCGCAAAGTAAGACCCCTCTCCGGTCAAATAAGGGCTGAACCGCGTATCGTATACCAGCCCAAAACTGCCCAAAAAGAGATCGCTACTTCCCAAATTGGCGTTCAACTGGGGCGACGTCCCAACTCTCGGATTACTAATCGTGACATCTTCCAGTCGAAGCCCAGCACTAACGGACAGGTAGTTGGTCAACTTACGCCCTACGCTGACTCGACCACCGACGCGTTCTTCATCCCAATCCAAATATTGCCGATCCTGCAAGTATCCGCTCAAACTTAGACTGTAGTCCGAATTCCTAAAGTACGGATTCGACCAGCTGACCAAATAACGCTCGAGTTCCGTTCCAGGCACGATCTCGGCTCGAAAATGCTGACCGCCGCCCCGCCAAGCGTATTTCAGATCCTGCACGTTGCGTGGCCAACGGAGGATGTCAAAATCCTTCTCATCAACAATAAACTGACCCACCAGCCCGTTGTCTGAGCCGTAGGTGCCGCCAACGCTGAATCGCCCAGTTGGATTTTGGGGGACGGTGACGTCGAGATCCAGAATACCGGGCTGACCCGAGATATTCGGTTGCGGAAACGATTGCTGCTGTTGCTGAATTGCCGGTTGGTTGAAATAGCTGCCTTGAGCTTGCGTTTGATTCGGCAAAGCTTGAAATTGCTGCGGCGGAACATAAGGCAAAACGCCTTGAGACTGCGGGACTTGATAGGGTTGCACTTGAGCAGCCTGAGCCGGGAAGACCCCAGGATTAGCCGGCAATCCGGCTTGAGGCTGGAATCCTGACGATTGAAAACTGCCCCGAGGCGCCGCGCTCGCTGGGTACTGATAAGTACCGCCCTGAGTCGGCGGCGTACCGATGTTGTAGACGTTAGGCTGAGCGAACGTCGCTTGCCGCGGCTTGGCTTGCGCCTGACTTGGGCTCGAGCTCAAGAGCACAGTGACGATCACAATCATCACCAACGGGCAGGCGAACCAGCGAGGGTGTTTCGATCTAGCGTCGATGAGGGGTGATTGGTTCGTCAACGATCTATCGCAACACGCCAAGGTAGAAACTGAATATTTTCTCATCATCGCCATCCGCCGTTGAGACAGGAAAGGCGAAGTCGAATGCCAACGGCGCGCCGATTCCGGCGCCTGGCATCGAAACGCGGAAACCGAATCCCGGTGCGACTCGGAAGTTTTCTGAGTTCAACTCAATACCGTCTTCAACCGTACCGAAATCGCAGAACACAACGCCTTTGATCATGTCATCGGCGGTCATCGGGAACATATACTCGACCGAGTTTAGCCATTGAAATTCGCCACCGACACGGACTCCACCATCGGTGGGTGCGGCACCCCGGAAATCGAATCCACGCAAAGTCGAGAATCCACCGGCGTAGTAGTTTTCAAAGATCGGGGTGGAAGAACCGCTGAAGCCTAGTTTTGTGCCGTAGCTAATGGTGTGGCGACCCGATCCGTCAGGTCGTTCATACATGAGTCTGTAAGTTCGAAAATCCAAATCGCCGCGGGCGTAGTCGAAATCACCGAATGCTTGACTGTAGGTCGCCGAAAGAAACGTACCTTCGGTGGCTTGGACTGTGTTGTCTCGGGTATCCCGAATCAAGCCCACGTTGCCCAAGAATAAATTTGTAGAACCCAAAGAATCGTTGAGCACGGTTGAGGTGTTGACCCGTGGATTGTCGATTTTGATGTCTTCCATGCGAAGCCCCGAACTGATGGACAAGTTAGGAGTCAAGCGACGTCCGATGGCAATTCGCCCACCCAATCGATGTTCATCCCAATCGAAATATGCTCGATCGAAGAGATACGCACTGGCGCTAAAACTAAAATCGGTGCCCAGCAAATACGGCTCAGTAAAACTGACGAGATATCGCTGAAGATTGGCTCCCGGAGCAAGCTCAAGTCGGAAAGATTGACCGGCTCCTCGAAACGCAGTGCCGTCTAAGATCTCTCGGAAGCTTCGAGGCAAGCGGGTAATATCAAAGTTCTTTTCGTCGATCGTGAATTGACCCACGATTCCGTTGTCTGAGTTGTAGGCACCACCAAAGTTAATTCGGCCTGTCTGTGTTTCTGCTACGTAGACATCGAGGTCAGCGTAGTTCAATGGAAATCCAGCATTGCCACCACGTTCATAAGGCTGAACGAGAGGATTGAGTTCGTTCGGCGAGCCAACGTTTGGGGAAGCAAGTCCGTTGCCTGGGATTCGCAAACGATCTGGAGTGTCGAGTTCGGGAAACTGATAAGTCGTTTGCTGAACCGAGTTTTCGTCTGAATCGGATTCGGATTGAAATCCGGCGGTGCCACCAGCTTGAACGACCTTGGAGTCATCCGGGAACCCAAACCCGGGACTCTGTCCACGAACAATGAGCTTGCCGCTTTGGCTTGCCCGAGGGGCGGATTGAGCGAGCTTGGCCGAGCCAGTCGCGTCTGCTGATTGAGCTGGATTTGTCGCAGTCAAATCTCGGCTGACTGAAATCAACGCTGGACGAGAACCATCCACTTGAGCCAAACCCGATTGGTCGCCGTTCAACTGCAGATCGACTTGGGAGCCGACTTTGGGATCTGAAAGAGCCGCGAGTCGTTGCTCGGTGGTTGCTGTTGAACTGGGTGTTCGCGTACTGTTCTCCAACAACTGCTTGAACGAAGGCTTTTGGCCAAACAGCCCTGTTGAGGCTGGTTCTTTGAAGATCGACTGTTGGCAACCCGCTGAGATGACGAACGCCGATGCGACCAAGGCGACCGTCAAGCGAGTGGCGAATTGATTCGGGTTAAATGGCATGGCTTAAACGTGACTTTCTACAGATAAACGATCTGAAGTTGTTTTGGAATTCGAACAAGGGCTCACAGACGCGAATCGGATGCTACCTGAAGGACGAGCCACCGGACTGTCGTGCTTGTCGTTGTAATTCGTCAATATCTGGCGAGCGGACCACGATCTGCGGAGGCTTGCCGCCTGGCGTTTGCCGTGTCGCGAAAACCTGAGCCTGCCCCAGCAGACGCTCACTCTGTTTCAGTCTAGAAAGATCGATTAGATCGCCAGGCTTGAGCGTCATACGATCCCAAACGACCTTCCGTTTCGTGATCCCAAAATCACCTTCGAAGTGAATATTGATGTTGCCGACGACATATTGTTCGCCCTCTTCAATCTTATAAACAATATCAAGGAGCCCGGGTTCTTCGAGAAATCGCGGTTCGGCGACTACATTGGAGTACACAAACCCTTCGCTTCCATAGAGATCACGCAGAGCGACCACATCTTCATTCATTCTGGCGACGTTGAATTCCGGTTGGCCTGTTTCGGCACCCGGCTTGAGGCTCAACATCGATTCCAGATCGGCTGATGAGTAGACGCTGTTGCCTATGAAGGCCACGTTGCGAACGCGATAACGCGGCCCTTCGTTGATGATAAAACGAATCGTCAGCCAACGACCATCGTTGCTTTCATTGACTTCCCGCCCGATCCGAGCATTGAAGAAACCAAGACTGCGGTAATAACTGGTGAGGCGAACGATGTCTTGTTCAATTTCGTCTCGTTTGACGAGCCCTCCGACGACCTTCAAAATACCGGGCTTCGATTCAATGAAGTGCAACAGCCGAGCGTCGGAGGCGATGGTGTTGCCCTCGAATTCGGTCTTCCAGATTCTTTGCTTTTCATCTTCGTGGATCAAGAATACGACTTTTGCATCGCCCGTCTCGTTGCCCTCCATGATCTCGACCTGAGTCCGTGGATAGCCTTTTTCTTTGTAGAACTCTTCGAGCTTGGTTTTCCCCATTCGAATCGCGTGAACGTCTAACGGAGCTCCATCTTCAACACCAAGCTCTTTCTTAAGGGTGCGGTCCGGAATGCCTCGATTACCGATGAACTCGACCGTGGTGATCGTATTTCTCTCGACGACTTCGATCGTTACCACCACACCTTCAGCAGTGTGATTCAAGAAGGGACCGTTGATCCGGCTAACCTCGGGCATTCGCCAAAGTTCATCGACGTCTTGTTGCAATTTGTCCGGATCGAAGAACCGTCCCGGCCGAGTTCGAATGTTACGCATCAAATGATGGGTTGGCACGGTCTTGTTGCCACGCACAATCACTTTGGCAACGGTTTTTGATTTGTCTTCCGGAGCTTGCTGGTTGGCCGCGGATTGAACGCCGAGGACCCGATTACGACTGCCCGACCCATCTTGCGGTTCCGGGCTCTGGAATCTCGCGTTGTCCAGCGAAGACTTATCCAGCGATGCATCGCCGAGCGAAGCGCGGTCAAGAAATCGAGCCGGAACAGGGATCGCAGTTTTCCCCAGGCTTGGGGTCTGGCATCCGACTTGGGATCCACACATCACCGCCGTGGCGAATAGTAAAATACTAACTACGACACCAGAGTGCCTCCGATTGCCTTGACTATCGAGGCGTACGAAATGATTTTGTTTAATTTGTGTCAACGTTTGGTCCATCCTTGACCTCAACTTTAATTTTTCCTGCCGCGTAATTACAGAAAGCCAAGAATAGTAGCAAGCCCACAATGATTGGACCTGATTTTTTCGTGCACAAAACGACGCTAGCGAGCTCAACTCTGCTCCGCCGATTTGCTCTTGGCTTGACTGGCAACTGTACGGCGACCTTTCCAGAAAGGTTTGCTCAAAACTCAAAATCAATTCTGGCTAGCAAACTCGCGGATGGTTGAGTGAGTGAGCCGTAGGCCGTAAAGCTGGCCTGACGAAAATGATGTCTGCAATCGCTTTCGGCTAACTGGCGAATTTGAATTTCATCGCCTTCCAAAATGGAAAGCCCCTTCTCCCCACAAATTCGGGGAGATCTTGAATAAATGGCAAACCGTTTTCGTCCGAATTTGCGGAGAGAGGGGGCTATTTGTTCAAGCTGGATCGCTTTTCAGAT
>JBLINZ010000265.1:0-8725 GCA_047639375.1 Mariniblastus sp. | reverse complement strand
CAAGCAACCTACAGCAGTCAAGTTCCGGACGGATTTGTCTTCGTTGACGGCAGAATAAAAGTATTGATAGATTCATCCACATGGGAGAACTTATGAAAATTGGGAACCCGCTTAACTCGGCCGTGTCAGCAATTTGTGTCATGGTTTTCATGTTAGCGCAATGGTGTTGCTCTTCTGGAATCGCTCAAGAAATTAATAGCGGCGGCAACCTCATCAAGATTGCTACGTTCGATGTCGATGCAACTCCGCCAGTTGGCTCGGACATGGCGTATGATTCCGTGAAGAGAATCGGCGAGTTGTCGCTGCGCTGTCGGGGGCTTGTGATTCTCGGAGCTGGCAAACCGATCGTGCTTTGCGCCGTTGATTGGATTGGAATTGCCAATGAGGGACACGATGCATTCCGTCTCGCGTTGGCCAATGCAGCTGGAACAACACCTAAGCGGGTCGCCGTTCATAGCTTGCATCAGCACGACGCACCCGGTTGCGACTTCACGGCCGAGCGCATTCTTCGTGAGCTCGGTAAAGGGAAATTCGGAAGATTCGATGGGACGTTTCACCGAGTCGCGATCGACCGTGCCGCGGCTGCTCTTCGTGCTTCACTGCCCTTAGCCAAGACGGCGACACATTATGGATGGGGAGTTGCGGACGTTGAAAAGGTGGCGTCAAATCGACGAATACTGGGCGCCGACGGTCGGGTTCGCGCCGTTCGGTTCACAACGACCAAAGACCCAGCGCTCCGTGCCGAGCCGGAAGGCGTAATTGACCCACAGGTTTCGATATTTTCGTTTTGGAACCAGGAACAGCCGATCGCGCTGCTCAGCTATTACGCTTGTCATCCTCAAAGTTACTATCGGACGGGCGTGCCAAGTCCTGATTTCCCCGGCATCGCCAGGTTTGTCCGGGGACAGTCGATTCCTCAAGCCCTGTTGATTCACTTTAATGGCGCCGGCGGCAATATTGGAGCTGGGAAGTACAACGATGGCGCGAAGGAAAACCGAATGAAGCTTGCGCTGCGGCTTGCCGACGGAATGAAACGGGCCTACGACGCAACCCAAAAACAGCCCTTGGCGGCCGAAACCGTTGTTTGGCAAACCACCCCCGTTCGCCTCTCCGCAGCCAAACACCTCGATCGCAAAACATTGACCGAGGAGGTCAAAGCCAACCCAATTGGCGGCTATATCGATAAATCAGATCAGCTGGCCTGGTTACAGCGTTGTGACGAAGGGCACGCCATCGATGTTTCCTGCTTGAGCGTTGGCGACGCTCGAGTGCTTCATTTACCCGGTGAGTTGTTTGTCGAATATCAACTTGCCGCCAAAGCCATGCGCTCGGATCTGAAAGTCGCGATGGCCGCCTATGGTGACTACGGTCCAGGGTACATCGGCACGAAAATCGCCTACTCGGAAGGCGGGTATGAAACCAGTTCCCGGGCAAGCAACGTGACTCCGGATGCAGAAAAAATACTGATGGATGCAATCGGAAAGCTGCTTGAAAAGAAACAAAATTTGGATTTGCCAAAACCGAACGGATCAGATCCGAATCGGATGCAACAGCAATCAAGCGATCAAAACTCCTTGGATCGAAGCCAACTCGGGCAACCTCTCAGTCCCCAACAGGCGCTCGAGTCGTTTGAAGTACTCCCCGGATTTGAAATGCAATTGGTCGCAAATGAACCCAACGTGCAAGAGCCAATTGTCATTAGCTACGACGAAGACGGGCGCATGTATGTTGCTGAGTATTTAAAATTCCCTGCCAAGGCAGGAAAGAGTGATGGGCCGGACGGTCGAATTCGCTTGTTAACCGATCATGATGCTGACGGCCATTATGAAAACAGTTCCGTGTTTGCCGATGGGCTCGCATGGCCAACTGGGATCTGCCCTTGGAAAGGCGGCGTGTTTGTCATCGCTGCTCCTGATCTGTGGTATTTGAAGGATTCCAACGGCGACGGCAAGGCTGACGTTCGTACCAAAATCTTGACTGGGTTCGGATTCAGTAACGAAGAGGGCACAGCCAACAATCTGATTTGGGGCTTGGATCATTGGATTTATGGCGCGGGTTCCAATAGTGGCGGTGAGATTCGACCAACAGATCAGCCCTTGGCTCGTCCCGTTTCGATTCGAAATTCTGACTTTCGATTTCACCCAGCAACGGGGAAATTCGAATCCATTACTGGATCGGAGCAATTTGGAAACTCGTTTGATGATTGGGGCAACCGTTTTATTTGCCAGAATTCCAAGCCAGCGGTCCATGTTGTCCTACCAGCTCATTACCTCGCTCGAAATCCATATTTGCCGGTGTCGAATGTTCTCAAGGATATTTGGAAAGGCGATGCCGTTTACCGGATCAGTACTCCCGAAAACTGGCGAGTTGACAGAACAACGTATCGGAAATTGCAAGATCGCCATTGGGCGCCGGCGTTTGTCGAACACGATGTATTTACGGCATGCACCGGCGTGACCATTTATCGGGGGCAGATTTACCCCGCAGAATTTCGGGGAAATCTGTTTGTCGGCGATGTCCAAAGTAATCTTGTCCACCGAAGAATTCTGAAATCCGAGGGTGCATCGTTTAGGTCGCTGAGAGCAGATCGAGACACTGAAGTGATTCGCTCAACTGACAACTGGTTTCGACCCGTCAACTTCTGCAACGCCCCGGATGGGACTTTGCATGTTGTCGACATGTACCGTGAAGTGATCGAAACACCGGACTCACTCCCTGATGAAATTCTCGCTTCAGTCGATTTAAGTAGCGGGCAAGAGAGGGGGCGTATTTACCGGCTTGCTCCAATCGGTTTTAAAGCTCCAGCTTTGCCTCAGTTTAGCTCCGCGTCAGTTGAACAACTGGTTGATGAACTGAAGAGTCAAAACGGTTGGCGGAGGGTTACGGCCAGCCGGTTGCTGAACGAACGAAAAGATAAAAGTGCGGTGGATCCGTTACGAAAAATGTTACGCGAGTCAAATTCTAAAGTTACGCAGTTACATGCACTTTACGCGCTCTCGGGACTTGGCGAACTCCAAACAACAGATATCAAAATCGGGCTGGCATCGACTTCCCCCCGTCTTCGTGAGCATGCCGTTCGACTCGCCGAGACAATCGTGGGCTTTCATCGCAGTCAGGCGGAGTTGGAATCCGAACAAGAGAAATTACAGAATGCGTCAGCCAACGACTTAATCAATCAAGTGCTTGCTCTGGCCGATGACCCAACCTCGCGCGTCAGATTTCAAGTCGCGTTGACGCTTGGCCAATTCGATGACACACGCGTTGCGGGCGCACTTGCGAAAATTGCCAAGCAAGATGCGACCGACGAGTGGATTCGAACGGCGGTACTCAGTTCTTCCTTAAATCACGCCGCGGAGATATTGAATTCTTTGCTGGCCGATTCTGAGTTCAGAAAGACTGTTAGCGCGAACAAAATTTTCGAGCAGCTTGCAGTCATCGTTGGCGGCCGAAATCGAACCGATGAGATCAGAGGGATCTTGGAATTGATTGACAACCATTCTGGTCCGGAAAGCGGGAACGTTGGCCAAACGGTCGTCTTGGGCATTGGTGAAGGGCTGCGTCGCTCGCGATCAAGCCTCAGTGATCACGTGCGCGAATCGACGCCGACTGCCGACATGATTTCAAGACTCGTCAAACAAGCTTTGCAGGCACTGAATTCAAGATCGTCGACAACCAAGCAGCGAGTCGACGCGATTCGACTTCTTGTGCACGGCGACTGGGAAGAAGTCAATGATGGGCTGGTTTCATCGCTAACTTCGCGTCAGGCTCCCGCGGTTCAACTTGCAGCCGTTCAGGGAATGGCAAGTTTTTCAAGTCACCATGTTCCCGATGCGCTAATAGGCAAATGGAACGCATTGTCGCCATCGGTACGCGGCGAAGTCATTGAAACTTTATTGAGCCGGGTCGATTGGACGAGTTCTGTGTTGGATGCTATTGAAGACAAAACAATCCCGCAGGGTTCCATCACTCCATTACGCAAGTCACAACTTTTGAAACATAGTGACCATTCGATTCGACTCCAGGCGGCCAATTTGTTTGACGCAGTCAGTCAAACGTCATTGGAAACCGCGTTGAGCAAGTTGCGACCAGCCCTTTCACTTACAGGCGATGCAAAACGCGGCGAAATCATATTTCAAAAAAACTGTATGGGTTGCCATCAGGCTGGTGGAAATGGCCAAAATGTTGGACCTGATCTGGCGACAGTTAAAAACCAGTCCGCTGAATCCTTGTTGGTTGAAATCGTCGATCCAAACCGAGAGATCCAAGCCAACTTTACGCAGTATCTAGTGTTGTTGGATGACGGTCGATCGGTTTCTGGGATGATAGCCGGCGAATCACCTGGCAGCATTACGTTGCAACGCGCAGAAGGCGTTCGGGAAACAGTGCTTCGACAAAACATCGATGAAATACGTGGGTCCGGCAAATCATTGATGCCAGAATCCTTGGAGCAGAATATCAGTCTTCAGGAGATGTCTGATTTGATCACCTTCCTTAAAAATCTTTAAAGGTGATGAACGGAGAATACCGTCACGGCATAAGTAAGGGTAAGAAGCAAAGGTAAGGGGACGCAGCTAATTGATCGAAAGCCATGTTTTTTGCGGCATAGTATTCCCCGCCAAAGGCCCGCGGTCGAGCACTGTTAACACCTCAGGAACTTGACGCCGCGATCAGCGAGGATGTTCCGCCTAGCGAAACAGTTTATGGCCAGTACGCTCATCAAACCAATCCTGAGTCCGTTGATTCGTGTCACCCCGGATTCGCAGACATTTATCGTTCTCTCCAATTCTTGACACGGCATACAGACTAAATTTAAGATACAGATAGGCTGCCTTGCGTGGCCAGATGCCGTTATTAAAAAAAGGAACACCTTGAAAAAAATTACTTTATTCATTGTTGCATGCAGCTTGTCATTTGGATTT
Source organism: Mariniblastus sp. (assembly GCA_047639375.1). Taxonomy (GTDB): domain Bacteria; phylum Planctomycetota; class Planctomycetia; order Pirellulales; family Pirellulaceae; genus Mariniblastus. The sequence continues at coordinate 3,806 of JBLINZ010000265.1, read as the reverse complement.
CTGTCAACTGAGCTTAGCGCACAAACCCCAGCCCAGAACAAGAAACTCAAGATCTTCATCTTGGCCGGGCAATCCAACATGCAAGGCCATTGCGAGACTTCCGTGATTGAGAACCGGTTAAGAGACCCAGAGCTCAAATTGGGTTTTGAAAAATACCACAAAGATGGATCCTTCGTCAAAAGAGCGGATGTGTTTATCCATCATATCGAAAAGAAAATGCATGGGCCCTTGAGCGTGGGCTATGGTGCCACCGACACAAAAATTGGCCCTGAACTTTCTTTTGGGTGGACAATCGGCGACAAACTGGATGAAGACGTACTTATCATCAAGGCTGCCTGGGGAGGCAAGTCACTTTTCCGGGATTTCCTACCCCCCAGTGGCAAGAAGCCAAGCGTTGCCTTTATTCAAGATTTGGAAAATAAAGCAAACAAGAGACAGAAGCCCTTTTCAAAACAAGAATACATGCAGGGTTTCGGACACTACTATCGACTGATGATGGCAAGCGTTGATGACACACTGAGTAACCTCGAAACCTACGCCCCCAACTATAAAGGCCAGGGCTATGAGATTGTGGGGTTTGTGTGGTTTCAAGGCTTTAACGATAAGTTTTCAGACCATGCAACAGCTACCTATCAAGAGAACATGGCTAATTTCATCAGAGATGTCCGTAAAGACTTAAAATCACCCAAGCTACCTTTTGTGATTGGAGCCATGGGGCACCAAGGTACAGATCAAAAGGGAACCAGCAAGATCCTTGCCGACGCGCAACTAGCCACAGCTCAAATGGCTGAATTTAAAGGCAACGTGATCACTGTGAAGACTGCTGATTTTTGGGATTACGATGCGGCAATCGCCTTCAAGAACAAAAAAGAGGATGCCGCCACCTGGGGCAAACTTGGCAGCAACCAAGGGTATCATTATTTCGGAAGCGCTGCTTTCTTTGAAAAAACCGGAACCGCTTTCGCAGAATCCATCATCCAATTAATGAAATAATATGAAGTCGCAGCGATACATTCGCGCAATCGCAGACAGCCCTCCTGTCGCTTGGCATCCTATCCCGAACCGGAAATAATCGACATGGACAGAATGCTGATAGAGTTTTTCATGAGGCACAAAAAGCCTTGACGTTATTTAGAGGAAAGCGGCCTGCAGTTCTTTCATCTACTCGTACGAATTGCGAGACGTCCCGCAATCTCACTATCGCCCCATTTCACACGACCGTGAGCTTAACAAGCAATCACATATGACTGTCTAATCATGGCCAGCAAAGTCATAAAACACTTAGCAACTGGCACACTACATTGCTCAACAATCACGGCAATCCCATCAAGCACAACGGCCAGATGGAGTTGGGATTGAATAAGTACGGCACCGACCCAAAGAGGCCGATCCGTCAGTTTTTGGTTTGATCGATGTGAATGCCGCTTGAAAAACATTATAACAACAACTCTTTAATTATCGTCAACGAATAGAGATCCATACTCGATGAAGATTTTCAAAACGTTTTTCGTTGCCGTGTGCTTGCTCGCGGCAATCTGTCATCAGAACTCGGCAATGGCAACGGACCCTGTGACGACGAGCGGCTCTCGGCCAAATATCATCGTCATCATGTCGGACGACATGGGCTATTCAGACATCGGTTGTTACGGCAGCGAAATTTCTACGCCCAACTTGAATGCCTTGGCCGCGGGCGGGTTGCGCTACACTCACTTTTACAACACTGGGCGCTGCTGCCCGACACGGGCTTCGTTGCTTACGGGCTTGTATGCCCACCAAGCTGGCGTTGGACAGATGACCTCTGACGGAGGCCAAGACGGGTATCGTGGCGATCTCAGCAAAAACGCGGTCACGATCGCGGAGGTGATGAAGACGGCAGGCTACAGCACTTACATGTCAGGCAAGTGGCATGTTACAAAACAGCTCAAGCCGGATGGCAGCAAGGACAATTGGCCCAGGCAGCGCGGCTTTGATCGTTTCTACGGGACCATCATCGGCGCCGGCAGCTTCTTCGATCCTTGGACGCTGACCCGCGAAAACAAGGCCATCACTCCCGAGAACGACGAGCACTACCAACCCGAGCAATATTATTATACCGATGCGATCAGCGACAACGCCGTGAGTTTTGTGAACGACCACAAACAATCGGAAAAGAAGGATCCCTTTTTCATGTACGTCGCCTACACCGCAGCTCACTGGCCCATGCAGGCGCTGGAAAAAGACATTGCCAAATACAAGGGCAAGTACGATGCCGGCTATGAGGCGATTCGAAAGGCGCGATTCGAGCGGATGAAAGAGCTGGGCGTGATCGAGAATTGGGACTTGAGTGACGCCCCTCAGCTTTGGAGCGATTACCCAGACGAGACCAAGGCTTGGGAAATTCGCTGCATGGAAGTCTACGCGGCGATGGTCGACAATATGGATCAGGGCATCGGTCGCTTGGTGCAGTCGCTCAAGGATAACGGGCAATACGACAACACGCTGATTTTGTTTTTTCAAGACAACGGCGGATGTGCGGAAAACCGCGGGCGTCGCCCCGCTAAGAATCCTGCCACTGGCGTCGTGCCGATGGGCAAAGATGAACTACAAACGCAGATGGTCCCAGCCCGCTCCCGCGAAGGTCATCCGGTCCTTACCGGTACTCAAGTCATGCCCGGACCTTCGGCGACTTATATCGCCTACGGAAAAAACTGGGCCAACGTCTCGAATACGCCGTTTCGACAATACAAGTCACGAAACCACGAGGGTGGCATCGCTACACCTCTGATTGCGCATTGGCCCCAAGGGATCAAGGCCAAGAATGAATTGCATGATCAGGCCGGACATCTGATCGACATCATGGCGACGTGCGTCGATCTGTCCGGTGCCACTTATCCGAAGACCTACCAGGGCAATGACATCCCAGCCATGGAGGGCCAGAGCCTGACTGCAAGTTTCAACGGTGGCGTAGCCGTCGACAGACAACTGCTATGGGAGCACTACCGCAATCGCGCCATCCGTCAGGGCAAGTGGAAGTTGGTGGCCTTGAGCGGCCAGCCCTGGGAGCTCTACGACATGGAGAAAGACCGCAGTGAGCTCAACAACCTCATGAAATCAAATCCTGAGAAAGCCCAAGAGCTGAAGGCCTTGTGGGAAACGGAGGCTCACCGGACCAAGATTTACCCGAGGCCAAGCCAAGGCAAAAAGAAAAAATAGAGACGAAATGATTGCTGCCGGCGAAACGTACAAACACATTTGACCGAAAGTTATGTGTCGGCGCTCAGGCAGCCGTACGCTGAGCTGACGAAAACGTTTGCTGTAGTATTTTTCGGCTATCCGGAAAAATCAAACTTCATCACCCCTCGTAAACGGCAAACGCCCTTTCCTCGAGATTCCGGACGAATCCGCATGGTCACTTCTGACAACGGCCAAAACGTCGGCCGCAACGACCGGTTACGTGGCAAGCAGAATCACAAGTTGATTCAGATTCTGGCCGACGGAAAACTGGAGTTGCACGACCTGAACAATGACCCACGCGAGGAGCGCAACCTTGCAGAAAACAATCAGGTGCAAACACAGGAGTTGGTCGGATGGCGCAAAGCGAACGACGATCCGCTCCCCCTTGGATCGGCACTTCGATAATTCTGCAACTGAATTTCTGGTTGTTGAATCAGCGCAACGTCGCTTCGATGATTAAGCCAACAAATCAAAACGAGTATCCTGGCGCTACCCTGCCAACCCCTCATCTTGCGAGGAAATTTACAACTCGCTAGGTTCTTTTGAGTGGATACAGAGCAAGGATGATTGAAAGCGAGACGGATTTGAATTCT
>JBLINZ010000264.1:0-8749 GCA_047639375.1 Mariniblastus sp. | reverse complement strand
CGGCCTTACTAAATACGATGGCAAGTCGTTTACGAAGTTCACCGAGCGTGAGGGTCTGGCCCACAACGATGTATGGGCCCTCACGATCGACCGACATGGCGAGATGTGGGTCGGGACGTTACAAGGAGTCAGTCGGTTTGACGGAGAAAAATTCACGCCGTTTGAACTGCCGGAGTCTGCGGTCGACCCGGACAGAGGCGTCGCGAGCGCCAAAATTGTCCGCTGTATTATGGAGGATAGCGAAGGCAAAATCTGGTTTGGAACCGATGGCGGTGCCCATGTCTATGATGGAAAAGTTTTGACACACATTTCTGTAAAAGACGGGCTGAGCAGCAATGGCGTGAATTGCATCCTCGAAGATAAGCAGGGAAATTTCTGGTTCGCCACACATCATCAAGGAGTCTGTCGATATGACGGATCGTCCTTTACTCACTTTGGCAAAGAAGCCGGGGTCGTCGGGACGGAGGCGTGGGATGTCTACGAAGACGGCGACGGTAAGATCTGGTTCCCAATCGAGAACTCTGGCGTCTATTGTTACGATGGTAAATCGTTTACCAATTTTCAAGAGGCCCAAGGGCTGACGACGAATGCCATCCAGTGTGCTCACTTAGACCACGCTGGCCGATTTTGGTTTGGTGGATGGAAAGGGCTCTTTCGTTTTGATGGCAAGGCATTTTCGAGTGTTCCCAAGAAGCAACTGGTGAAGACGCTAGAGGAAAAGTAGCTGGGCTCGTCGGAGCTTGATGCTGTCATGGAATGCAAGGCCGTCTCCCATTTTTTTGGAGGGGCTAGGACGTCGTGGTGATCGGCGACACCGCTGAGGAAAGCGTCATCTTCGCTGTTGGGATTTCTTCATGAAACGGAAACCTGGCGCGTAAGTTTTGAGGTTGTTTTGAATCGTTGTGGCTGGATGAATGAATATGTGGGTTGCCCCTCATCCCCAACCCTTCTCCCCACAAATTCGGAGTGAGTCGGATCAAATGGCCCACCGTTCCTGTCCGAATTTGCGGGGAGAAGGGAGCTACGAATTTTCTTCTCAGTGGGGAACTGGATTGGGCATCAAAATGAGCCGCTCGATTCTGCGAAGAGCGTTCAAAAAGAGGGCGCCGGGGTGCCCGCCGTCCTAAAGATTGGACGACTCGTCATTTTTGATTTCTTGTCCTAGCCAGCCGTCCGGGCGATGACGAGCCGTTCCAGTCCGCCGTAGTCTTTTTGCACGGAGACTTCGGCGAATGCCGGATTCGATTTGACAAGCTGGACGCATTGGTCCATCACGATCGGGCTGGTTTCGAAAATCAAATAGCCTCCCGGAACGAGGAACTCGGGTGCTTGATTCACCAATCGTTCGATGATTTCCGTGCCATTTTCGCCCGAGAACAGTGCGATGGAAGGCTCGTGATTCTGGACTTGCTCATCGACCGTCTCGATTTCATTGCGACCGATGTAGGGCGGATTGGAAACGATGATTTGAACGGGTTGGCTGCCTTTGGGAAGCGCCTCCAGCAAGTCGCCTTGGTAAAGTTTCACGCGTGCATCGACTTCGTGGGCATGCACGTTGGTTTGAGCCACTGCTATGGCGGATTCGGAAATGTCGGTGGCCGCAATTTTCGAATCCTCAATTTGCTTGGCGATCGTGACCGCCACACAGCCACTACCGGTTCCGACGTCAATGATTCGAATGGGGCTAACGTCAAATGATTTGGCGGCTTCGATGGCTGCGACGACGAGATGTTCGGTTTCGGGACGCGGAATCAAGACGTTGGGATCAACGGCGAAACGAAGCGAATAAAACTCGCGATGTCCAACGAGGTAAGCGACCGGCTCCCCTGCCCCGCGACGTTTGACCCAAACTCGAAACTCGGTGAGTTTGGCATCTTCTGGTGTTTCGTCAAATCGGGTGTACAAATCGATGCGTTCGCATTCGAGAGCTTCGGCCAGCAAGACTTCAGCTTCCAACCGCGCGTTTCCGATCGTCGATTTAGAAAAATACTCAGTCGTCCAATCCAGCAGACGTTTGATCGTCCATTGTTGTTGAGTCGTTTCCGACATAAGAATTGACCGTGGTTGGAATGGGAGAGGATTAAGCTAGCCGCTAGTACGGCACGCTAGCCCGATTGGTTCGAGGCTTATTCTAGCGACATGGAAGATCGTAGAGTTTGCCGATCGTGATCAATCAGCTCATCCGTCAACATTTGCACATTGCCTGCGATGATTTGATCGAGCTTGTAGAGCGTCAAGTTGATACGGTGGTCGCTGACTCGGTTTTCCGGGAAATTGTAAGTCCGGATTCGTTGACTTCGATCGCCAGAACCCACGAGGCTTTTACGTTGGTCGGATCGCTGTTGGTCTTCTTGTGTTTGGAAATGGTCGAACAGTTTCGATTTTAGAATCCTCATGCCCTTCGCCAAGTTCTTATGCTGCGAGCGTTCTTCAAAACACTTGACCACGATGCCGGTGTCGTGATGGGTGATTCGAATCGCAGACGCCGTCTTGTTGACGTGCTGACCACCCGGTCCGCTACTGGCTGCGTAGCGTTCTACATCGTAGTCTTCGGGCTTGAGGTCGATCTCGACATCTTCTGGTTCTGGGAGCACAGCGACGGTCGCGGCCGACGTATGGACTCGGCCTTTGGTTTCTGTGTCGGGGACTCGTTGGACGCGGTGACCACCACTCTCGTATTGAAGTTCTCGATACGAGCCATCGCCCTCGATCGAAATGGTAACTTCTTTGAAGCCTCCCAATTCGGTATTGCTTGATTCCAAAGTGGAGAATTTCCAGCGTTTGATCTCGCAATGTTTCTTGTACATTTCGTACAAGTTACGGGCGAACAAAGCTGCCTCGTCTCCCCCGGTGCCGGCTCGGATTTCCATTACGCAGCGGGTCCGGTTGGCGTCTTCACCGCCGACGGTCATTTCCAGTAATTCGTCCCAGTACGATTCGCGGGTTTCGAGAAGGCCCTTCAGTTCGTCTTCGGCCATCTCACGTTCTTCGGAATCGCTGGAACCGGCCATTTCGCGGACCTCGTCGATTTCGTTTAGAATATCTTTGAAACGCCGATACTTGGTCGCCAGTTTGGCGATCGAGCCGTGCTCACGAGCCACGGCGGCCATCTTGCTGGAAACGGCTTGAATTTCTGGGTCACTGAGTTGTTGCTCAAGCTCTTCAAATCGCTTGAGTTTTTCGTCGAGCATTTCGCGCATCGTATTCGCCTTGTGGCAGAGAGAAAGAACCGTAGAAAAACGCCGCTGGAAAATCAGAGGCCAATTGGGGCGTCTGTGATTTTGGCAAGTCGATGCGGGCGCTAGGTGTCGAAAATGGATTCTGTCGTATCGGTAATCAAGAAATTTTCGGCGGTTTGGTTCTGTTTCGTCATCGGTCCGTAACCAAGGTTGAGTGCCCTAAAACTATATCAACGTCGGAAAAAGCCAACAACCGGACGTAAGTTTCAGCGGCAACTCAGCTGCCAAAATGTGGGCGATTCAGCTAGAATTGAGGGTCGCGATGAAATTTGGTTCGCGAATGAACCACTTTTGTTGTTTTCAACCCTCAGACCCTTTAACTGCAAACTGAATTAATGCTTCGATATTGGACAGCTGGCGAGTCTCACGGAAAATGCCTCTTGGCTCTGATCGATGGATTTCCGGCTGGATTTGAAATTGATACGGCAAAAATTGATGAGTTGCTGGTGATGCGGCAAGGTGGTTACGGCCGAGGTCAACGCCAGCGGCTGGAGCAAGACCACGTCGATATCCTGACGGGCGTTTGGAAAAACGTCACTCTGGGCGCCCCAATCACTTTGCAGGTTCCCAATAACGATTACAAACTTGAGCGGCTCAAGGAGCTCCCCCGACCTCGACCAGGGCACGGTGACTTAAGCGGTTCGATCAAGTACATGAGTTCGATGAGGGGGATTTTGGAACGAGCGAGCGCCCGGGAGACTTGCGTTCGCGTGGCTGCCGGTGCACTTTGTCAGCAGCTCCTGGAATCGTTTGGGATCCGAACGTTGGGTTATGTCGTTCAGTTAGGAGGACACAAAATCCCAGCGACTGAGGGGACGTTTGATGAACGTTTGGCTCGGCGCAATCAAAGCATTATCTATTCCCTGGATCCAGCTCAGGATGAAGCCGCCAAGCAACTGGTGGATGAAACCAAAAAAGCGGGCGACACGTTGGGTGGAATTATCGAAGTTGTTGTCGAAGGGTTGCCGTTTGGGTTGGGAACCCATGCCCAGTGGGATCGCAAGCTGGATGGAAAACTGGCTCAAGCTGTCATGGCAGTGCAAGCCATCAAGGGCGTTGAGATCGGGATGGGATTTGAAGCCGCGACGTTGCCAGGCAGCCAAGTCCACGACGGGATTCAGTTCAATCCTGACCAAGCCGAGACGGCGAACTTGGGCTATACCCGGCCGACCAACAATGCGGGTGGGCTTGAAGCCGGCATGACCAATGGCCAGCCGTTGGTGATTCGAGCCGCCAAGAAGCCGATCAGCACGCTGCAGAAACCGCTTGAATCGATCGACATGGAGACCAAAGAGCCGAGCAAGGCCAGCTACGAACGCAGCGACGTTTGTGCTCTCTCGGCAGCCAGTATTATCATCGAGGCTGTGGTCGCGTTTGAAATTGCAGCGGCCATGGTGGACAAATTCGGGGGTGATAGCATTCAGGAAATGCAGGCACGGTGGGATCTTTTCCAGAAAATGGCCGGGGAAAAGTAGGCGGTGGCTAGGTTGAGTGCGTAATGAACAGGTTATTGCCAGATCGTTATTGGTGATTTCATAGAATCTGTGCAAAATACCAGCGGCAATTCGTTGGCTTGGCAGCATCGGGCTGCAACAAGTGTTTTGCCACCCAATCTTAAAGCCGATCCAATCGGCCCGTACAAGTTTGAATACTCTGACAAGGATGTCAGCTATGAGCGACAATCAACGACGAGCCCTTTGTCGGTTCGTATTCATGCTAACCTGCATGCTCCCCACGGGGATTGTCGGGTATCGGCTTTTCCATCCGCAAACCGCGGCCGGTTGGGAGTTGGCGATTCAAGCCGAATTGGGACTTGAAACAAAGATCGATTTTGTCTCGACGCCGGCCCCGTATGTGACCTTTTTGAACAATGTCACTGTCTTCAACGCCGATTCGAAAAAGTTGTTCCATACGCTCGAGGTGAAAATCGAGTTTGGGAACGATTTCAATCAGTTGACCTTCATCGAAAAAGCCAACGGTTTGACAAACGAAGGGTTAGCTGAACTCGTAAAAACGATTCGTCAAAATGTGATTCGAAAACATGGGACGACGAAGTACTGGCGCGTGCAGTTTAAAGAAGACACCACGATCCAAGAGGCGTTGGTTTTGGGCAAGTCGGTGTCGCCGGTATTGCCGCTTGACTCCATCAGGCCTTGGGCTGCAAACAGATCCTATTTGGAATCCAGTTTGACGTTGGCTGAATTGCAAATTGATATCAGCCCCGCGGCGCCTTTGGGTAACGGCACGTTTGCGTTTGCCAGTTTCAAAGTCATTGATCCCAATGCAACGGCGGAGCAGCGAGCGGCGGCAAATCTCGTGAGTTGTGAAATGTCCAAGACGGATGAGCATGGCAGTTTGGTAGAGCTACATACGCGTGAAACTCCCCTGCCCTGTTGGTTGGTTGCCAGCTTGGTGCCAACCGTTTCATCATTGGGGCCCCAAGCTACTTTTGAAGGTGAGCTGCTGATTTCGGGTGCCTGGCCTCAATCTAATTTTGAAATGGCTGGTTTGTTCAAGAACGTTAAGCCTCGGGTGGCTGATCCATTGGGAGTCGGCTCTCAGGCTGCTGAAATTCACATTCACGACTGTAAGTTCGAGCACGGCGATTTTGTTGATTGGCGAGCGACGTTGAGACGACACAATCAGACGATCGGTCAAATTCTGGAGGACGAACTGTTCAACGTTTCCAAGCGGCTCGACATTGCGAACGCGATTAACAACTCACTAGCGCCAAATCGAACGGCCGAACTCCCTCGAGAACGGTACTAAATCGTTGCGACGGCGAATTGCAATCAAAGTTTGGCGTCGCCAACGTAGTAGGCCCAGACTCTGTGCCGTCCGGACAGCCTCCGCCTCATTCGCAGAACGCCGATCAATCGACTTGCCAAAAACAAAACACGTTTCAGGTCGATTGACCGTCCTTCTGGCTGGTGCAAGTAACTAATTCGCTCGTCGACTACCAGCAATCAAGGTCTCGATTGCGAATCAGAACGATCTCACGCGCCAGGTCATCGATTGAGTTGGTGGGGTGATCGGTTGGGATCAATCGAGTTGCAGTAGTGATCGGTCACGATCGGTCAAGTTATTTGTACCGGCGAGAAGCAACGTCGTTTGATTGTCTTTCGACGGAGCGAAAGGCGACCATCGATCCTGAAAGGATCGAAGCCGGCAGCCGGGGTCTGAGCGGCAGCGATACCACCGGATGATGAGATCCATGGGATTTGTGTCATTACGAATGCGACTATTGTGAGCGCTAATTCCCTTTGGCGCAACACCTGATGGCTCCTGGCGCAAAATCCTAGCAAGCGATGGAGATTGATAACCTGACGCGGAAGCGAGAACGCAGTTCCGTGGATAGCGACCCATCAACGAGCGGCCTGCCTCGCTGACGCGTTCGGATTGCCTTTGCTGCCACTTAACTGGCCATTAAATCAACTATCGCGCGAAGCGAGAATCTGGATTGGATTCTGGGCATCACTGGTCGCTGGTCGCGCCAACAAACGCTTTGCGTTTGTTACGGACGCCTGCCGGCTAATCGTTAAACGATCTATTTCTTGGCTCAAGTAGACCAGCAAGACCGTTGAACGATGGTGAGCAGCCATTGATGGCTAGAATCCAACGAGGGTTCTTATACGCAGCCTCGTCGGGTTGCCATTTTGCTTTCGGCTCAAACGAAAGAGTCGCGGCCTCGTGGGGGGGCATTTTTTTGGGTTTCGTACCGGCCTAGTTTTGCAGACGGTTGGTGGGGTCTTTGGCGAAGCTCATCCAGAACCTCATTGGGATCACAACGAGACAGGCGATGCCAACGTGGGCAGCGCCGATCAGGAGCATGGCCATCAACGTGGTGTCTTCGGTGCCTGCGTAGGCATGGAGTCCAACGCCTAACGCGTTGACGCCCTTCCATGACCAGAGAACCACGACATTGCCAAGAATTGCCAGGGCGGCGAGGCCACGATCTTTAACGATCCCGCCCCACCGAGCGTGCAAGACAACCGCGTTCCAAAGCACGATCATGAGTGCTCCATTTTCTTTCGGGTCCCAGCCCCAGAATCGACCCCATGAATCGTCGCCCCAGAGTCCGCCCAAAACGGTTCCAAAAAAGCTACACAGGAGGCCAAAGCAGACTACGCCGTAGATAACATTGGAGAATTGACGTCGGCTTTCTTTCGTTGCAAACGCAGGCGTGATCAGCAGACCAATCAAGTAGGCGAGGCCCAGCAGGCCGGCACCGAAGGTGGCTGAATAACCAATCGAAATGCAGACCACGTGTGTGGCTAGCCAGAACTGAGTATCGAGCACAGCCACCATCACGGTGAACGTGTCACCGTCAACGATGGTCATGGACCAAGCCCAGAGTAGGGCTAGAAACGCGCCGAGTCCGGCCATGAAGTTCGCGATTCCAAGTTTCGTGATGCGTTCCACGATCATCATTAAGATGACCATCACCGCGGATACAAAAATCGCTGACGAGTAAAGATTGGTGACGGGGGGACGCCCGGAAATAATGATCCTGTCGACCAATCCAATGATGTGGATCAGCAATCCAAGCACTAAGAGTGACGTCGAGGCACGGATCCAAGTCTTCCGCCAGCCGATCCATGAGAAAATCGCGACAATCGAACCGGTCAAATAGCAAATCGCCGCGGTGATAAACGCAGACATCTGATTGTACCGCAGTTCCGTGCTGATTTTCAAAGGACTCATTCCGGTCGGTGGCGTCTCTTCGACTGAGTCGAGATAGGTTTCGAGCGTTGAGTTGAACTTTTCAGCGTCTCCCTCGAGATAGGCTGGTTGCAGATCCAGGAGCGTTTTCGCCAGCGGATTGCCGGATTGCTTGAGTTCACCGGCTTGGCCGCCATTGATCGCCAGGATTTGCTTCCCGACGACGGATTCGAGTCGAGGCATCTCTTGGGCAATGATCGCGTCGACGAGCGGCGTCAGTTGCGTTTCCATTTTGGACTTCAGTGCAGCAGGGAACGCGTCCCAATTGTTCTCTAGGATTCTCGCCAGGGCCGAAGGATTCGACTCGCCATGCTGGGCCTCCATCACTTTGAGGAATTCAGGATCTGATAGATAAGCCGAGATGATCCTGCTACGGATTTGGTCTTCTCGGAGGATGGGCACCACGTCGCGTTTGACAATTTCGCGTCCCAATTCCTGCGTCGTGGTCACGTTGAACTCTTTCGCAAGCTCGTTCAACCAAAGCTGACCTTTGAATTGCGAGAACGAAATCCATGGAGTGTCGGCATCCTCAGTGGGGACAACCAAAGGAATCAAAGGCGAAGAAATAATGCTGCTGCTGGCGTTGTCAAGTTTCTTAAGTAGGGGGTCGTCAGTTTGCCCCGGTGCGCCGAATGCCAACTTCATCCCGTAAACTTTTTGCATCTGTTGAGCTTGGATGCTGAGCCGTTTTTGGAATGTGGTCCAGTTGTCAGGATCGACGACCGATGGGTCAGGGATCTGCTTTCGGATTTCTGTTTCGGCCGCCAAAAGCTCGGACAGCGTGTAGC
>JBLINZ010000263.1:0-8777 GCA_047639375.1 Mariniblastus sp. | reverse complement strand
GCGAAACGATCCCATAAATAACGGACAAAGCCTAGATTTTGTCTAAACCTCAAATTCCCTCTTTGTTTGAATTGGCCAGCGGTGGCGTGGAAACTTACTTGGACTTAAATTCCCACCCAGTTCAACGGCTGGGGAAGGCTCCGAACGTAAAGCCAACTCATCTGAATTTTCATTAAATAAGATTTATTCCGTAACGTCACTTCGATTCTTGCTATTTGCATCGAGGCAAACGACGCGATGGTTAGCTGTGTCATGCATAAAACAATACACAAGCAATATGCTTTGCCCAGGATAATAGGGTGATGGTGTACGGCTATCGTATGACGGAGCAATGGCTATTTTCTGACTGCCAATTTTTTACGTTATTTCATGATCATTTAGGGCATTCTATGAAAACGACAGGTACCCGCGCTGCATTCACGCTGGTTGAACTTTTGGTGGTCATTGCAATCATTGGAATTTTGATTGGAATGCTTTTGCCAGCTGTTCAGCAGGTGCGAGAGGCTGCTCGCCGGACGGCATGTATGAACAACAGTCGACAACTTGCTTTGGCGATGCACAATTACGAAAGTACATTTCAGAGGTTTCCTCCCGGCATCAACTGGGTAGACGATGACTCGCGTGGCCTTCCCGTGATTCCGCGCCCCGGTAGGCCTACCCGAGGGCGATTTATGGGGTGGGGAATGACTCTCCTTCCGTTTATGGAGGCCAACAATTTGCACGACCAGTTGCGAGAAGCAACGGGCTCTTGGGATGATCATTGGTGGGAAAAAATTGGTGCTGATGGACAGCCTCTGGCTTCCAACGTCATTCCGGCTTTCCTCTGTCCCAGCGACGATGGTCCAGACGGCAACCGCAACAAAGGCCGTACTCACCAAGCCCTTGTCAGCGCAGGCTTAAACCCCTACGGCAAGTCGAACTACGTGGGTGCTGTCGGAGGCTGTAACTTTACGGATTCTCGCCGAATTGAACACAAGCTCACTTGGGGCATCTTTTCACGAAATTCGCGAGCAACCTTTGCGAAAATTAGCGACGGTTCGAGTAATGTTATTGCGCTTGGCGAGCGATCGAGTCGCACCGAAGCTCAGGCCGGTGAAACGAATAACCCGAGAGATGAATACGGTGCGATTTGGGCGGGAAGAATTAGTGGTGGCCGGGATTTCAACGCTAGTGGTCGACACTCGAATGGTAATGTTCTCGGTCGATTGCATCGAGGCAACAACAGCAGGCGATGGGGTGTCAACGGGACGCGACCTTCAGAGAGTCTTTTGGGGAGTTTTCACCCGGGCGGTGCGACCGCTAGTTTTGCTGACGGTTCGACTCACTTCATCAGCGAAAACACGTCATTTGGAACGCTCAAGCAAATGGCATCGATGGCGGACGGTCAAATCGTGCAAGGTGATTTCTAAGCGGTTAGAAAAAATGTTGATCTAAAAAGCGTTTTCAAGGTTCACCGGTTTTCGGTTGAGCCTTTTTTTGCCTCGTTTTTAAATCCTAAATAAGAACAATGAAAAATATTACGAACTTAGCGGTGGCTTTTTTCGCGACAGCGATTCTGTCTTTGGTTGGATGTGGCGGCGACTTTTCAACCGCTCCCGTTTCTGGCAAGGTGACATTCGATGGAAGGCCAGTTGACGGTATCAGGTTGGTTTTTAGTCCGATGCCCAATGAGGCCAATACAGATCCGGGTCCTTGGTCTACGGCGGTGACCAATTCCGAAGGCGAATACACGCTGATGACTCGCCACAAGGAAGAGGGTGCTGCCGTTGGTAAACATACCGTCGTGTTTGAGTTCGACGATTCCGAAGACATGGAAGGACTCCGAGACGAGCTGGAAGATGCGGGCAGTGATGACGGTTCCAAGGCGGAGTTTGAGGCCGTCAAAAAACGCATCGCGGATTTCAAGGCACGCCAGAAAGCACGTCCGAGGGTCTCTGATTTATACTCCGACTTTTTTGAAGTGAAAGCCGGCGGAATGAACGAAGCTAATTTCGAGTTGCCCAACAAATAGCTGAATTAAAGGCCAGTGGATGCGATTCCGATAAGTTTCGAGTTGTTCGGTATATTTGCCAGGAATGGCGCAAGCCATCAGTATGAAAAACGGCAAACATCCGCGACCGGCGGCTAGCGCTGTACCGCTCACATTTATATTAAACGCTTTGGCAACGCTTTGGCAACGGTTTCGGTTATTTGCATTGTTGGAATGCGTTCCCGATAAACTGGAATGGAAAATATTATATGAGACGTCGTGAATTCATGTGTCGCGCGTCTGCGATGCTCGCAGTGGCTACCACGCCCAACCGTTTGCTGGCCGCCAACCCCGCCAACCCCGACGGCGCGACGCGTGTGCCGCTTGGATTGGACGGTCATTCGATGCGTGCGATGAAGTGGAAGGCGGCTTCGCAGATCAAATTTGCCGCCGAACAAAAGCTTGATGCTGTCTTGTTGAACAGCCTCAACTACTTCGAGAGCCTGGAAGACTCGCACCTCAAGAAACTAAAAGACCTGGCAAGCCAAAACGGAATCCGTATCTACATCGGTGCCGGAGGCATCTCTGAAAACGCCACTTCGTTTTCCAGCAAACATGGCAATGCCGAAGCCCTGCTCGCAAAAGGCATCCATGTCGCGAAGTCCATTGGATCACCTGTCGTCAACGTACGTATTGGAAAACAGGATGACCGATACACGGAAGGTGGAATTGAGGCTCGAATTGCTGAATCCGTCAAGGTCATGAAAGCGCTCAAGAGTCGTGCGCTCGATGCGGGTGTCAAGTTTGGATTCGAAAACCATGCGGGCGACCTACGGGCAGAGGAAGTGCTTGCCCTGATCCAGGAAGTTGGTGCGGATGTTTGCGGCGCCATGCTCGATCCTGGCAACGCGTTGTGGTCCATGGAAGATCCAATGCAGCACGTCCAGACGCTTGGACCTTTCGCCGTGTGCAGCAGCATTCGTGATTACATGGTGTGGCCGTCAGAAGAGGGAGCGACATTTCAGTGGACTGCAATTGGGGATGGGTTGATGGATGCTCCGGCCTATGTCAATTACCTGGCAACGCTTTGTCCAGGCGTTCCGTTGTTCGTGGAGACCATCTCCAACAGTCCTCGCCCGATCCCGTTTCTAAGGGACGAATTCTGGAAAGGATTTCCTGATCTTATGGCGAACGACATTGTCGAGTTCCTAAGATTGTGTCGTAAGGGGCATGCGATTGAAGTTGAAAAGCCTGAAGATGGAATGGGTCAAAAGGACTTCGATCGAAACCACCAAAGAGCCGAGTTTTTGAAAAGTGTTGCGTACCTGCGGACTCAGTGCGACGCTGGGCTGAAGACGAAAAACCATTGAGCGTTACGAATGATCAAAAGATTTTGCTTGACCGTCCTTGTTGGCTTTTTGTGCGGATTTGATTCGGATCAGATTGTTGCCCAAGAAAGTCCCGTTGCCGCCACGGTCGTCGACCGAAGCACATTGATTGGGAAAGTCATGTGTGGCTATCAAGGCTGGTTCAATTGCGAAGGCGACGGCGCGAAGCTTGGTTGGACACACTGGGCGAGAGACAAAGACAGAAAGTTTGGGCCTGGAAATGTCACGGTCGATTTATGGCCCGATGTTTCGGAGCTTGAGGCCGACGAGCGATACGTCACTGGTTTCAAGCATGCGGATGGGGGCACGGCCGAGGTGTTCAGTAGTGGAAATCGAAAAACGGTCGTGAGGCATTTTGAATGGATGCGAGACTACGGCATCGACGGCGTTTTCTTGCAACGATTTGCCCACGGACTGCGGCGCGACCAAGGGCGACGTCACAAAGACAACGTCCTCAGCAACGTTCGCGAGGGTGCCGAAAAGGCGGGTCGCTCTTATGCCGTCATGTACGACCTGACTGGTTTGCCACCGGGTGGGACGGAAATCGTCCGCGAAGATTGGAAATCGCTTCGCCTCAAAGCCAAAATCACCGACGACGAAGCCTATCAAAAGCATGAGGGGAAACCGGTCGTCGCCGTTTGGGGAATTGGCTTCAACGACAAAAACAAGCGTCGAAAGTATTCGCTTAAGGAATGCCAGGAACTGATTGAGTTCCTCAAGGCGGACGGCTGCTCGGTGATGCTGGGCGTGCCGACTGGCTGGCGCAGTTTGGATCGAGATTCGATTTCGGATCCGGAGCTGCATGAAGTCATTCAACTTGCGGACGTGGTCAGCCCCTGGACGGTGAGCCGGTATCGTGACGTGAAAGGTGTCGTTCAGCACGGGGACAAGTGTTGGCAACCGGACAATGAGTGGTGCGAAGAACGCGAGCTGGATTACATGCCAGTCGTCTTTCCTGGGTTCAGTTGGCAAAACCTGAAAGGTGATAAGCTCAATGCGGTTCCAAGGTTGAAAGGTGAGTTCCTATGGTCCCAAATCGTGACAGCCAAGCGTGCGGGGTGTGAGATGCTCTATGTCGCGATGTTTGATGAAGTTGACGAGGGGACGGCGATCTTTAAGTGCACGAATCAACCGCCGCAAGGCGACGGCGCTGCGTTCCTCACTTACGAAGGCTTGCCTAGCGACTATTACTTGCGTCTTACCGGAATAGCTGGAAAGATAATGCGAGGCGAGTTGAGCCCTTCCGACGAGATCCCGGCAATGAAGTAGCGAATTCAGAATAGCTCCAAGTCCATATCCAATTCCGGAATAACAAGGATCGACGATGTCTTTCTCCCTGACGCGACGTGACGCCCTCAAAAAATCTGCGATTGGCCTTGGTGTGCTTGCCGTGCCCAGTGCACTGCTGGCTGGTTCCCCACAGTCAAACGCGAATGAGACGTTGGGTGTCGCGGTGATCGGCGCTCGCACCCGTGGTGGCGCTCACGTAAAGGCATTCCTTGCCGACCCTCGCGTCGAAATTCTTTACGTCGTCGATCCTGATGAAAAGGTGGGTCAGCGACGAGCTGCAGAGGTCGCTGAGGCGCAAGTCCGTAAGCCGAAGTGCATTCGCGACATGCGTGCGGCTTTTGATGATAAGTCTGTCGACGTCGTCAGTGTTGCAACGCCTAATCACTGGCACGGGCTGAGTGGCGTTTGGGCGTTGCAAGCCGGCAAAGACCTGTATATGGAGAAACCGCTTTGTCATGAAGTTGCGGAAGGTGCGGCGTTGGTGGCAGCAACCAAAAAGTACGGTCGCATTTGCCAAGTCGGCACGCAGAGACGATCGCATCGAGCAGCGATTGATGCCGTGAAGTTCATTCGGGACGGCGGAATCGGCGAAGTCAATTTTGCTCGTGGTATCTGTTACAAACGCCGCAAGTCGATCAATGCACTGGGGGACTACAAGATTCCCAAGGAAGTCGACTTCAATCTCTGGAGCGGTCCGGTTCCGTATTCCACCCCCCAAGTGACTCGTAGGCAATTCCATTACGATTGGCATTGGCAACGCGCGTACGGAAACGGGGATTCTGGGAACCAAGGACCGCATCATTCCGATCTCTGCCGCTGGGGGCTTGGTATTGAAACGCATCCAAACAGCGTATTTACGTATGGTGGGCGACTTGGTTATCCAGCCGAACGTAATGACCCCAGTTACGTCGACGCGGGTGACACGGCGAACACCGAAGTTTCGATTTATGATTACGGCGACAAATCCATCGTCTTTGAAACTCGCGGCCTATCGGTCGACAACTCTAAGGACCAAGTTCTCAACCGCCTGTTCCGCAGTACCAAAGGCAACAAGATGGGCGAAGTCTTTTACGGCACCGAGGGTTACGTCGTTGAGTTAACCGAAACGCACTTCGTGGCCTACGACAAAGACTTTAATGTGTTGAAGGAGTTTGTCGGAGGTGGAAATCACTTCGCGAACTTCATTGACGGGGTTGTCAATCAAGACTCCAAAGTACTCAATGCGAATGTTCTCGAAGGACACCTTTCGGCGGCGATCGGTCATCTTGGAAACATTGCCTACGAGGTCGGTGAACAAGACGATGTTTCGATCAATGATTTGCGAACCGCGCTGAAGAGTGTCAAGAGTCTTGATAACAATGTCGCCACATTGGATAGAACGATTCAGCATCTGAGTGACAACGGAGTTGATTTGAAAAAGCGTTCAATGACGATGAGCCCGGTACTCAAATTTGACCCCAAGATGGAGCAATTTCCGGATTCTCCGGAGGCGAATGCAAAGCTATCACGCGAGTACCGAAATGGTTTCGTCTGTCCGGCAGCTGATCGCGTGTAGGAAATCTTGCCACCGCCCCAAGTCTCTGCCTCCGACAGGAACGCTCGATGAAGATGCAACGTTTTTCCGTATTGGTGCTTAGCCTGACCCTGTTCTTGGTTTCGGTCGCGTCGTCATTGGCTCAGGAGGATTCGTACACGGATGGAGAAAAACTATTCGCTCTCAAAATTAAGCCGTTGCTTAAGTTGAAGTGTTTCGCGTGCCATGGCGGAGAGGGTGAGATCAAAGGAGATCTCAATCTGACTAGTCGAGACGCGATGCTCTTGGGCGGTGAGTCATCGGGTGAGGTGCTTATTCCGGGCGATGGCAACGGTAGTTTTCTCTATCAGTCCACCACTCGGCAGATGGAAGATTACCTCATGCCTCCGAAGGAGGCGGACAAACTAACTGAGAGCCAAACCTTGATGGTCAGGGACTGGATCGATGCGGGAGCACCTTGGCCATCCGGAAAAGATCAAGCGATTATTCAAGCAAAGTATGCTGAAGGGGTCGTTGTGGAAACCAGTGGAGGATTGGATGACGATTGGTCCAACCGCCGTTACAAGAAGGAGGACTTGTGGGCCTATCAACCGTTGAGAAGCTCGGATGTTCCCTTTGAGTTAAGCCAAGTCCATCCTGTCGACGCCTACATCAACAAGAAGCTTGTTGACATTGGACTCGCACCTTCGCTCCCAACCGATAGACGAACGCTGATTCGTCGCGCGACTTTCGATTTGATCGGCTTGCCACCGAGCCCGGATGAGATCGCTGCGTTTCTAGGAGACCCCGATTCTGAGGCACAGGCATTTGAAAAGGTTGTCGGCCGCTTACTCGATGATCCTCGTTACGGTGAGCAATGGGGACGGCATTGGCTAGACGTCGTTCGTTATGCGGATTCCGCTGGTTTTGCCAACGATTATGAACGACCTGCCGCTTGGCGGTACCGAGACTACGTCATTCGTTCATTCAACAACGACAAGCCTTACGATCAGTTTATCCTCGAACAGGTAGCGGGCGACGAATGGCATCCGGATGATCCAGATGCGATGATTGCCACCGGGTTTTTGCGAATGGGTTCATGGGAAAACACGTCGATGACGGTGGCGCGCGTGACTCGGCAGCAATTCCTTGACGATGTGACTGATATTGTTGGCCAGGCATTCTTGTCGCATCCGTTTCAATGTGCTCGATGTCATGACCATAAATTCGATCCGATTCCGACCAAAGACTATTACCGGATTCAATCCGTGTTTGCCACCACTCAGTTTGTGGATCGGACCCTTCCATTTCAGGAGTGCGAAACCATCACTGGTTTTGAGGAAAAGGAAGTCATGAAAAAGAGGCTTCGGTATTTTGCGAACATGCGGGATGTGTTGAGCGCCAAGGAGGCGTTGGCGGTCAAGAAGTGGTGCCTTGAAAAAGACATTCCCGTCAAGGGACGAGGCCAACTTGCAAAACTGGGTGTTCCGGCTGAGAAGTTGCCTCCTCTTGGACTTGGGCTAACGCTAGAGGAGCTCGGCAGGCAAAAAGTCGGTCGAAAAAATGTGCTTCGGACCACTTACGAATTGAATAAGTTCGAGCCGTTTGTGCTTTCGGTATACAGCGGCGTGTCTCCAGAACCTCCGTTGATATCAGGCAAGATGGTTGGGATGCCGAAGGACCCCATGAGTGGTGGCAACCTAGAAGTTTCTCACATCCTCACGGGTGGAGATCCTTTTGCCCGGGGGGCCAAAGTTACTCCTGGGGTTTTCAGCGCACTTCCGGGCTCAAACGATCGCCTGGCAGCCACGGAATGGAATACCATTCCGGAGGCCCCTCAGGGACGTCGCTTGGCATTCGCGCAGTGGTTGGCCAGTCCCAAGAACGTCTTGGTTCCCCGATCGATGGCCAACCGAATCTGGAGTTATCACTTTGGTCAGGGGCTTGTGAGCACGCCAAACAATTTTGGCGCGATGGGAGGAAAACCATCCCACCCGGAATTGCTGGATTACCTTGCCCACCAGTTTGTCGAATCCAGTTGGTCGGTCAAAGAAATGCATCGACTCATCATGTCCTCTCAAGCCTATCAACGCTCGACCGAATATGAGCAACGCGATCGTTTGGCTGAAAAAGATCCCAACGGAGAATCTTATGCCACATTCAAGCATCGTCGTTTGAGTGCGGAAGAGCTTCGCGACAGTATGCTTTATGTTTCTGGCGAGCTCAATTCTCTGGTCGGAGGTCTGCCAGCGCGTCCGGAAATCAATATGGATGTCGCGTTGCAACCCAGACAAATCATGGGGTCATTTGCTGCTGCTTACGAGCCCGCCCGCACGCCCGAGCAAAGAAACCGACGCTCCATCTATGCCAAAAAAGCCAGAGGCTTACGAAACCCCATGATGGAAGTGTTCAATCAACCCAGTCCGGATGAATCTTGCGAAGTCAGGCGAAATTCTACGGTGACACCGCAGGCGTTCAGTTTGTTCAATAGCGAAGACACACTTAACCGCTCCATCGCCACCGCCTTGGATTTGCTCGGCGAAAATAAGAATCGCAAGACGATCATCAATGACCTTTTCTTGCGAGCCTATGGCCGCGAGCCCAGTCTTGCCGAGCG
>JBLINZ010000262.1:0-8880 GCA_047639375.1 Mariniblastus sp. | reverse complement strand
GCGACCCCCGTGCTCTTCAACTCAGCGGCTGAACGCGAACAGTTCTTTCCGAGCAGCGACAAATTGCTCGGCTGCGTCGACAACGTTTGACGGAATCTTTTCGCGGTATCGATTCAGGTAACTATCGTTTCCAGACTGGATCAAGTGATGCACCCACTCGCTAGGCAAGCTCGACCCAGACGCAGCCGGCCTTCCAGTCAGACTAAACAATCCCACCGGTTGCGGGCGTGCTTGTTTCTGATGAGATTGCCAGTTGCGGCGAAGCCCCTGTTCTTTTCGCACAAACGCTTCAGCAGCTTGCCGCGCCTGATCGTCACCTTCGAGATATATGGGAAGCACGAACGCTCGATTTTCTTCGAACGGTTCTCTCCAGGAGCCCATGATTTTTCGGTGCCCCGCGGCGCGGCACTCGACTTTGATGACTCCGCCTCGCCATGACTGTGGGACTCGAAAAGCGACGATCAGATCACGACCACCCTCCAGGGTTTCTCGTTTGGAGGGATGGAATCGGAAGAATGCTCCAGTCCCTCGCCGAATGGTGCCACTGGCAACCAAAACTTCATGCTGTGGAACCTCGGAGTATCGGAGCTTCGTCGTTGTCCGCTGAGAAAGATCCGCCTCCGCGTTCCCGGAAAACGCCTCAACACTCCCCTTCAAATTGAACCCAACCCCAGCGCTGGTGTCCGTCCCCTTTTCCACCGCAATCAGACCCTCCACGTCGCTGACCGTCTGTGTCCGGGGTGAATAGTTGTCGATCGGATAGACGTTTCGATTCCAATAGACGTCGAATCGAAACTCGTCAATGTTTTCTCGATCGCGAAATCCAATTTCGGTCGACACCGGAATCACGACTTCGACGATCTTTAAGTTCGGACTGCGTGCCGATTCATGCCCTTCGGCAAACTCCAATTCGTGCACACTCACCAATGAAGGGACATCGAACTTGACGGGCGGATCGTCCGCAAACAAAACACCACCGGCAACCACGAAAGCCAACGACATAGTCGTCATCGAAAACCAAGGCGCGAATCGCGAAACAAAATAAGACTGCATGGATAGCACTCCGAAATAGACGGGACGATTCGAAGCCTCCCTCCTGAAGGACAACTAATCACTATCAAAAACTCCGTCATGGAGTGCGGCGAAACAAAGCTCAATTCCGATCTCAAGGCGACGTTAATCGCGATTCTTGTGTGCGGCTGATTTTTAAACAGCACACGTCGGGGGTCAACCGAGTTGATTTTACGGCCGCCAGCAAACTCTGGTTCACTTGAAGACACCGAAAAACCTGAAAGGGCTCACGCTGGCAAATCCTTGGTAGCACTTGTGGTGGGCTTGTAACGGTTATCGCGAGCCGTGACGTGTCAGCGAAGGGAATCGTCAACTTTTAATCCGAGGCTGAAATTAAATCACGACATACGGAGACTCACTGTCTACCAACTCTGGGGAACTTCAAAAACGCTAACCCGACGCGTAATGGTTTGTTGATTTAAAATGCGCAACGATAGATCGTTTCACGATTAGCCGGCAGACAACGTGTAGAAGCTACAAGGCGACCGTGTCAAACGCAAAGCGTTTGTAGGCGTGGGCGATTGCCCCTTGCCGGCGAGCCACCCACACGGACGCTTCCTCGCTAACTAGGATTTTGCACAAGGAGTCACAAGGAGTCACAAGGAGTCACAAGGAGTCACAAGGAGTCACAAGGAGTCACAAGGAGTCATAAGGTGTTGCAAGGAGTCATAAGGTGTTGCGCCAAAAAGAGCTAGCGCTCACAATAGTCGCATTCGCACAAATTCCATGCATCTCATCATCCGGTGGTGTAACTGCCCCTCAAGCCCGGCTGCGATCCTTTCAGGATCGATGGTCGCCTTTCGCTCCGTCGAAAGACAATCAAACGACGGCGTTTCTCGCCGGTACAAATAACTTGACTGATCCCGACCGATCACCCCTGTAACTCGATCGATGACCTGGCGCGTGAGACCGTTCTGCATCGCAACCAAGACCTTGAATGCTGGCAGTCGACGAGCGAATTAGTTATTTGTACCAGCGAGAAAGACTCTCAATCGACACTCTTTCGGCGGAGCGAAAGACGGCTATCTTGATCCCGACGGGAACACCGACACTAACCGTCGATTTGAATTTGCGTGAAACTGGTCACAGCGAAATGATCATGCTCGTCAACAATCTCCTGATTCCCAGGCCGGATACTTAGCACCGTTTGCATGCCGGCTGTTTTCGCGGCCTCGAGTTCTTCAACCACATCGCTCACAAAAACAATCTCGCTTACCAAACAATCGAACTCATCCGCGATCAACGAATAACTCTCCGCGTCACGCTTGCCGCCGGTAGTTGTATCGTAATGCCCCTTCAATTGATCCAATAAATCACCAGCAATCGTGTGTCCAAAGAAAAGCTTCTGAGCCTGAATGCTCCCTGAAGAATAAATTCTCACATCCAGCCCACTCTGATTCCAACCGGCGATACTTCCCGCAACGTCATCAAACAGGTGAGCCACCAATCGCCCGTCACGAAAACCGGACTTCCAAATCAAACCCTGGATTTGCTTGAGCCCCGTTACTTTGACGTCATCATCCATGAGGCCGATCACGCCTTGCACGACCGCAGATTGCTGAGCGCTTACCGGCAGATTTTGGAGCCATTGCTCAACGGACGCATGCCCCAAATCGATTGCCAGCAACCCAACTGCTGACTGAACTGATTCATCTTCCCAATGATCCGCTAGAAACACGCTGGCATTCTCCCGCACGAAGGGAAACATCGCGTCGTAGACGAAACTGATTGAGGAAGTTGTTCCTTCGATATCCAGCAAGATTCCTTTGGCTGTCATCTGCGTCATTCAAGCACCGTCCAAGAAAAAAGCGAGACCGAAAAGTCTCGCGGGGTTTCAATTAATTTCAATCCAAATCGCCGATCATTAATCGCCGATGACTTTACAACTTGAGAATTTCAACTTCGCCGCCACCCTCTTGCTCGCCTTCAAGATAGCTTGGCCCCATGCAGAGCGGGGCGTACTTCTCATGGACTGGCTCTTCCATGTATTCAGGCGTCCAGCCGGAAACGTCTTCGAATAGACGGATGCAACGAATCGTCTTGTCAGTACAAAGATTGAACCAGTGATGCGTCCCCCGGGGAACACTAATCAAATCACCCGCCTCCACGGTCACTGCGAACACGGGGGCTGTTTCGGGATTAATGTGAAATACACCCGAGCCCTTTACCGTAAACCTGACTTCGTCTTCGGAATGCAGATGTTCTTTGTCGAATTTCGCCAGCATTCCACCCAGCCCCGGAGTCTCCGGACTGACGTTAATCACGTCGGCGGTTACGAATCCATGCTGGGACTTGAGTCGCTCAATCTCAGGCGAATAGGCTTCGAGAATTTGTTCGTTGGTCGCGTCAGAGCCAATCCGCCCTTCGACATCCCACTGCTCAAACTCGATGCCATATTGCTTGAGGAACGCTTTGATCTCAGCCGGCTCGCGGATTTCACAATTCTCATCAGGGATCTGAACACGTGCCATGGGAACACCTCTTGTAAATTAGATTAGCAAACCACCGATTGCCGCCAGACGATTGACTTCATCGTCGGCCAGATTCTCGTCAAACGACGGTGCGAATTCTCTTGCCCGATCAGCCGAGGAAGAAAAATGCCAAATTCGATCAGCCATTATCTTAATGGATTCAAGGGCGATAGACCAGTCAGCGAATGGCCCAAACGTCCGCAAGCATCCAGCTGCTAAGAACAGCTAGTTCGTTGGAAATCCGATTTTTCGAGCCGTGCATTCGAACAAAAACTCGTAAATTTCAATATGACGCCTAGCCGAGAAAACGTCTTTCCCCCAAGTATAAAGGCCGTGCTTTCGAATTAAAAAACCGTGAGTCATCGGTTCCATGGGGTCCGCAATTCGGTCTCGGACTTGCTTTGCCAGTACGGGAATATCTTGTGTGTTCTCAAAAATTGGGATCCAGTGACTGTGATCATGCGACTTAATTCCTTCCAGCCCCTTGAGCATTTCGAAGCCCTCGATCTCGAACCCGCCCTCATCAAAAAAATGATCTGACAACAGCGTCCCCCAAACGCTGTGCGTGTGCAAAACACTGCCCACGTCAGGTTGCTCCGCCAAGACAACATGCAACATCGTTTCGGCCGATGATTTCGGCTGATCCGGTTCAATTGGCGCTCCATCGGGCCCCGTGTGAACAAAATCCTGCTCTTCCAGCCGCCCCTTGTCTTTGCCACTGGCTGTGACGATCAATTCCACAGGATCGTTGTTTAACACGACACTATAGTTACTGCTCGTCCCAACCGACCAACCTCGCGAATGGAAGAGTTGGCCGCATTCACGCAGGTCATTGATTTTTTCTTCGTGGCCAGAAAGCGGATGATTGTCAGGATGCATGATCGGTCAAACCAAAGAGTGAATTCGTCAGAAAATCGCCCAAAACCCAAGGCACCAGAACGAGGCCTAGCCCGGAAACAACAACCATCGCTCGTCGACTGGATGCCCATAGATTCCGGCTTGCCCGGCTCAGGTTGTTTGCCCCTGCTTTTCGAGAACCCAACAGCTTACCAAAATCCAGGCTTGACGGGACCTACCTGCTATTCACGCCCAGCCTGATCGATAAAAATCTGTTCGAATAAGTGTCGATTCGGGGCCCCAGCAAACCGATGATTAAGATGGCCGGATTGACGAACCAGCTTGGCCAACGAGATTCTTGCGGACCACGTAATCCTGACTGAGGCCCCAGGGCACCAAGAGAAGACGAGATTTTTATCCGCTGCAAGCCTATTTTTCGGCTAGGACAACACGATGGCTTTTTGGAATCGAAAAAAAAACTGGGAAGACCAGTACGATGAGTATTACGCTCAGGATCGACGAGCTGACACTTCTCAAAAACCAGGTCGACTTCGATTCATCCCGCATCTACTGCTACTTTTGTTCCTCGGAGCCCTCTTCATCGGCGGAGCGGGAATGGTCAGCGGCCCCACGATGGTGGAAAAACTTCTGTCCAGTCTCGCCACACCAATTGGCTTGGTCTGGCTTGGGCTAATTCTACAAATCTATTTTTGCGTCATGATGCGACAAGGCTGGCCAGCCGTCGTAAGCCTCGGGTGCTGGCTAGTCTTAACGATCGGTGGCAACCAACTCGTCTCCCAAGGCTTGGCAAGCTCATTGGAATCACGATACCAATCAATCGATGTGTTTGGCGGGGAACCGTTCGATACCGTGGTAGTACTAGGCGGCGGGACCACGACGAACTTAAACGGCCAAGCTGCGCTGGCCAACAGCGGTGATCGAGTCGCGCTCGCGGCACGGCTCTTTCACGCGGGACAAGTCAAGCAGATCATCTGCACTGGCAGCCAGACATTCCGCTCAACGCCCAACGACCTGCATCCCCGTGAAGAAGCCGCGGAAATCTTGCTTGGCCTCGGCGTCCCCCAATCCGCCCTGCTTCAAATGCGCGGCGACAACACTTCTCAAGAAATGTCAAACCTGAAAAAGTGGCTAGACGAAAACGATGCAGGCAGCCGGATCGGACTCCTGACGTCCGCCTGGCATTTACCGCGCGCCATCCGGCTGGCCGAAAGCCAAGGCCTTTCATTGCTCCCGGTCCCCGCAGACTTCGCAACCGAACACTACGCCCCGACGCCGAATTTGGTCGTTCCCAGTGCGCAGAACTTGCTGACGTCAGCAAGAATCCTGAAAGAGTATTTAGCTAGGATCGTGAACCGTTAAACTTCGAGGCGATGGTCGTACCACCTGCGATGACCAAGGAACGAGGTGAGTACCCGCGACACTCGCAAGTTCGATCAGGCATTTATTCACCTTTAAAGTTTCAGAATTGGTGAAACTTGCTTGAAATGAGTCTGTAAATCCACGAGGCTTTGTGGACTGAATAATACTTCCAGTCGAAAGGGATTTTTGATGTCAACAATTTCCAAACCAGATGCAAACCCAATTGCCGCTGCTTTGCTAACTTGGTTCGTGCTCGGAATCGGCCATATCGTTATCAACGGCCAAACGAACAAATGGATTTTTACTTTGGTCGCCACCATCATCGGGAGCATTCTCTGCGTCCTCCCTGGGATCGTGGTTGGCATTCTAAGCGTCATCGACTCATATCAAACGGCTGAGCGTTTGAGAAGCGGCGAAACGATTCCCGAAAACGAGTACTCCAACGTGATGCTGTACAAAATCTGCAAGATCCTCGACAAAAAAGCAACTTGCAAAAACGCGTAAGATGAGAGCGAGTAAAGTCTGTGATTTCTTCGAATGCCTGAGTGAAAACAAGAATCAAATCCGACGCGTTAGCAGGCGTTAGTCACCATTCGAGGCCTAAGCGAGCCTGGAACCAAGCTCGGGCACTTTGGCTCAGAAGTTTCGTCACCATCTGCGTATTCCAATTTGAACACTTGGCCCGTCCAGCATGACGGGCCATTTTTTGTGTCAAATCGCCGCGGCTTAGCTCGTATGGAACTCACAGACGAACAGATCAGTAGAAACGAGTTGGCAGCCCTCGCGAAATACAATACCTAGATTACGGCCAGAGGACTCAGCGAGTAAAAAAGTTCGAACCCCGTCATGTGGAAATAGATTAGAACCCCTCCCGCTGCCTAACTTGGCCTTGTCCGTTAAAATCCTCGCTGCCAGCCGGTTGTACAAATTCCGACCGACTCGAGGGCACCAAGCTCCAACGGCCCGACCCAACCAAGCCCGTACCCCGTTCAAATCATTTTGACCTTTTATCGCCTTTAATGACACTACTATGGGCTATCGAAATTTAAGCGACTGCGTGACTGACCTCGAACGGAATGGACATCTACTAAGGATTTCCGATCCAGTCGATGCCAACCTGGAAGCGGCCGAAATTCATCGCCGAGTGTATCAATCCGGCGGTCCAGCGCTGCTTTTTGACAACGTCATCGATTGTACGTTTCCGATGACGTCGAATTTATTCGGAAGCCTAGAGCGGGCTCGATACATTTTTCGGGACACGTTCGAGAATGTGCAACGGGCGATTCAATTGAAAGTCGATCCTGGGCAAGCGATGCGGAACCCGCTCAAGTACTGGCGGGCTCCTTTGATCGCGCTGCAGATGCGGCCGAAATTCGTCCGCTCAGGTCCGATCATGCAAAACCAAACGAGCCTGACCGCCCTGCCTCAATTGAAATCGTGGCCGGACGACGGTGGCGCTTTTGTTACACTCCCCCAAGTCTACAGCGAGGACGTTCGGGCTCCCGGGTTGATCAAGTCCAACATGGGCATGTATCGAATTCAATACTCGGGAAACCAATACACTCCCGACCAACAAGTCGGAGTGCACTACCAAATTCATCGGGGCATTGGGGTCCACCATCGAGCCGCGATCGACGCCAAACAACCGTTTCGCGTTAACGTGTTCGTCGGAGGCAACCCGGCGATGACGGTCGCAGCCGTGATGCCGCTTCCAGAAGGCATGTCCGAGCTAACGTTCGCTGGCGCATTGGCAGGGCATCGGATCCCGATGGTCCGACAATCGAATGCCGCTTCGATTTATGCCCAAGCCGACTTTTGTATCAGCGGGACGATCGATCCCAATCGCCAACTTCCGGAAGGCCCCTTTGGTGACCACCTGGGCTACTACAGCTTGGCACATGAATTCCCCGTCCTCAATGTCGACCGCGTTTACCATCGCCCCGGCGCGATTTGGCCTTTCACTGTGGTCGGTCGCCCACCTCAAGAAGACACCGTGTTCGGTGAGCTGATTCATGAACTCACAGGCCCAGTGATCCCAACCGTGTTGCCTGGCATCAAGTCCGTGAATGCAGTCGACGCTTCCGGGGTGCACCCTTTGCTGCTGGCGATTGGCAGCGAACGCTACGTCCCCTACCAGCCAACGACACAACCACAGGAATTGCTGACACAAGCCAATGCGATCTTGGGACAAGGACAAATGTCACTGGCCAAGTACGTTTGGATAATCGACGAAGCCTGCGACCGCTCGCTTAACGTCAACGACATTGAGACGTTTTTTGTACGGATGCTCGAGCGCGTCGATTGGACGCGTGACTTGCATTTCCAAACCCGAACCACGATCGATACGCTTGACTATTCCGGCAGCGGGTTCAACGAAGGCTCCAAACTCGTTGTGGCGGCTGCTGGGCCAGCCATTCGCAAACTCCCCACAGACATCCCAGCGGAACTTTCGTTGCCTGGGGAATTCCAGGCGGCTTGCGTCTGCTTGCCCGGAGTACTCGCCGTCACTGGCCCGAAATTCCTGGCACGACCCGCAACCGACTCCGCTATCAAGATGTTCTGCGAATCGATTCCGACCGATCATCCAATCAATCAATTCCCGTTGGTTGTTATTTGCGACGACAGCCAATTCACGGCCCAGACCTTGAACAATTTCCTCTGGACAGTTTTCACACGCAGTAACCCGGCCTCAGACATTGCTGGAATTGGAGCCTCGACCGTCGACAAACATTGGGGTTGCCGTGGTAGCCTAGTGATTGACGCCAGAATCAAACCCCATCATGCACCGCCGTTGATCGAAGATCCAGAAATCATGAAACGAGTCGACGCGCGAGCCGCACGCGGTGGCCCGCTCGCTAAGTATCTTTAGGAAGATCGAGACTTTCATCATGTTTTTGAGGCCGGTACATCGCCTGTCGATGGCGTCAGCCTCCGAAGTCAGCCAACGTTTTTTATTAGCCCAGAGGGCAAGACAATTCCCTTTAATTTGTGTGCTCTCCAGGCCGCATAGTTTTCAAATTAGAAATCCGGTGGCTCACAACCGTCGATCGTTTTTCAAACTCACATTCCCCGGGCGAGAACGCCAAGTGCACAAGCTGGATTTCCGATTGACTGCCGCGGC
>JBLINZ010000261.1:0-8955 GCA_047639375.1 Mariniblastus sp. | reverse complement strand
ACGTCAAAGTGCTGGTGAATACGGTTGGGTTGGCGGCGCTCGCGATCAATCAGTTGCTGGGCCCCAGCGCAACACGATTCTCGTTGATGCGAGCCGGCGAAGATCACAAAGATCGCCCGCGCCTATTAGACTTTTTGCAGGAGCATCGAATCGCCGTTGGTCTGACGGGGGGCGACAAGGAAGCCACGATTCGAGCGCTTGCCGATCAGTTGTATGCGACTTCGACGATCAAGCTGCCGGAAGATGAATTCGTCGAGGACGTTTTGAGGCGTGACCGGGAGGAAACAACATGTCTTGGACGTGGCTTGATGATTCCGCATGCGATCTTGGACGAGGGCAGTGAAATCCGAGGCGTGTTAGGGATCAGCAGTGAAGGTCTTGATTTTGATGCTCCCGATGGTCGACGTGTGCATGCGGTGTTGCTGTTGGCGACGCCGGAACTCGAACGCAATCGGCATCTTCAAGTCATTGCTGCGTTTGCGACGGCGATCACGCGAGACACGAACCTTGCGGAGCAGCTTTACCATGCCCGTAGTGCTGCCCATGCTTATGACGTCTTACACGCTGACGATCAGGCCGAGCTGAACTACTTTCTCGAAGAGGCCGCTGATCTTGCCGGGCTGCGAGAGGAAGAGCTCACTCATTACGCAACGGATGCGACGAAATAATCGATCGCGGAACTTCTCGCTGAGTGTTTGGTAAAACGCCGTAGGACGGGCGCCTTTGACTGTCATCGACGCAAGCTACGTTTCAGACTCGTCAAGAATTTCGGCCGCTTGGAATTCCAAAAGTCTTGACGGCTGTTGCTATGCCAGCGCACAAAATCCCCAACCGTTTGCCTCAGGGGGCATTTCGCTCAAGGGTATGTTTGGGTCGTTGGAGAGATTGAAACTCGCCGTTAGCCTGACTGTTTTGAGGGGAATTCATCGTAAAACACCAGTAATTTCTGAATTTTCCGAAAAAAAAACTGCCAGTGTTCTGGAAATGAAAACACTGTACAAAGTTACCCTATGTTGGTTTCTGTGGCGTCTGCCAGATCTTTTTTGCGAGAAAATAGCTGAGAGTGACCAGATGTGTCCATCGTTCCGCGAATGATAGGTGTGAAGGCACTTGTAAACCGGTTTTGCGAGTCGTATCGTAACTTTCTGTCATGTTGCCTTTGCCACTCACCTAGCAATCAAGGAATTTAAATATGGCGACTTCGACAGCGACGAAAAATGGTGCGGCTTCCAAAGCGGTGATTAAGGCTACGGCAGCAAAACCAGAAGCAGTGAAACCAGTAGCAGCAAAACCAGTGGCAGTGAAGCCGGGCGTTGCGAAGCCTGCCACGGCCAAATCCGCAACGGATAGTCTTAAACCGGCTCCGGAACCATCCAAGAATCAGACGGAAACCAAGTCTACATCCTCCAAGAACAAGGCAGAGAAAACGATGGCAAAAAACAAGGCACCAGCCAAATCGGCGACCAAAAAATCGGCTGCCAAGAAAAAGGGCGACATGGCTTCCGTGGCTGCCGTCGACGTGATGTTGGAAGAGAACGAAACACTGAAAACAGCCGTTCAGCAAATCGAAGCCCAATTTGGAACCGGCTCGATCATGGCGTTGGGCAATGATTCCAAGCAAGAGATCCGAGGGATTTCTACTGGGAGTCTGTCGTTGGACATGGCCCTAGGCGGCAGCGGCCTTCCTTGCGGCCGTATCATCGAAATCTACGGTCCGGAGTCGAGTGGTAAAACGACATTGGCCCTGCACGTGATCGCTGAAGCTCAGAAAACGGGTGGGATCGCCGCGATCGTTGATGCCGAGCATGCCTTTGATCCAACTTGGGCCAAAAAACTGGGTGTTTCCCTCGACACGCTTCTCGTTTCTCAGCCTAGTAGTGGTGAAGAAGCAATGCAGATCGTGGAGATGTTGGTGAAGTCAAACGCCGTCGACGTGATCGTTGTTGACTCGGTCGCTGCTCTCGTGCCCAAGAAAGAACTCGAAGGCGAAATTGGCGATTCACACGTTGGCTTGCAGGCTCGCTTGATGAGCCAGTCGATGCGGAAACTGACGGGAGCGATTGCCCGTAGCAAGACTTGTACGATCTTCATTAACCAGATCCGTGAAAAGATCGGTGTGATGTTTGGAAGTCCTGAAACGACCCCCGGTGGTCGTGCCTTGAAATTCTACACGTCCGTCCGAATTGACGTTCGTCGAATTGGAGCCCTCAAAGACGGCGATATCCAAGTCGGACAGCGGGTCAAAGCCAAGATCGTTAAGAACAAAGTCGCTCCGCCGTTCCGGATCGCCGAGTTTGACATGATGCACGATCATGGAATCAGCTACGAAGGCGATCTCTTGGACCTCGGCGTGGTTCACAAAATCGTGGAGCGCAGCGGTTCTTGGTTCAAATACAACGGCACGCACATCGGTCAGGGGAAAGAAAAGGCTCGCAGGTTCCTGGTTGAGAACAAAGACGTTTGTGAAGAAATTCGTCATAAAGTTTTGTCAGCAGGCGGCTATGTTGAGGACATGAGCGAAGTCTTGGAAGACATTGACAAGGAAGCCAAGACGCACGAGCCCAAGTCTTAGGGCAGGCTTGTGTTGGGTCAGGCTTGGCCCGTCATGGTGTGGTGCAGAACGGTTCGGCTGTTGCATCTGGTGTTTGATATTGAACATAACTCTCAAAGCTTCGTCCTTAGGCGAGGCTTTTTTCGTTAGGTGGGTCCACCACAATTCAAACTCGGTTGCCAATCGAATAGAATTCTAAATTCAATCGCGTGAATTTTCCCTCCAAATCCACACATGGTGCATTGTGAATATGAAACGAATGACAGGGCTTAGTTTGGTGATGGCCTTGGCCATGTCAATGTCCGCGTACGCTCAGGACAAACCAGCGTCCATGCAGGAGTCCAAGATTCCGTTCCTCGGGATCCAGATGAAAACGTTTGAGGATGGAGAGGAAGTTCGAGTGGTGGAAGTGGTCCCCCGCTCACCAGCGGACAAAGTTCTCAAAATCAATGACGTCATTTTGAAATTGAATGGATCAGAAATTGGCGAATTGAAGGACGTTTACCTTTTGCTGGGAACTCAGAAACCTGGCGATGTTCTGAATTTGGTAGTTCAACGTGACAGCAAGCAAATCGAAACCTCGGTCAAGTTGGCCACTCGTAAAAGGGTCGCTGAGCAAGACGAACAGGAGAAATCCGATGAGCCCGAGAATACGTATGAGTCGCTGACTTTCAAATCAGAAGATGGATTGGAAATCACGGGTGAGTTGTATTTCAAGGTCGAGGGCGACAAGGTGCCTATGATCGTGCTATGCCATCAAGCCGGTTGGTCGCGCGGTGAGTATCGAGAGATCGGTCCTGTCCTTAACGCATTGGGATTTCACTGCTTGGCGATTGATCAACGGTCGGGTGGTAGCGTCAACGATGTCGACAATGAGACTGTCAAGCGTGCCAAGGCGGCTGGCAAGGACACGGGTTTTCCGGATGCGGAGCAGGACATGATCGCGGCGTTGAAGCTGGCGAGGAAGGAGAGTCCGGGGAGCAAAGTCATTTTATGGGGTAGCTCATACAGTTCTGCTTTGGCGTTGCGAATCGCGGGCGAGCATCCAGAGCTGGTAGATGGCGTGATGTCGTTTGCTCCGGGCGAATATTTTGAGCGATTTGGCAAACCGAAAGACTGGATCACTCAGTCGGCTAAGAAAATCAAGGTCCCGGCGTTTATCACGTCTGCCAAGCATGAAGTCCCCAAATGGCAGGGGATTTATGACGCCATTCCGGGCGACAAGAAATCGAGTTTCGTTCCTGAAACTAAGGGCAATCACGGTTCGAGGGCGTTGTGGAAGAAATTCGATGACAACGAAGCGTATTGGACCAGCGTCAAGAAGTTCCTTGGCCAGTTCAAATCATGATCGTTCGCATGGGCTAACTGCATTTTGGCAGCCACTGAGCAAACACCGAGGCCGGTTTATCATTGAATCGGCCTTTTTTCTTGGCCTTAGGCTGACGCCGGATCGAGCATCTCCTGCCGCTTTGTTCTGACGCTCAACACGAGATCTCGTTCTAGTCCTGTGCGCGGTTGGCCGATATATTAGGAGATCTCTTTTTAGAGCAAAAATCCGCTGACAAAACAGCGAGCTTTCCACTGGAATCGAAATGAAGACCGACGAACTACGCGTTAAATACCTTGACTTTTTCAAGTCCAAAGAACACACCGTCTGTCCCAGCGACGTGATGGTCCCAAAATGGGACAAGTCCGTCTTGTTCACGCCTGCGGGAATGAACCAATTCAAAGACCATTTTTTAGGCAAAGTCGAGCTAGAGTTTACGCGGGCCACGACTTCTCAGAAGTGCCTTCGCACGGGTGACATTGAAAATGTGGGTCGGACGGCTTATCACCACACGTTTTTTGAGATGCTGGGGAATTTCAGTTTTGGCGACTACTTCAAGCGTGAGGCCATCCACTGGGCTTGGGAGTTTCTGACCGACAAACAGTGGCTGGGTCTGGAAAAAGATCGTTTGAGCGTGACCGTCTATTTGGACGATGACGAAGCGGCTGATATTTGGCACAAGGAAATTGGCCTGACGCTCAAGCAGATTCAACGCCTCGATGAGAAAGAAAATTTCTGGCCAGCCAGTGCCCCGTCACTCGGCCCCGACGGCGTGTGTGGTCCTTGTAGTGAGATCTTTTTCCATCCCGACCATGGTCCCGAATGTGAGATTTGGAATCTCGTGTTCACGCAATTCAACCGCGAAGGAGCCCCACCCAACAACTTGGTGCCGCTTCCGAATAAGAACATTGATACGGGGATGGGGTTGGAACGCACGGCTGCGACGCTCCAGGGCGCGGCCACGAACTTTCATATCGATACGTTAATGCCGATCGTAAATGCGGCGGCGGATATTTGCGGTGTCAAATACGATCCAGCATCCGACAACGGACGGCGGTTGCGACGGATCACTGATCACGTTCGGGCCTGTTCCGTGGCGATCCACGAGAATGTATATCCAGGTGCCAAAGCCGAAGAATCGGTGGTGCGGTTGCTGCTGCGTCGCGCCGTTTTGCAGGGATACGATATGGGCCTGAGAGACCCATTTTTGTTTCAGTTGGTGCCAGTGGTCGTTGAGCAGTTGGGAACGCCTTACCCAGAACTGCGTGAGACGGTCGGTCGGGTGGCTTCGGTGATCAAAACGGAGGAAAGTAGTTTCTATTCCGTGATTGAAAACGGGATTCCTCGCGTTGAAAAAATTGTCCAGCAGGCGATCAAGGACGGCAAGAAAAAACTGGACGCGCAATTGGTGGCGGAGGCCTATCAAACGCATGGGATTCCACCCACGATCGCTGAATCGGTTGCAGAGCAGCATGGGATGGGATTTAACTGGCATGAGTTTGAAAAATGGATGGATGAACATGGCGTCGTGAGCAACACAGGCGAAAAGACCGTGATGGGCGACGCGGGGCCATTGGATGAGATCAAACGCGAAGTCAAATCGACGAAATTTTCCGGCTATGAGGCCTGTGAATTGAGCACCAAAATCCGAGGCCTGTATTCGGAACGAACCGAGAAATCTGAAGTAGACGGTGAGGGTCAGGACGCGGTCGTCCAGAGGCGACATGAGTCGTTGGTGGTCAACGATGACAGGCAATTTGTCGTGACATCTGAGACGGCTTTTTACGCAGAGTCGGGCGGTCAAATCGGCGACGCCGGCTGGATTGTGGGGCCCAACGGGAAATTTGAAGTTCGCGACACACAGAAGGACGGAGATGTTTTCATTCACCACGGACGTGTGACCGAGGGAACCGTCAACGTGGGCGAAGCGGCTGAGACTCACGTCGATGTGGAACGGCGTGCAAGCATCTGCCGAGCACACAGCGCCACGCATATCTTGCATTACGCGCTGCAGCAAACGCTGGGGCAAGACGCACAGCAACGGGGATCGAAGGTTTCCGAAGATCATCTGCGATTTGATTTTGCCAACATGGATGCGGTTTCGGACGATCAGCTGGCGGCGATTGAACTCCAGACGATCGAGCGGATCCAAGCGGCTGAACCGATCAAGGCTGAGACGCTGCCGCTGGAAGCCGCCCGCGAACAGGGCGCGATGATGCTGTTTGGCGAAAAGTACCCGGATCCGGTGCGGATGATCTCGATTGGTGGATTCAGTAAAGAGCTGTGTGGGGGCACGCATCTCAAAAACTCCGCCGAAGTCGATGGTTTTGAGGTTTTGACGGAGGAGAACATGGGAGCCGGAACCCGTCGGATCCAAGCTTTGACGGGGGCTTTGGCCAAGGGCCATCAAGCTCAGGTCAAATCTGATGCAGGATGGATCGCGGAGTCGCTGGGTGTTTCGTTGGGGCAAATCCCAGCAGCGGTTTTGGGACTCAGCCAGAACGTCAAGGACTTGAAAAAGCAATTGAGTTCGGGAAGGAAGTCAAATTCCAATCAAGCGGTGGAGGTTGAGACGATCAGCGAATCGGTGGACACCGAATCCTACCTGGCAGTTCGTGGGGTGATACGCGATGCGGCCCGAGGGCTTAACGTGCCCGTGCTTCAAGTTCGCGAGCGAGTGAACGCGATGCTGGGCGAAGTCGCGAAGCTTGGCGAAGAACTGGAAAAACTCAGCTCGGCGGCCGACATCGACGTTGACGCCTTGATTGCAGCTGCAGAGTTATGCGGAGACGTGCGAGTGATCGTGACAGAGGTCCCTGGAGCGAACCGGGGATTGTTCGTGCAGCTGATCGATCAGATCCGCAAGAAAACTAACCCCGTGGCCGTTTTGTTCGTAACCAGCCCGGGAGCAGGAGAGGTCGTGATTTCGGCGGGATTGAGCCGGGATCTAGTTAAGAAGGGCTTCAACGCGGGCGAATGGGTCCGGAGTGTGGCCCAGATTGTGGATGGAAAAGGCGGCGGGAAACCTGATCTGGCTCAGGCTGGCGGTAAGAGCCCAGAAAAAATCGTTCAAGCGATGGCTTCTGCTGTTGAATTCATGAAAACGAAACAATCGTCGTAACGTCAGGGTATTAAATTTCTGGTACGTTAATGTATCTGCCCGCTCGAAAATCGGTGCAGGCGCTTGGTTTTGCCGGCAGGTTGAGACTTGCCGGCTGCAATTGTTGCTTAGTTGGAAATTTAAAAAATTACTTATTGGGAGTTGAATATGCGAGTAGTGGCATTGTCATTGTGCCTGTTTTTGTCTGCAGTTTGTGCGCCTTTATCGGCCCAAACAGCACCTCTTGAGGAAAAGCAAAAGGCCGTTGTCGTTTTTGATATCCAGATGGAAAAGATTGTCGATAGCGAGCTGGGAAAAAAACTGGAACTATCCAAAAAATTGGCAGGCGTCAAAGCCATGTCGGGCGGCGAGGGCCCAGATCCGTCTAGCATTACTCGGGTTTTTGGCGCAATGAGCGCTCCTGAAAACATGGCATCTGCGATGACGGTTGGGCAAGGCCCTCTGCCGATGGAATTTTTCGTGCAGATGAAGTTTTCCGACTCAAGTAGCGCGACGGATATGCTCGCACAGGCTAAAGAGGATAACGGCGGAACTGTCGAGCACGATGGCAGTACGTTCTACAAAGTTCCAGAGACTCCTGGCTCTCCTGTTGGCGTCATGATGCGGCAAGTGGATGACAATACTGTTGAGGTGGGCACCGAAGCCTATCTATTCCAGAGCGATCGCAAGCCATTCTCGGCTAACCTCAAATCGGCTTGGAGCAAGGCTCCAAAAGGAGCGGTTCGAATCGTGGTGGATTTGGCCGGCGCCAAGACATTGGTTTCGGAAGCAATTGCAATGGGCGAAGGCAGTGCTCCTCCTCCCATGGGTGGATTCATCGGGTTGCTCGACAACATGAAAGACTTGGCGATTACTCTAGATTTCGCTGGTGGAAATCTTCTTGCTCTGAGTGCGACCGGTGTCGATGGAGACGAGGCGGAAGAACTAAAAGAAGGCCTTGACTCGCTTCTAGGCATGGGCGAAATGGGAATCAAAGCTACTCTGCCACAGATTCGTGAGCAGGATCCCGAAGGTGCTGCCGTGATGGAACAGTTGGCCGGGGCGATGAAAGCTGAGCTGAATGAGAACGTGGTTTCGGTCGCTATCCCGACGCCCAATGGATTCAATGATTGGGTTACTAAGCAAGTCAACACGTTCGCCCCGATGATTATGGGCGGAATGGGTGGTCCACCCCCACGTTAATGTGAGTGTGAACTAAGCTTAAAAACATTGAGGCACGCTTGAATTTCAGGCGTGCCTTTTTTTTGGTTGAGATTGATCTAGAAGAGATCAGAACTGGGATGAACAGATTGAACGCAAGCGAGTGACTCAAGTCCATTCAACTTGAAGTTGGTTTTC
Organism: Mariniblastus sp.; assembly: GCA_047639375.1. GTDB lineage: Bacteria > Planctomycetota > Planctomycetia > Pirellulales > Pirellulaceae > Mariniblastus. Next base: position 618 of record JBLINZ010000261.1, on the reverse strand, counting down.
GATCTCCTTGACACCTTGGATGTTTCGAAGTGCTTCTTGGGCCATCTGTTTTTCGAAAAACGACCGTACGGTGCCATGGATGGTGACGCGACCGGCGTTTTGCTTGATGTGCATCTGGCGATGATTCAGATGTGGATTGTGGATGACGGCGTCATGAATCTCGAGCGACAAAGGCTGAGAGGTTGTTGTCATAGCAAATCCACCTAGAGCATGTTGATGATTCGAGCGGGACTAAGCATTGGGCGACGAGTGAGGTATCACTTGGGGATAGGGTCCCAATTCGGTGCTGGTTGTCCGCAGGGGCTGACGCACTATGTTTCCCATACTTATATAGCCTCTGGATTTGTGCGCGGTGAGAACTAGGAATGCGATTCCTCAAATTAGGCGTGTCGATTGTGACGATCGGTTTGCTCATGCTCATCACGTAACTAAACGGGCTCAAAATTTTGTCGTCGTTCGACGCGTAGGTGGGTTTTTTCAAGTCTCACGCGAGGGCTGGGACAGGTGTATTCCACGTTGTATGTGCTCGCTCGAGTAAAATGGCCATTTTACGCTCGCTGTGTGAGGGCTGTTTTAAAGCCAAACCGCCAGGGCGATTCCGATCGCCATCACGGACCA
>JBLINZ010000260.1:0-8989 GCA_047639375.1 Mariniblastus sp. | reverse complement strand
TTCTCAGCAGCTTCAACGACGCCTACAACTTCCGGCTTGACATCGACTGAGTCAGCTTCCTTGACAACAGGAACTTTTGCAACGACGTCCTCGGCCACTGCGACAACAACAGGTGTTTCTTCAACCACTGGAGTTTCAACCACTGGAGTTTCAACCACTGGAGTTTCAACCACTGGAGTAGGTTCGTCGGACCCTTGAACGTCAACGACTACTTCCGTGGAGCAAACTTCAGCGACGGATTCTGTTTCAATTTCGAGTTGAACTTGATCGTCAGCAACCGCTGCTTCTTCGACTTCGACAACCGTTTCTTCAACGACAGCTACAGGCGGCTTCGTTTCACCGAGCAGCATGGCGACTTCTTCATCGGGGCTCATCAGCTGAATGTCGGCGACGTCTTGGACGACGACTTCAACAGGAACTCGGGCTGGGGCATCCTCGCTCGACTGATCGGCAGGTGCCGAATCATTTTGCGCGGACAAATCTTTAGACATCTCTACAGGCGTAGAGGTACCGGGAACATCGTGAGACATTTGGAAAACCATTAAGTTAAAATTGTCAGGACTGCACGCCTTTGACGGTCAAGTCAAAGTAGGAACATTTGTTCCGTTGATACCTAGCGACCCTGAAATCCAAGGCGTTTTTCACAAACGCGATTTCGCAAGATGTGCGAAACCGGTCGTCAAAAATGCCTCTCGTCTCAAGAACGTCGCAGAGTCTCGTGCAAGTCTGCCACCTAACCAAAGTGGGTTTGCCTAAGACGCGTTCGGTTCAATGCTTGCTGTTGGTGCCGGTCGTCATTCAGTGATTTCACTGGTGACCCCGAAGTTGTGGGTTAAACAAGCGGAGATGATTCATCACCCCGCCGATAAAGACACAACTGGTTTTACAAGAGACATTGAGTCATCGACTCGTTTGCGTCTCGAACCTAGTCCGTCCATCGTCCAACAGCATTCGCGTAGTGCGAATTAACGGTTGTCAAACAACCGCAGCGATTAGAATATGCAAGACAATGGCAAAAGTGAAGGGCAACGTTTGAATTTTCCCGAAATACCTGCATGACCGAAAGTCAAAGCCTGCCGGTCCCAACGGTTTCACCAGCCCGCTGAGCTAATCACCTCGTTCAAGGTCTCGTGTTCTGGGGGTCTGAGCCGACCTGGTCGAGCGACAGCATCGGGCCATCAGGAGCCACCGTATCTCAGGCAACTGCCTAGTCCCCGAATCTAAATCCCCGACTCTCGTTTAATTTCCTGAATCTGCTCCTTCAAACCAACCGCATTGGTGATTGCTTCCCACGTTTTTGCGGCTTCTTCCAAAGCCGCTTGAGACGATTTCTCCCCGGACACGGCGGACCTAACCGCCTGATCCAAGACCGCAATGTACCGCTGGGATTCAGGAATCCGCGGAAAAAGCAGGGTCGTATTGCGGGAATGCCCAGCAGCGATCACATCGGCGTACTCATCAGCGACATCGACTGAAATCAGGTCTCCGGTCCAGTGACTTGCGTCGCCCAGATGGCTGGCCCGAAACGGTCCGGATTGTGGAATATCCGTTAAAATTATTTTGCTAATCGTTTTTTCGGAGACAAACTCGAGCAGATCCCAAGCGTCGGACTCGTTGACACTCTTCGCTGCCACGGAGGCCACCAAGCCATTGAATCCGACCAAATCGACGCGAATATCTTCTTCGGAGTTTCGATTGATCCAACCGTTGGAGCTGATATCAAACCAAGCCTCCATTCCCGGTAGCGATTGTATCGTCAGACGTTCGTCGCTCCGGTGGACGTCGTCGCTTTCCGATTTAGCGGATCCATCCTGCCCCTGATTCTTATCGACTTTGGCGTCGGTTTCGACATTGGCATCGAGCGATCGCGTTGCTGGCCAGCCAATGGCGATCGCTGATTGCCCCGTTGCCGCCAATTGGTAGGCCTCAAACGGGTCGAGCTCCAGCGAACGCTGACTGGCAATTTCCTTAAGCTGCTCTAAAGCTTCGACGAAGGGCGCACTATTGATCAACGGATTCATATCGGAGCGATCAAACAAGGACGACAATTTGCCCCGATAGCAAATCGAGGGCGCCACCCGCGCCAAGAATGTTTGCGCGGCCCAGCCGGAAGCCAGCGGCATATCAACCTTGGCTTCGATCCCTTCACGTGACGTCACAAACGACGAGGCCGCAATTTTCTCCAACGTTCGCTCCATTCTGTCCCAAGTCTGAGGCAACGTCACGGACTCCATCGCTTGTCGATTGAACATCATCGTAAAATGCGGACTGCCCAGCGGCACGGCCCAGTTAATCCCCTGTCGGCGAACAACCGAAATACGGAAATGTTGTAATATCTCACGCTTGTTGTAGTCGTCTGACTCCACCAATCGCAGAGGAACCTGCTTGAGCTGCTCTCGAGAAACTAGCTCGCCCATCAAGCCCGGCGGATAAATCACCACGTCCGTATCTTTGACAACTTGGTAGTCCAACGCGACAAATTCAGCGACGGTGACGTCCACGATCTCGAGGACACCATCTCGCCGGGCGGCCCATTGACGCTTGATTCGACTCCCCAGATCAAGCTGGCCAACCACGAGAACCTGCATGTCGACGGGAACTTCAATCACTTCCTTGACCACATCATTCGTTTCATCCAGGTCCTGATTGCATCCCGAGGACAATCCAAAAACAGCTAGGGCAAAAACTAACACCAGGAAAAGGGGGGAGTGTGCAAGGCGTTTCGAAGTCTTTTCAACGGGCGTAGGATGATTTTGCATGGCACAGTTCGAAACGAAAAAATTGATCGGTTGATTTTCAAGAAAGCCCCCAGCACGATGCTTGCGGTAGATGGGAATGGGGCAAGTTCCACTACCAAGGTTCTACGTCGGAGCCTAGCTTGGAGGTCGACCGGATATAAAAAAACGAGTGAGATTCCTTGATATCATACCCCGACGCGCAAGAGCTTGTTGGCCTACCAGCGAGTGGCTAGATAAAAAATGCGCTCCCTCCATCCCACCAGACTCGAAATGCGACTACCTCTCGACAAAGGGGATCCTGACGATCACTGTGTCGCCTTTTCCATCTTCATCGGCAACGCTTTGAATGGTCCATAAATCTAATTGATTGTCACCGTCGACCACACTTCCGCTATAGTCTCCCCAAGCCACCCCGTCGGTTGCCGCCTGCCCTTCCCCCACGGAAACCGCCGGCTGCAAAGTGCCTTGAGGATCCGTTGATTTCCGAAAAGCAAAACGTGGGCTGATAAACATGTCCGTCCCGGTTTCCTGGAATCCAACGAGCACATCCAGCTGCTTGTTGACGGCGAGGGTCGTTTGAATGAACCCGCGTTGCTTGTCCTTGATCATTCCAGTTTGCACGAACGAACCATCGAGGTTCATCTGATGCCACTGTACGGCCGAGCGTCCATCGCAATTCACGGCTTGGGAAAACCAGATAAAACCACCTTGCAACACGAGGTTCTTGGGGTTCCGATCCCCCGAAGAAGTGACTTGAGTGCTCCCTTTTTGTGGAGATTTCGGCGGATAGTCGACGTATTCTAAACCGTGAGCGGGGGCAGCCACCTGAGTGACCTCCGGCGTTCCATCCGCCGCTTCCGAGACTCGATTGATCGTCACCCGTCGTCGATCAATTCGGACAAAATACAATTCCGACACATCGTCTTGAGTCGCAACCGGATGGCCAAGATTGCCGGCAAAATGGTACACCGTCGCGGGTTTGCCTGATTTAACTTCCGCCATCTTCATCACAAACGACTGCTCTGATCCGCCTGGAAACGAGTAGCCCAGCCAAGTTTTGCTATAACCGATTCCGCCGCCATCGCGACCACCGGGAGCGGGAACTGGATATGTGTTCCAGGCTCCAGTCGGATCACTGGTTTCAGAAACCGAGACATTCACCGGTTTCTGCTCAGCCGCGTCCCAAGGGTTCCAGAGATCGAATCCAAACACACCGTTGTGGGCGTCGTAAAACAATTTAGGATCAATTCCGCCATTGAAACCGCTCTGCCGAACGCCCTGGACGAACTCCCCTTGCTTGTTGTAAATGATCAAGCCATTATTGGTGCCGTGAAGCACGTACCCACCCCCGACCGCGATCTGCGGATCGACTTGACGATTCCCGTCTTGAGAACCATCGAACACTTGGTATCCGTTTACCTGCCGCGGGTTCCCACCCTGCTTTCGCTCTCGTACCGTCCCGTTTTTGTTAAACGTATCGTTGCGGATCGGCTCAATCAGATCAGTTCGCACGGGCCGTTCCAAACTAATTTCCGGCGATGGCTGCGCGATGCCGGTGTTGGCCCAGACGAACATGGCGGCCAAAAAAACAGCAGCAAAACAAAAACGGTGCATATTAACTCTTCGTTCGATAGATAAAAACTGACGGATGAGACTTGAGCAAATGAGAATCGGAAGGGCGTCTTACTGGACGGTGTACCAACGCATCGAGTTAGCAGGAACCGTAACGGGTAAATCTATCGAATAGTCACGAGCGAGCGAATACGAGGCTGGCGATGCTCCCATCTCGCTAACATTTGCCTTGCCGAAAAGCCCCGTGTAATAGAGGTTGACCGAGATCGTTTTCCTGATTTCTTTCTCTGTCGGGTTGTAGACCATGATCATGCCTTTGTGGTCAAGGCGTGGATTGGCGTGCAGGATCCAATCCAAGTCACGACCGTCAGGCCTCCGCCCGTGAATGACATCACTTTCAAGAATATCCCGATGGCGTTTAAACCACTCGACTTTCGATTTCAAGAGCGTCATCGTAGCGTCAGCATCAAACAGTCTTGGACCGCGATAGCAGGCCTGAACGCCCATCCCAAGATTGGAATCGATCATTCTTTCGTAGTGATCAAGATGTTCACGCAACGGCTCAATCGTGGCCGCGGCACCACCGCCGTGATACTCCGACAAGGGAACAAACATCCAACCCATGGAAGGCGTTTTGGACCAAGTCCCATCGTAGATATTCTGCCGGGTATGAATCACTTGCATCGCCCGAGGAAGTGACCAATTGACTTCACGATATCCCATCCCGCATTTATTGGTTCCGTTGAGATAATAATAATCTGGAGCGTTCACGTAGATCCCGCGCTCGCGGCACCACTGGTAAAACTCATTGGCAATCTTGGCTTGAACCCACCGAGAATCCGATTCGCCTTTTTGTAGCGGCAAGCGTTCTGTTACGTCGACATCGCCCGGGTAGGGGCCGTCGTGTTCCAGCAGGCTGAACCCTGTCGTCTCGAAGAATCGATGCAGTTTTTCGTAGTACTCCAAACCCCAGGGACTGGCCAACGCAGGGCAATTACCATGGGTCAGCTTGACTCCTTCAGGAGGGACAATGTCATTGCCCCCTCCGATTCGACGGCTGGAAAGCAGGGAATAACCGCCGATCTCAATGCCCTTCGATTTTGCGTAATCGTTGATTTCACGCCACTGTTGGACGTAAACCGGGTCCTCATTCTCGATATTAAAACCGCTGCCGAAACTCAAGATGATCATCTCAAATCCAACCTTGGCCGCGTCGTCGATCGCCCGCCGAACCTCGGCAGGCTTCGAAACCTTCAGATGATGCATCAAGGGGTTTTCAGTAACCCAAGGCGCAATCGTGCGATACATTTTTCGAATCGAAAGACTTCGCCGCTCGCGATCCGAACTGTCATGCAGCAACTCGAACGCTCGACAGCTTGAAAACGACTCACCCGGAGCGACCGATTGAGCCGGGCCATAAGTCGGCTCAACGGCCAACAAAACCTTTGCTTGCTTGGCGTAGTTGACTTGCGTGGTGTACTCCGGATCCGTCCGCCAATGAACGACATGTCGATTCGCATTGTCATGACTGAATCCGCCGAACGCAAAGTCCGTCTCGACATGAATCGATTCCGGTTCCGGGTAGTCCACGCCCTCACGGAACTCAACACGGCTGTCGTGTTCAACGACTCCCAGTAGTTCCGAGGTAAATTTATCGACAACCAGAGTCTGCTGCCCATTGTTGGTCACAGTGATCCACTTGCAAAACACCGGAACGCCGTCGTAAAGCTCATAATGAACTTGGACGCGAAATGCGGTGGCGTTGCCTTTTGGATCACCCGCATTGTCACCGGACCGCCCTGGCACGCCGGGCTTCGATTCTGGCTCCGGCTGGGGAGCGAATTCCAGCGTCAGTTTGACGCCGGGCGGTGGCCAAGCGGCTGACGATTCATGGCGACGAACTCGCTTCCAGCCGAACCGCTCTTCCGGTTTGCCGACATGCATATTCACCAAACGCAGCGCATTCTCTGCCGGCTTCATTTCAGCAAGCCACTCGTCCAGCAGATACGCATGGTTGGGTTGCCCACTGAGCCCGCCGACGGGATAGCGGGTTCCATTGATCGAAACAATCGCTTCCGGCTTGACCGATCTGAGAACGGCCTGATCCGTGGCTAAACAATCCAAGCCAATGGTCGCCCCGATCCCATCGTGCAACAAAAACGTGCGAGAGACCAAGCCGTTGCTAAGCTGAAACCGACCGGGACTCTGAGGATCCGTTCGGAAACCAGCCTTGAATGTCTCGCCATCGATCAGCCAATCAGGCTTGGAATCATTGCCCTCCTGAGCCCACCCACACGAGGCCATGCCCAGCGTCCCAATCAACAACGCCAAGACCAGACGCGGTAACCTCAGACACTTATTTACTTGGCAACGCATTTCAACTCCATGAAAGTTTGATTTGGCGAACGGAGCAGGTGCAAATGCACCCTGCCGTCGGTTTTCCGGGTTCGATTTGCGATTCAAATTCGATGTTGCAAGCTGCAGGTTAGGCTTCCTACCGGATTTTCTTTGGAACGAGATTCAGTTGCATTCAAGACGCGCAACGTGCCATCCTCCGAAAGAGTGGTGACGTCAAGGAGCTTACCTAAGGAGACTTAGCACCCCGACTCAAGGGCGGCGACTTTATCCAGACGTCGTTGATGACGACCGCCTTCGAATTCGGTTGTCAGCCAGGCCGTCACCATGCCTTTGAATTGGAGCTCATCAAAATTGTTGCCAGCCAAACACAAAACGTTGGCGTTGTTGTGCTGGCGGCTGAGTTTTGTTGTGGCAATATCGCAGGAAAGGGCGGCGCGAATCCCGTTGACTTTATTGGCGGCAATGCACATTCCGATCCCGGTACCACAAACCAAAATACCTGTCTCGGTTTCTCCACTGGCGACGCGGCTACCAACCATCGCTGCAATGTCGGGATAGTCGCACGGCTCCTCGCTAAAAGATCCCAAGTCGTCGACTTCGTGCCCAAGGGCCGTGATCGCAGCAGCGATGACTTGACGCTGCTGAAGCCCGCGGTGATCGCTGCCGATTGAAACTTTCATGATTCACTCTTTGAGAATAGACGATCGATGCGATACCGGCGTTACGACGAATCGAAACTCGAGGTTTTTCGATTGAATTTTTCGATTAAAAAAACGCCAAGGCTGGCTGGCCACCTCAATCGATTGGCGGCAATTCAAATTCTTTGACCCACTCGACCCATTGAGCATCAATCTGCTTGGCCGTCGATTCATAGACTTCGACGGGATGCCCGATCGGATCGCTCACATCGGCTCCGTCGCGCCGAACCGTTTTCGTCCGAGTCTCCAAGGTTGGCCAATGCGAGACCAAGGCCTGTCGATGACCATTGGTCATGGTCAAAATGACATCCGCAAACTGCGCCAGCCGCCCGGTGATCGGTTGACTACTGTGATCAGCGATATCGATTCCCATCCGATTCATAACTTCGACCGCTTGAGCCGCCGCAGGCGAACCTGGCATCGCCGCGATCCCAGCCGATATGACCGCGACTCCTTGCTGCTCAAGCATGTCGATGGAGCAACCCAGTCGTTCCGCGATACGTTTTTTCAACAGGCCTTCGCCCATTGGCGATCGACAAGTGTTTCCGGTGCAAACGACGAGGGCAATAAAGTTGGTCAATCGTTTGACTGTATTTTCTTTGACGACGCCTTCACGCAATATCGTCATTTTGTCTTTGCGAATTTGCACTACGGTCGATGCCATCCCAAATTTTGTGGGGCCATCATCGAGAATCAAATCGACCTGATCACCCAGCGAATCAGCAACCATTTGACCGTTCGTCGGATCTGGATCACCTGAAAGATTGGCACTGGTCAAGACGATCGGCCCCGCACACAGCCGCATGATTTGCAGCGTCAACTCATGAGCCGGAACGCGCAGTCCGACAGTCCCATTGGGAACCGTGGCTTGTCTGACAGATTCGTCCAAGCGGTGGATTACGCTGTCCGGATGATCTGCATCGAGCACCAACGTGACCGGCCCCGGCCAGCTTCGTCGCGCAACTCGCCGGCCCAATGCTGACATATTGGGAACGTAATCAAGTGCGTCGTCAACGCTTTTGATCGCGAATGCCAGTGGCTTGTCTGGCGAGCGACCTTTGGTTGCAACCAATTTCTGAACGGCCTCGGGGTGCAAGGCACTGGCGGCCAGCCCGTAAACGGTTTCTGTCGGAAATGCGATGACTTTCCCCGCCGATAACGCTTCAACGGCTCGATGAACCACGTCTCGCGGATCTTCAGCACTCTTAAGGTCGATGATGACGGCTGACATTGTTTTTTTGTGGAGGTGAATTCTGAAAAAACGTGGTGGAATAAACCACCGAACGAACTCGACCGCAGTGCAGGGATCGGCTGACCGCGTTAAAATACTATATCGGCGAGCAGGCGAGAGGGTCAAGTAGCTCAGTCTACCAGCTCGTCTTGGCTGGGATCTTGCCCAGTCTGCGGAATAAACCAATTTGACAGCTACATCAATCGTCAACCTAACCCATCGCCCCCACAGGAATCGCGAACTTGGCCTCTCAATCGAGTCTCAATACGCTGGCCGCAATCAGCTTGGCAGTATTCGCCCTGCTGGCGGTGCCGGGCTGCGTCGGCTCCAACGCGGAAAACGCCGACGCTATTCTGGCCTGGGGCCGAAAAGGGCTTGACGATGGCAGGTTC
>JBLINZ010000259.1:0-9009 GCA_047639375.1 Mariniblastus sp. | reverse complement strand
CTAATGTCTTGAGAGAGTCCATGTTTCCCAACTACAAATGAGGTTTGAGATCCGATGACCAGTAGTAAGCAAATCATTTTTTCTTCCGTCACTTGCCTGTTCTTGGTGGGGGCGATTGCTCCCGGTTCTGCAGATGCCCAGGATGAAAAACAGCCGAACGTTGTTGGTGTTTGGAATGTCGTCGCTGAGTCGGAGCAAGGCGAACGAGATTCCACTTGGACGATCGAAAAGTCAGGCGACGACTATACGGGCGAGTTTTCTGCGTCCGGCGGGTTGGGCGACCTCGAAATGACCAACATCAGCTTGAAAGGCAATCTGTTCACGTTTGAGGTTGAGGTAGCAGGCAATGGCCAAGAGTTGGTGATTGAGATTGAATCTGAAATCAAGGGGAACAAGGTTTCGGGAACCTATGTTGTGTTCAGTGGTGGCGACGAAGTGGCCGCGGGTGATTTGAGCGGTGTCAAAGAAGCCGCCGAGTTCGATGGCTCGACGCTGGATAGTTTCCGCGGTTACGGGGTCGAGGAAATCGGTAGTGGTTGGGGAATGGACAGCGGCGTGTTGCATTTGGACGGGACCAAAAGCGGCGACATCATGACCAAGCAAGAGTTTGGTGATTTCGAGCTCGAGTTCGATTGGAAAATCTCTGAAGCCGGCAATAGTGGTGTGATGTATCGCGTTTCACTCGGCGACAAAAAGGCTTATTTCTCGGGACCAGAGTATCAGATTTTAGACGATGACAAGCATAAAGACGGCAAGCTTGAGTCGCATCGCTCTGGTTCTTTGTACGCTTTGTACGTCCCCAAGAATAAAACTCTCAAGCCAGTTGGTGAGTGGAACAAAACAAAAATTGTGCTCAAGGGTAATTCAGTAGAACATTGGCTAAACGGGAAAAAAGTCGTCGAGGCAGAATTAGGAAGCGACGATTGGAACGAAAAAGTTGCCGCCAGCAAGTTCCAGAAATGGAAAAAGTTCGGCAAGAATAAAAAAGGCCATATCTGTTTCCAAGATCATGGTGATCCTGTTTGGTACCGAAACATCAAAATCAAGTCGATGGACTAATTTGATGCCAAGGCATTGGGAACTAGCTCGACGCTTACGAGCTAATTGATTTAATGAGCCGACGGCGAGAATGGTAGCCCGAATGCGTGAGCTGGGGAGATCTCTCGTTGGTGACTCGCCTTCAATGGTTGCTCGTCCTCGCTCAAGTATTCGAGTTGCCAGTGCTGCCATTTAACCGGCATTTAAATCAATACGGCCTAGCCATTCGAGTTTTGATGTGATTTGTCTACCCTGCTCTGTTTTATAGAATGAGAAACACATGATTACCCGTTTGCTTGTCATTGGCCTGTTGCTGATCAGTTTGGTTCCTTCGGTGGCGTTGAGCCGACAAGTCAAATCCGGCTCTACCGGCTTGGCCAACCATCAGGATTCAATCATCAGTGCCGCCACCGTCAAACTCGAAGGCGACGACACGAAAATGAACGTGCTGCTCGACGGCGAGTTGTTTACGTCGTTCGACTTCAAGACATACAACAAGCCGATTCTGTATCCGATTTATTCGCCAGGCCAAGTTGCGATGACGCGAGATTGGCCGATGAAGGAAGATTCGGAAGGCGAGAGTCACGACCACCCGCATCACAAATCCATGTGGATTTCCCATGAAATCAGCGGCGTTGATTTTTGGGCGGAAAAAGGAGGCTCGGTCAAGACGCTGTCGATGGAAACGAAATTCGCAGGGAAACCTAATAACGTCTTTCGGGCGACGTCCTATTGGGTGAAAAAGAGTGACGGGAAAACGTTGTTGACTGACCAGACGACTTACTGGTTTGGCGGCGACGCAACGAGCCGTTGGATCAATTGTATGGTGAACTATCGAGCGTCTCACGGTGACTTTCAGTTTGATGATACTAAGGAAGGGTTGTTTGCGATTCGAACGCATCCAGATCTTCGGTTGACGGCGAAACCCAAGGCTGGTGTTAAGGAAGTTTTTGGGAAAGCGATTAATAGCGAAGGCGAGACCGGCAAAGGCATCTGGGGCAAGCGAGCCAAATGGTTGCTTTATTACGGCTCGATCGACGGCAATGAAGTCAGTGTCGCGATGTACGATCATCCCACGAATCTTCGGCATCCCACGACGTGGCATGCTCGGGATTATGGTTTGGTGACTGCGAATCCTTTTGGCCTGCATCATTTTTTGGGTCAGGAAAAAGGCGCGGGTGCGTTTGTGGTCAAGAAAGGTGATTCATTGCAGCTCCGGTACCGCATCGAGTTTTTCAAGGGAATCGTGACGTCAGAAACGGTCGAAGCGAAGTTTCAAGCGTTTACTAAAGAAGCGTTGCCCAATCTCGTGTTCAAGAAACGATAGTGGCATGCGACTCGGAAATATTTTTTTGAGGATTGTCGGAGTTGGCGTTTGGATCGTTGTTGGTCTGTGGCACGCGTGTTGTGTTGCCGATGAGCCATGGGTGCGTCATGTCATTGATGATTCGCTGCAAGGTGCCGATGGTGTTCGGCTTGGTGACTTCAATCACGACGGCTTGCTTGACGTCGTAACTGGCTGGGAAGAGTCTGGGATAGTAAGGCTTTACCTAAACCCCGGTCCCTCCAAATCGAAATTGCCTTGGCCGTGCACGACGGTTGGCGAAGGCAAGTCTCCCGAGGATGCAGTTCCCTTCGATGTAGATAACGATGGCACATTGGAGATTGTCAGTTGCCACGAGGGAAAGCTTAAGCAGGTTTTGGTGCACAAGTTTGTTGACTTGAATTCTGCGGATGGGATCTCGAAAACAGAGCCGCAATTGGCCCCGATTTTGCAACGATCCAACTGGAACACGACACCGGTTTCTCAGCTTGATGGTCAGATGTGGATGTTTGCGTCTCCCATTAAAATTCGCAACGGCCTTCGTGGGCTGGTTTTAGGGTCCAAGGGCAACAACGCTACGTTGACGCTTTTGATTCAGCCGCATTCCGATAGCTCCGAGATCGCCAAGTGGACTGTGGTCAAACTCCGTGATTGCGGCTGGATCATGTCGATTCAAAATATCGATATGGATCACGATGGGGATCTTGATATTGTGTTCAGCGATCGGAAATCCAAGAGCCGTGCTGTGGCATGGCTGGAACAGCCAAACGAAAACGCGATTGGCATGCAGTGGGCGGAGCATGCCATTGGGGCGACGGATACTGAACCAATGTTCATCGACGCGACGTCTTCTCGCATTCTCGTGGCAACTCGATCTATGTCCTGGAGCGAATTCCGAAAAGGGAACCTTGGGGTTTGGATCGAAACGAAGCACGACAATCCAATCGACGTGCCTTTGGGCAAAGCGATCCGATCACTCACAGCAGACACGGTCGTTCTCACAGCCAACACCAAATCGGATAATTCGAAAACGAATCAGCCAGGTATTTGGCTCAAGCGGTCCGGCGGTCCATGGCGGCCGATTGGCGAGACAAACGAATGTAAATTCGATCGTATGGAGTTGATCGACCTTGACGGCGACGGTGATCTGGACGTCATGACCTGCGAAGAACGTCAGCAGCTTGGGGTCGTGTGGTACGAGAATCCAGGGGTCAAGTAAGCTCGAAACGGGAATGAATTTGGCCGTGGCTGATCGGATTTCGTTACTTGCTAAATGCGAACTGGGAACCTGAGAGCCATGTTGGGACTCCGATTCCTTGGGGGGACGAACGCTATTCATTAATGGGCAATTCTTAAACTTTCGTTTTTTGCCTGGAGTTCGGTTGGCCTTAATCTTGCTGACATTTCTTGTTTCATGCTGTTTCCCATTCGAGCGCCAATCGCTTTCGATGACTGCCTTTTTTATCGCGGTGGGAATCACGCGGAAAGCTAAGCTACCGTGCTGAGGGTAACCGATTTATCGTCCAATAGATTTCTTCTGTAAACAATTCGCCAGCTCGATCCATTAGTTTCAATCGGATGTGTAGCTGATTTACTGGTTTGATCGAGGGCATTTCCAGTTTGACACTCATCCCATCATCGGAGAGGGACGCCGAAACGGTCTTGACCGTCTGTTTGCCTTTTTTTCCAGTCTCTGGATGCAATAGGTCTGATCCGTATTCATGACGCCATTCATAGTTCCACTGCTGAACCTGGTAAGACGAAAGGTCGGTTGCAGACTTCTCGTCGAGAGGGAAATTAAAACTGAGGCGCACGCCATCGGGTTCGACTTGACAATCGGTCACCATGGGAAACGGTTTTCCAGTGTATCGAACACGCTGAATGCCCTTGTCTTTCAAGCCCATGCGTCCATTTCCGTTCCAGCCGTCGAGCCCAGTGACGTAGACCTGCCCATCCGCCGGATTTACGCGACCGCGCATGATACCGGTGCTGAAATCGTGGGACAATTTTATGATCGCCGCCTGACTGACGTCACCAACATCCTGCATCATCAAGTAATACAGCCAACCTTTTCCGAAACTCGTATGCAGCATCCGACCGGAAAGCGGTCCCCACCGAGGATCGTCAACCCAGATTTGGCCGCCGGATGAGTTGTCATAGTCTTGCGGCATCCAAATGAAGGGCTGGTCAAACGTCTTGGGCGGCACGACTTTGGTGTGATCGATTTGACCGCCGTCGGGAGCAAATCGCCCTTCGCGGGCATGGGTCTGCACGTATCCGTAAAAACCGCCTGGCTTGACGAGGCTGATCTTCGATGCCGGCATCCAGTTTCCCTGGTTGTCGCTGACGGTCAGCCGGTCGTCGGGGAAGATTCCCATTCCATTGGGTGCCCGGAATCCAGTAGCGAAGACCTCTCGATACTTTCCGTCTGGTGAAATCTTGATGACAGCGCCGGGCAATGCATAGTTCGTACTTTGACCGCATTTGGAATAATAGAAGTTGCCCAGCGAATCAGTTTGCAAATCAAAATTGAATGCATGAAACCAACTCGACACATCCGTGTCCGCGCTGAAACTCTCGTAATGATCCGCCTCGCCGTCATCATTTACGTCGCGCAATCGAGTCAAGCGATCTTTGCACGTGACATAGATGAGACCATCGACCACTTTGACGCCCATCGGTTCGTACAATCCGCCTGCAAATCGTTTCCATTTTGTTTCCAACAAATCATGGTCGATACCTGACACGATCCAAATGTCACCGCCGTGCGTCGCGACGACCATTCGACCATCCGGAAAAAAGTCCAAAGCGGTAGTGCGGAACCAGGTATTCCAGGGAGTTGAATCTGGAATGGTGATCGTATCGAGAGCATACGCGCCTGGTTCGAAACCAAGGTAGCCCACGGTCGTTAAAACTTCGGGCCAGCGTAAGCTCGCTCCACGCGTGAAGCTAACGGGATTAACGATCTTGGTGTTTTGCAATCGCTTTGCTGTGTCTTTGACCCTGACCCATTCAGCATCGCCTGAACCGGAAAAACAGACAACATCGACAACGCGTGTCTGATCGTCGGCAGGGATTCGCAATGATATCCGATGATCATCATCGACCGACCAGGTCATTCCATCGGTGTCCCCCAACGCGGCTGAAGCGGTGAATTCGCCGACTTGTTCCTCGCTAGCCAGTTTGCCACTGAATGCGATGCTCGATTTGGCTGAGCCATTACGGCTTTCATGTCGATTGGCCTCAACCCGCATCACGCCCTCAAAATATTGAATCGCGTCTACGGGTCCCGTTGGTGCCAGTCTCAATTCATTGCCGGGTCCAATCCGAAGTGTGTGTCGCACGGCCATCGTGCCGCGTTGACTAATTGGGGCGGGTAGCTCAGCAGGCAATTCCAGTATTTCTCGACCGTCGATTTTGTAATGAAGAACAACCTGCTCGTCGTGGAGGAAATGACCTCGATAGTCGAGCCACTTTGCAGGTAACGGGCCGCGCGGCAACAGCTCATCCTGAGGATAGTCGAGCGAGCCATCGTGTCCCCATTGCCAACCGGCCAAACTTTCAATCGCAGTCCCTTTCGGTAACGGCACGCCTTCCCCGCGTCTGCGAATGTGCTGAGTCTCATCAAGATTCAGGAACCCGTCCTGCCAGACACCAGCCAGATCCATCGTGTGCAAGTTGTACGAAAGGGTGGTCGGACCAAGCTTGATCGTCAGCGCGCTTGTTACATCCTGGCCAAGTTGTGATGCCAGTGCCGGTCCAAAGTCACGCTTGCCCGCGGGCTGGAAGTCGCCTTGTGCTGTCCCTGTTGGCAATCCGGCGAGGTATTCGTCTTCGATTTTTTGATAGCCAGGATTCTTTCCCTTCATGAATTGTTCACGAATGAAATGCACGACTTGGTAACGCTCTTTTGGTGACAGGTGCGACATCGGGGCCATCAAGCCATTGCCAAGCGTCAACGTTTGAAACATGCGATAAGGATCGCTACCGAACTTCATTTCCTGACTGGCAAAGGCCCGCGCGGTGGGGAGTGATGGCTTGTTACCGTCGGCTCCATGGCAATTAATGCACAGGCCCTTGTAGATGTTCTTGCCCGCTTCAAGGTCTTTTTTCTTGAGTTTCCGAAGAATGCCGGCGTGGTCAAGATTCTTTGAATCGTCTTTGACAACCAGTTGTTCGGGTGACGGCTCAAGCTGGACTGCACGACCAGGCCCACCGTTGGCGATCTCCATCACGTAACTGGCAAGATCAAGAAAATCGCTTTGCCCGCGCAAGGAAGCGACCAGTCCGTCGGGCATCATGGATTTAGTGCCGACGCGGCGCTCGTCGATGTCTGCCAAAGGCACATGGATTTCTTTTTGGAGGTCGGAAGCGTCTCGAAGCACGACCTCTTTCTCATTTTCACTCGCCAACAATCCATTGACGGCATTTCCGTCGTGCGTCAGCAAGGTGATCGTTTCGAATCCTTTGCGAATTGATCGTGAAGGAAACAACAACGATTCGATCACGTGCTGGTCGGTCACATCAGGGCCGATGTTCGCAAGGTCAGGTCCCAAAGGCGAAGTCTGCTTTCCACTCAAGTGGCATTTGGCGCAACCCGCGGCCGACGTATGAAACACGATCGCGCCCCGTTTGGGATTCCCCCGACGCCGAGCTTCAGTTGCAAGAACGACCGGATCGACGGCTTGAAGGCGTTTCTCGATCGAAGTTGATTCTTGCCCGATTACAGGAAGACACGCAAAGATTGCAAATAGGTACAGGATAATGTTGCATATAATTTTCATGGTCTGATTTTGGATCCGTTTTGACGTTTTTGTTCAGCCACGTCCACCATTCGTTTATTCGCTAGACTCAGTTGGTTCTATGCATTACATCGCCCGCTATTTTTGAAAGCGATCGAACCAATCCTGCACCTTGAGCCCTGGATGCTGATCTTTGGGGATCATTTCGGCCAGACGCGCTTTCGTGGCAGCGAGATTGGGATCTCCTGCGAGATTGGTCCACTCGTCGGGGTCGAGCCGATGGTCATAAAGTTCCTCCGATCCGTCTTCATAACGGATGTAGCGCCACCGCTTGGTCCTGATTGCTGTGTTTCCTTCACCATAGGAAGAGATGACCGGAGGACGCTGAAGCGATGGATCACGCAACTGTGGTTTGATGGAAGCTCCGTGCAGGTAGTCGGGGATGTCGAAGCCCGCGAGATCTACCAGTGACGGATAGACATCGATCAAACTGACGGGTTGATCGCAGATTGACCCGGGTTTGATACCGGATCCCCGGACGATGAAAGGAATGTGAGTCGTCTGTTCCCAGATAGCACCTTTGCACCAGTGTTTTTTTTCTCCAAGGTGCCAGCCATGATCACTTACCAACATCACGATCGTATCGCGACCCCGCGGGTTCTGCTTTAACGCGTCAAGGAAGCTACCGATCTGGCGATCGACAAACGCGATCGATGCTTGATAGGCCTGGATCGTGGCGTCCCATTGTTCGTTGGCAGCGATGTATTCGTGATCGCTTAATCCATTGTGCAGTGGTTTGTGCGCATGGGTGCGGGCAAGGCGTCGAGCAAATTCTGGCATGTCATCCAAATCGTCTCCCTCTGGTTCTGCGGGGCGCTTGATCGATTCCAGCGGAAATTTATCAAAATAGGTCTTGGGCACTTGTAAGGGACGGTGAGGCCGGAAAAATCCTACCGACATAAACAGCGGCTTTTCGCTGACTTCGGCCCATTGTCCAATCGCCCACTGTGCGACCTTGTAGTCCCCCATCTCTGAATCGGGCACGTCGAGTGCATATCCGTCATTGGGAGGCTTCATCGCTCCGAAGGTATCTTTTCCTTTCGGTGGTTTGGGGTCCCTGGGACGCCGCAAGAGTGCATCTCCTACGTTGCCAGGCCCGCCATGAAAAACTTTCCCGCCGCTCGCGACCCGATAGCCGTGGTTTGAAAAAAAGCTTTGGATGGACGGAGTCGTGATCTTTTTTTCGTCTTTTGCCTTGGCATTGAAATAGGTGCCGGTTCGGAAGGGATAGATCCCGTGGTTCAAACTCGTTCGGGAAGGGCGGCACTGGGGAGAATTGCAATAGGCTTGCCGAAACAGCATCCCGCTGGCGGCCAGGGCATCCATGTTGGGGGACTTGGCATCCGGGTGTCCGTCGAGGCAGCCGAGCCAGTCATTCAAGTCGTCAACAATGATAAAGACGATATCAGGTCGGTTTTCATTCACGTCCGCACGAGCGACTGGCGGGTGCAACAGCAATAGAACGATCGTTAGTAAGAATGCCGATTTCATACAATTCATGAGGATGCTTTTGTGTTTGGGTAAGTTCACAGGGCATGGTCGAGGGCACCTGCACGTTGGTTATCTATTCTCGTGCTCTAGTTTTTTGGCGGCACGAACCGCTTCCTTCAGTTCCTTCAATCGAGGTGCAATCGAAAAAACGTAATCATCGTTTACATGTACGGCATCAATGGACCACTTGCGGAGCTGTCCACGAGTAATGCAGCGGAATATTGGGCCACGGCTCCTGGTAAAATGCCTTCGGTTGCGGCAGTGGTTTGTCGAAGAGGATAAAGTCGGCAAAGTCCGCGAGCGCCTTCCAATCCTGCGCGCCCTGATCGTGACCGCCTTCCCGGTACCATTGGC
>JBLINZ010000258.1:0-9077 GCA_047639375.1 Mariniblastus sp. | reverse complement strand
GTTCCCAATTGCCATTTTTAGCGAGCGCTTCGAGTTTCAAATAGCAGTTGCCATAAGCATGCTGGAGAAGGACCGGCTTGTCCGATCGATTGACTACAAAAACGGTGGCTTGGGCATCTATCGCATGCGACCAATCCACGTAGAGTCCAACTTGTTTCGGTGGCGTTTTAACGTGAGTGGGAAGGCTGGCAACGTTTGCCATTTGAGGGCCATCCTGCGCGGATGCGTCGGGCGAGACCAAGGCTAGTCCCACAAGAAACGTGAGTGTATAGATTAGGTGCAGGCGGGTGATTGTTTGGGGCATGGGAAGTCCTTCTTTTTTGTTCAAGCTATTTGACTTCGAGTCTGGACGTGACCGATTTGAGTTGGTCTCATCGCTCGGTTCTTTTAGAACGTCCCAACGATGGAATTGTTAGACTACAATTTATTTATTCTTAGTGAAGCAAGTTTTGGGAATCTGCTGAGCAAAAAAAGCCCCTAAACCATCGCATCGCGAAGTTTTAAGGGCTGTGACTGGAGATTCGGTTGGTTTAGCGCGGGGGAGACGTCGTTTAGTGTGTTGACTTAAATGGTGTAGATGGGATCGCCTCCAGAACGTCTAAGTCGCGCTACTTGAATTACTTAGGCTAGTTTAACTGGACAAACGACAGGCCGGAATCTATCCCACTTTTCAATTAACTAGAACTCTCGGTTTGGCAAACCAAGAGTTCTAGTCAGCGAGGCATCGGAGAACTAGTTTCCTTTTCCAATTGTTCGCAGCAAGAACTGCTCGTATTTCCGCATTCGCCCCAATCGTTTGATGTCACCACCAAGTCCGTGACCACCGGTGGGATCGAGGAATAATTCGACATTCGTCTCCTTGCCAGCCTTCAGGAGTGCCCTGTAAACAGCAACGGTGTCTTGGAAGAGGACGTTAGTGTCTTCCATTCCATGTACTAGAAGCAGTTTCCCTTTGAGATCTTTGGCCAACGGAATCAAGGAGTATTTCGCTTGGTCGGTTTTTCCTTCCCGAGATGGGCCTACGGTGCCCGTCGTGTACCACGAGTTGTAGTTTTCCCATTGCGTCGGCCCGGCTCCTGCCATTCCGACCTGGAATACATCCGGTTGGGTGTAGAGGCATTTCTGAGTTTGGAAGCCACCGAAACTCCAGCCGTACAATCCAACTCGTTTGTTGTCGATGTTGTAGCTTTCGGTCATGAATTTGACGCTGTCTACCAAATCTTCAACCTGAGGCTTGCCGACTTGTTCGAAGTTTGATTTCTCAAATAGCCCTCCGTAGCCGGATTGCCCGCGTGGGTCGACAACGATGGTGACATAACCATGTTTCCGGGCCATGTACATTTGGAAAAAATATCCGTCCGAGCTATAGCTGCCATCATTGACGCTGTGTCGGCTGCCGAGTGGTCCGCCGTAAACATAAATCAGTAGGGGATGCTTCTTGGTTTTTTTCCAGCCAGCTGGTTTGAACATCATGCCGGAAATGGTGTGTCCGTGCCGGTTTTTATAATCGAAAAACTCCGGCTTGATCTTGGTCAGGTCCTTGGCTTTTTGCGGGTGGGAATCCGTCAATGTTTTGACCAGCCGTTTTTCGTTTTGGCAAACCAACTCGGTAAGCTGGCCATATCGTACAAAATTTCCCATCAAACGCTGGCCGTCATTGCTTACAGCGACACTGGAAAATGTTCCGATGTCCTTGTTGAGCCGTTTCATTTCTCCCGAGTTGAGGTCAAGCGTGTATACCATTTGGCGTGCGGCCGATTCCTTGGTGGCGGTTACGAATAGGTGTTGATGGTCTTCAGAAAATCGGACGGGGTAGACTTCGTATTGGCCGCTGGTCAGTTGCCGGACGCTTTCGTAAAGAGGGTCAAGTAAATGAACATGGCGATATCCGCTTTGCTCACTAATGAAAACAATGTGCTTACTGTCTCCGGCGAAATCTGGTGCGACCATGCTCGGCGTGTTGGGGCCGCCATAATGTTTGAAGCGGTAGACGACTTTTGCGTCGTGCTTGATGGTTTCAGGGCCACTGGACCTTGATCGCGAAGAACTGGACTCTTCATCCGTTTTCTCGTCACTATCTTTCGATTTTGAATCGGACTTCTTTTTCTTGAGCTCTTCTTCGGTCGGCAGACTCGCCAGCATGATTTGGACTTCAGAGTTCTTTTGGTCGAAGAAACAGAAAGTTACTTTTTGGCTGTCAGGCGACCATTTCGGAGTGCTAATGACATCGCGAGGCTCATCAATTTCGTTTTCGAAAACATGAATCAGTTTGGCCTCTTCGGTGTCCGCAGTTTCTAAGTCATACAGGTAGATGTTAACTTTTTGATTGGTTATCGTGTCGTCGGAAACCGTCCGCGAAATCGAATCCGATTTAGCGAACCGATCTCGATAGCGAATGATATCGACTTTTCGATCGCTCCCCGATCTCTCACCGGTGCGGCCAACGACCACTAAACGCTTGCCATCTGGGCTAATTGAATAGCGGCTAAGTGATTGACCGCCGTCGAGACGAGGGTTGACCTGCTCGATCAGATGGCTGTCAAAATTAACTCGCATGACGGCGTCGCTGGATTCATAGGTGTAGCCCGAGCCATCGGGAAGGAAATCGACTCGCGACTCCCGCGCTGCGGTTTTCGTCAATCGATCGAGCTTCGGTTTTTCGATGTTGTCGATGTGGTAGATGTCGCTTTCCGAACTAATCAAAAGCGAGTTTTTGGTCGGGTGCCATTGGAAGGATGAAACGCCAGAATAGCGGGGTGATTTTTCAGCGTCGGCGTCTTTTTCAGAAACAGAAATCACAATTTTAAATTCTTCTTGACGCTCTTTTTCCAGCTGTTGTTTCGTTTTCTTTTTAGGCTTAGCGGAAGTTGATTTGGCTTCCTTTTCTTGATTATCATCGTCCGATGAAGACTTCGTCTTGCCGGCCTTTTTGGCTTCCAGTTTTTTCTTGTCTGCTTCTTTTTCCTGCAACGCTTTTTTGTGTTTCGCGATGCGGTCTTCTTTGACCTTGCGAGCAGAGCGTTGGAATTCCGACATCATCGCGACGTTGGTGATCTGGGTTTGCTTGCTTGTCTTGAAGTCGTAGATCCAAAGATCCATGCCATGGCGACGGTGATCGTATGAGCGGTAAAGGTAGGCGGCGAATCGACCATCGTTAGAGAATTCGGGATTGCGAGCCGAGGGGCCAAACATGCTTTTCTCGGGAAATAGCTCCTTGAGCTCGAGCTCAGTCGATGCTCCCTTGGTTTTGGATGCCTTTTCCTGAGCTGACGAATTCTTGTTTGTCTTCTGCGATGCAACTACTTGTGTCGTGACGAACATCGCCAAGAGCATCATCGTGAGGGAAGCGAAACGGGTCATGGAAGTTCCTGTAGAAGCCTGACATGGATACTAAATCCCCATTGTAGTCGCGGAGTTGACCGGGAGCGTTTGATTCGAACGTCAACGCGCGGGGAAAGGCCAAGAATCTAAATTCAATTTGTAAGATTCCAAACGCTTCGAATTAATGGAGTTATTCCAAATAGGATGATCAGTTCAAATTGACCGCGAGGCGGGGCTCGCAACCTAAAACTCATTGACTTAAAACAACGTGAAATCGCAGTTTAAACGCTCGATGCCGCCTTAGAACTTCCGGGTTATCGAGATTCGTTTTCTGGCGCTATCGACCTCGAGGACCTTGACTTTTAGCACATCTCCTACCGTCGCAAGCTCGTTGGGGTCAGAGACGAACTCATTTGACATTTGAGAGATATGCAAAAGTGCGTCTTGATGGACTCCAAGGTCAACGAATGCTCCGAACTGGGTGACGTTCGTCACAACGCCTTCGAGGACCATGTTAGGTTTAAGATCGCTGATCTGATTGACAGCGTCATTGAATTTGACCGCTTTAAATTTACATCGCGGGTCACGTCCCGGTTTGCAAATTTCCGCAATGATGTCGTTGATGGTGGGAACTCCGAACCGATCGTTTGCAAACTGAGCGGGATCAATTGTTTGGGCCAGTGATGAGTTGCCTACCAGCGATGCAAGGTCGGACTTGAGATGCTGCGCCATCTTGGACACGAGCAGGTAGCTTTCTGGGTGAACTGCTGAGTCATCTAGGGGTTGATCACCGTCACGGATTCGAAGGAAACCAGCGGCTTGTTCAAATGCTTTATTCCCAAGTTTGGCGACCGACTTAAGCTGCTTTCGATTTTGAAAACGACCGTGGGTGTTACGAAATTCAATGATGTTTTGTGCCAGTTTCGGTCCAATTCCGGCAACATAGGAAAGCAACGGGGCACTTGCCATGTTGAGGTCCACGCCGACATAGTTGACGCAACTTTCCACGATCCGGTCGAGGCATTTGCGAAGTTTGGGTTGATTGACGTCGTGTTGGTATTGGCCCACGCCAATGGTTTTGGGGTCTGACTTAACGAGCTCGGCCAATGGATCCTGCAGGCGTCGAGCGATGCTAATGGCACCGCGGGTCGTGATGTCCAAATCGGGGAATTCTTGAATCGCCAATACACTGGCTGAATAAATTGACGCGCCCGACTCGCTGACGATCGCAGTTGTGATGTCCAGTTTTTCTTGCTTGAAGAGTTCCTTGACAAAGGCATGGGTCTCACGGGAAGCCGTCCCGTTGCCAATCGCAATCAACTCAACGCCGTACTGCTTGATTAGTTTGAGCAATGTCTCTCCCGCACCGCGAGTATCTTTTTTCGGGGCCGTTGGGAAGATCGTGACATTCGCCAAGAATTTCCCTGTTCCGTCGACAACCGCGACCTTACAACCCGTGCGAAACCCAGGGTCGATTCCCAGCGTTACCTGAGGCCCAGCCGGTGCGGCCATCAGCAGTTCATGAAGGTTCTTTCCAAAGACTCCAATGGCGTCTTCGTCCGCTGATTCTTTCAGTTGAGCGACGACCGCTGATTCAGTCGCAGGCAGTAGTAGGCGTTCGTAGCAATCTTCCACGCAGCCTTGGAGATCTCGGTGGAATTCAAATTCTCGGTTGTGCACCAGGCGACGTTTCAATTCCGAAAGCTCTCTTGTGCCTTCGATTTCCAAGCCAATGTTCAGGATGCCTTCCGCGGCTCCGCGAAGCATCGCCAAGACTCGGTGTCCGGGCATGCGAGATACCGATTCTTGTCTTTCAAAGTACTGTTCAAATTTTTCGGCACCTTCTGCGTTTTTTTTCCCTCGTTTAACTTTGGAATTCAGTTTGCCATATTTTGTCGCCTGTGCGAAAAGCCAGTTTCGCGTCTCTGCATCCTCGGACCACTGTTCGGCGACAATGTCCAAAGCGCCTGAGAGTGCTGCGTTGGCATCGGGTATATCGTTTTTCGAACTGACAAAGCCAGCTAGAATGGAGTTGCGAGGTTTTCCGAGCGAGACCTGCGAGATGAGGATGTCTGCCAAGGGCTGAAGGCCTTTTTCCCGAGCTGTGGCCGCACGTGTACGACGTTTGGGCTTGAAAGGCAAGTAGATTGCCTCCAGGACACGCAGGTCGCTGCAGCTCTCAATTTGTCGACGCAGTTCATCCGTCAACGTGCCCTGTTCGAGCAGGGTCTTGAGGATCGTTTTCTTACGGGAGTGAAGGCTAGACGCGTATTCTAGTGCATCTTCAATTTTTCGTAGGTCAATCTCGTTGAGTCCACCAGTCGCTTCTTTCCGGTATCTTGCGATAAATGGAAGCGTATTGCCTTCGTTCAAAAGCTTAACGGCCGCATGAACTTGACGGTGTGGAAGGTTAAGCGTATCCGCGATGTTATGCGAATGAGAGGATTCTATGGCCATGGCTATTAGTTTAAGAATTGAATCGCGACCAAACGTCGCTAAATATACATAAAAAAACGGCAAGCTTGGGGGCTTACCGTTTTAGTCTTCATTGGAAGCAGCCGGTTGAACCGATCGTACTTCACAAATGTAAGAAGTCTACTTCTTCGTCGCACCTGGGGTGCCCGGCATGAAGTTACCATCTTGACCACGTGTACTTGGTGGTACGTCGGGAATTTGTTCTGCAGGAATCACAGGATCGGCCTTGCCACAACCCGCAATAACAGAAACGGCACAGAGTAAAAACGCAGCGGCAAACAAACTAAAGCAAACTTTTTTCATGGCTTAGCTCAAATGGAAGTTTAGATCAACCGTCACAAGCTACGAACAAGTGAGTCGGTATTTCTGGGACTGGGTAATACAAAAAAGCCTTGCCAAGCGAACTTGGCAAGGCAATTTTAATTATACGTCAAATCAGCATTGATTAATACTCGGGAGTGACTTCGCCACCATTTCGAGTAGCAAGCTTACCAAGAATTGACTCTTCGTAACCGGTGCTGAAGTTGTTAGGGTTGTCGACCGCATAGGTCAAGAACTGAACGCTACCGTCAGCCATTCCCCAAGAGGCTCCACCAGGATGGCTACTCCAGAAGTGATAACGGTGAAGGTTACCAGGATCGTCTTGGCTACCAGGTCGGTAGAAGTCAGTTGGAAGACCAACTGTGTTGCTTCCACCAAAGTTAGTTCCGATACGCTCGTGAACACCAAGAACAACGTCGCCGTCTCCAAGTCCACCATCGCCAGCACCAGCCCACTGCCAACCGTAAAGCAGGTTGATCGCAGGTGTTCGCTCGCCGACCATCACTGTGTTCGAAGAACCGTCAGTGATTTTGCCGAAAGTAACTGCAGAGTTAGCGTAGATCATACCGTTCTGGCCACCAGTTAGCTTGAAACTGTCTGTTCCACTAACGGCAAGGTAAGAAGTGATCGCGGCAGCAATAGGCTCGCCGTCTGAGTAAGTTCCGCCACTAGTCCACTTTTCGCCACTACGTGCGTCAGAAGGACAAACAAAGATGTTGTTGGCTTCCGACATGATTTTCGTGCCGTTCGCAGCTTCTTGCCACCAAGGCCAGCAACGAGGATGAGCGTCAAAGTTCGTGATGTTGTAAAGGTTGCCCATTTCGATGAATGGAGCAATCTTCATCATCCAACTCCAGAACGCACCGCCGTTGGGGTACGAAGTGTTTGGTCCGTGTCCCTGTGGTGGTGGATCAATCAAACCATTGCTACCAAAGCCCCACCAACTGTAACCAAGTACGTGAGCCGGTGGGAACCGCTTGTATGTACTCTCGTAGTTGTGGCAGGCCAAAACTTGCTGGCGAACTTTGTTCGCACAGGCAATACGACGGGCTGCTTCACGCACCTGCTGAACAGCTGGAAGCAACATTCCGATCAAAATACCAATAATGGCAATCACGACGAGCAATTCAACAAGTGTGAAGCCCGACTTTCCGCTTCGTTTCCGCATAGAAAACTCCTAAAAAAATAAAAACAGGTAAATCTAACAGGTATCGTTTTTTAAAACTGGTCTGAATGGATTATATGGGAATCTTTTGCACATGAAAGCATTAAATTGTTAAAATATTTTGAATTCATGCGAACAATCTCTCAGATGCTGAAAAAGTGACCGTTTGTTCCGTGTTTTAGCTTGCATTCGGCAGATTTCGAAAAATTAAAAAGAGGTGGAATAGTTTCCTTTATCCTCCGGTAATGTTGTTTGGTTGGTCGATAAACCGGCGTTGATAAAATAAATAACTCTTTGAATCGAACGTTTTTAGGATTCTAGCGAGTCATTGTTTTGGCGCTGGGGCTAGAAAACTGGCTTCCATTTGTGAAGTTGTATTACGGCGTCCGCTCGCCCGGCTGGAGTCGTGGTTGGGGGGATTTGAGATGGGCAGCAAAGTGGGGCTGAAACCAAACTTGATCCGGCGTTTGTCGAGACAAAATGCTTATTAGTCTGAGTTTGGCGGCTCAAGTCCGATGTTCAATCCAAAAAATGGGCCTGAAATTGGGCGTGTCGAGGCAGTACGTAGGACGTAGTCCGTTGCTGGTCGCCAAAACTGCGGTTGGCTGGCCATCGCAATTTCTCTAACAAACATTGTTGTTAAGCATGTTTTTCTGATTTGGCACCTTGATTTGCCTCTCTTAACGCAGCTTTCGCCGCGCTATCATCAAAACAGCTGGTGCGAACAGCCTAAGTTTTTGGCTTCGACAACTTACTGGAAAGGAGCCAGCAGGGTTTCTTTCTGAATCTATGTCATCAACAAATTGAAATATGGCCAAACGTAAGCCAAAAATTTGCCGTCGATATGTTGATATGTGGGCCGTGCCAGGGATTCATCCCAGCAATGTCGAGTTTCTTCAGCTCTTGAAATCCGCAGATACACAGCATTTCACGAAAAACATGAATTCGGTTGGCACCGTCAAGGAAAGGCCGGCGGGCACTGGCAAATGGGAGAATAACTACCTAGTTGGGATTCGAACGGATGTCTGGAAGCCTGATGCGGTCGAAATGGCTCGCACCCTCGAAGTACTGCAAGAGAAGCGCAAAGAGGAGTTGCGGCGAGAAATCAAACGGCATGGTCGTTTGGACGCGAAGCAAACCAGCGCCCTCGAAAAGCAACTCGGCGATGACCAAGTGATGCAATTGGAATCGGACGATATCGAGCGGCGACGGTTGGTGCTTAAGCTATTCAAAACGACCGGCAAACGTGTCAATTGGGCTGGCACCATCGAAGAAATGACCACTACCGAGATCCACAATTCACTGGGTAGCAACCGCAGTATGTTGACGTTGGCGGTGATGCTGCCCGGCTTCGATTTTGTTACCACGCTCCAGCAGAATCATCGTACATACCAGATGCCAGCAATATTTTCGTTCTGCTATCTCTATCAACAGTCCATGTACCACGTTTTGCTTAAGCGGCGATGGTTCGCGATGGGGGCGGATTTCGAAGTCCAAATTGAAGGCAAAACGATTGGCTTGATCGACGGACGCATGTTTGGGTTTGGTTCCGATAGCTACGTTAATCTGTCTGACCATGAATTGTCGGCGGACTCTAAATTTATCGATTTACTGACCTTGTTCGCAGCTTCTATTGGCTACCACCAAGCGATGCGGAAAAGCGTCGGCAAGCGTGTCAAAGCCAATCTGGCGGGTGATGGGCACCTGCATGTGATCGATAGCGAAGAGCTGCGACTCCGTCACAACGGTCGCAAATCCGCTTAGATCTTCTTTTAATAGCGTTTAAGCAAATTTC
>JBLINZ010000257.1:0-9078 GCA_047639375.1 Mariniblastus sp. | reverse complement strand
AATTACGCGTTCAGCCCTCGATGGGGTTATTTGACGGCTTGTCCGGCTAACGTAGGAACGGGGATGCGGGTCAGCGTGCTGGTTCATTTGCCTGCCTTGGTTTTGACAGGGCAAGCGGACAAGGTTTTTCGAAGCCTCCAGCGGATCAATGTGGTGGCACGAGGTGTTTATGGTGAGGCCGCGATCGGTGATTTCTTTCGGATTAGCAATCAAGCGACGTTGGGTGTCGACGAGTCGGAGTTAATCGAACAGGTGACGAGTGTGATACCTGAGCTGGTTCGATTCGAGCGACAAGCCCGGGAGTTTTTGCTCGATGAAAACCGCGAAGGTGTCCGCCGGGACGTTGCCACGGCGTTGGAGCAATTGTGTCGTTGGGATTTAGAAGACGATAGCGAGCAAAGTCACGAGCAGATTTTGAGTTTGATTTCCAAGGTCCGAATGGGGATCAGTGTGGGATTGCTTGATCAGCACGATGCCTGCCGCGTGCATCGTTTGTTTGCGATGGTTCAATTACGACAGGATCTTGCGGGTGCCGTTGCGGACGAGAACTATCGTGCGGCTTCAGATCTGCAAGCTCAAATTGCAGAACTGGAATTGGGCGCCCAATCGAGTGATCGTCCATCGATTGTTGATGCGGTCGATTCGGCCGAGATGAAACAAGGAGCTGAGTTGGATGGCGAGGCAGCAGACGAGTCGCTTGAAGAAGATGATCCGTCGAATTCAGAATGGTTCAATGAGGGAGACTCACAATGACCCTCGATGAAATGGCAGGCCGCTGTGGTGAATGGCTTCGTGGCTCCGGGCCGGAATCCGACATCGTGATGAGCAGTCGAATCCGACTGGCGAGGAACTTGGCTGACTATCCATTCATTCGGCGTTGTACGGATATCGATCGAGCCAATATCGAGTCGACGGTCCGCGAGCGACTTAGTGATGACGAACGGTTAAGCGATCTAACGTTTATCAATGTCGCTGACTTGGAATCGTTGGATCGACAATTTCTAGTCGAACGGCAGTTAATCAGCCGAGAGCATGCGAATTCCGATGGAGCCCGAGCGGTTGCGATTGATCAGCAAGAGCGGTTGAGTTTGATGGTCAATGAGGAGGATCACCTTCGGATTCAAGTGATGAAAAGCGGTCTCGATCTGGAGAACGCTTGGGAGCAGATCAATCTGTTGGACGACCGCATCGAAAGTCGTCTGACGTATGCGTTTCACCCCAAGCTGGGTTACCTCACGGCTTGCCCGACTAACGTGGGGACTGGAATGCGTGTGAGCGTTTTGGTTCATCTGCCCGCGTTAGTGATCACCAAGCAAATCGAAAAGGTGTTTCGCAGTTTGCAGAAAATCAATTTGGTCGTGCGCGGATTGTACGGTGAAGGAACCCAAGCGATGGGCGACTTTTATCAGGTCAGCAATCAGATCACATTGGGAAAAACAGAGGCGGATTTGGTTGCGCAAGTTGCCGAAGTGATTCCGGTAGTGATCGATTATGAGCGCAAAGCCCGAGATTTTTTGATCAACGAAAAGCAAAACGATTTGTTTGATCAGGTCTCACGAGCTTATGGGACGTTGCAAAACGCTCAGCAAATAAGCAGCGAAGAAACGATGTATCTTCTCTCGCGCGTGCGGATGGGAATCAATCTTGGCTTGATTGGAGATTTGGAGATCCCCGAAGTCAATCAATTGTTCATTCGAACCCAGCCTGCCCACCTTCAGAAAATCCGTCAGACGGAATTGGATACGGATCAACGGAACATCGAACGGGCAAATTATTTGCATAATCAGCTGAAGCTCGACGGCAACGATCCGGAGCAAAACTGAGGGCTGTAGCTTGGGATCTTTTGCCCGAGCGAGTCGTTACGATGAGTGCAACGTGCCCCGACGCTCCCTCCTCGTAAATTCGGTCAACACTTGTCTAAAGTAGCCAAGCGTAATGGCCCGAATGAACGAGCATGGAAGCCTGCCTCGCTCTCGTCCACGCTGGGGGGCTTGTTGATTTAGTGAGCAAAGGGCGAAAACGGTAGCCCGACGCGTGATAGGATTTTGCATCAAGCAGTGCAAGTCAATAAATTTGTGTGCGTTTTTGCTTTGATGATAATCATTTTGGCTTGAACCCTTGGGTATGTTCGCACCCCGGGATGGCAAACAAGTGCGGTTGGGGTCAATCGAGTTGCAGGTCTGATCGGTCACCATCAGTCAAGTAATTTTTAACGGCGAGAAACAACGTCGTTTGATTGTCTTTCGACGGAGCGAAAGGCGACCATCGATCCTGAAAGGATCGCAGATGGCAGCTGGCGCGTCGGGTCCCGGCAAGCCAGGACCTCTTTACGTGGGCGTTTTGCAGGGTAGGAGCTTGGGCTCGGCCGTGAACAAAGTCACATTTGCTGTGAAAGAAGTTCGTTTTGCTCCCCGGCCGCAGGCTTGATCGAGTTACAACGATTGACCTAGGGCGGTTAAACCATTCTGATATTGGGCTGAAACTTCGGTAGATCTTACGCTAGAGAACACATGTCATCGATTCAAATTGATTTAGATTCTGCGGTCAAGCAAGCCCGCGAGAAGCTCGACGAGCACACTTACAATATCGTCCAACGACATTTTCACGAATCAACAGGTTGTCCGTTTTGGCTCGGTAAAAAAGCCGAATTGGGATTTGACCCGCTGACGGAAGTCAAGGTTTATGACGACTTGAAAAAGTTTCCATCGTTCGAAGACGACTGGCTTCGAGGCGGTCCTGTCGAGCGCTGGCGGATGAAAGATCACGCGGACCGACCGACCTATGTTTTTGAAACGGGCGGTACGACGGGCGTTCCCAAGAGCCGTTTGGTGGTTGACGATTTCCGCACCGATTACGAAGTCTTCTCAGAGACTTTGCCTGATCAGTATTTCCCCCGTGGCGGCAACTGGCTGAATTTGGGTCCATCGGGCCCGCGTCGCTTGCGGTTGGCGGTGGAGCATTTGGCTCAAGTCCGTGGCGGAATTAGTTTCTGCATCGACCTCGATCCACGCTGGGTTGTCAAGCTCATCAAAAAGGGCTGGATGGATCATCTTGAGGAATACAAAAAGCATTGTATCGATCAAGCCATCACAATTCTTACTGCCAATCACAACATCAAGTGCATGTTTGGGACGCCGAAGCTAATTGAGTCGTTGTGTTTGGGGCTGGAAGAACGTGGGACCACGATTGCCGAAACGGGGATCACCGGGATCTTTTCGGGCGGCACCGAGTTCACTCCACAATGGACACGATATTGCGTCGAGGAATTGTTTGGTGGACCGCCAGAAGAAAGCGGCATCTACATGACTCCCACGTACGGCAACACGCTCATGGGATTGGCTTGTAGCAAGCCAGTGACCGCAGCCGAGAGGTACAAGATTTCTTACTATGCACCACAGCCGCGTGCAGTTACTGAGGTCGTTAGCTTTGATGACCATAACTCAGTCGTCGGGTTCGGCGACACGGGCCGTGTGAAATTGACAACGCTCACGCCTGAGTTCTTTGTTCCTGGTTTCCTTGAGCGAGACGAAGGCGAACGTGAGATGCCATTTGAGACTTTCCCTTGGGATGGTGTGAGTGGCGTTCGTCCGTTCCATGAAATCGCCGCTTCCACCACGGTTGGCGTTTACTAGTTCAAGACGTCGATGGAGGCCCGGATCGTTTTACACGTCGGGCCCAATCGATCGCCAGATGTGTGAGTCCATCGCAGATGTTGCGAAATGATCAGGTGTTGACGGCCGGTTACTGCTTCCGCTGATCATGCCAGAGTTCATTTCAAGTCGCAGTTGCGAGCCAAATTGCGAAGTTCGATCCGATCAATTCTAGGAGTTTGAATCCGTGTTAGAGATACCTGTCATCCGTTGGGGCAAGCCGTACGAGTCGCTCGAGACCACGGACGTTGTGCATTTCAATACTGGCGAGCCAATTGCCAAGGTCCATTCTGCCAATGGCGGGATGGTGACTCGCGACATGCGGAAAGCTTCCAATGCGCGCAACCTGCTGCGTCAGTTTTCGAGTGCGGAATTAATTTCGAAAATTGCCGCCGCGGCGGACTTGTTCGAAAACGAGTCGCTCAACATTGGTGACGGTACTCAAACACCGGATGAGTTCGTGAGGCATCAATCGGCCTCGACCGGTTTACCTGAGCACATGTGTCGCTCGAACATGCAGAAGAACTGTTTCGTGATGCGAAACATGACGGAAATTCTCGATTGTTTAACACGTGGCTTGGACCTCGAAATTCTTAGCCGTGGTTACGGCATGGAGACGCGTGGGGTCGTCGTGAGTTATCAAGCTCAGACGCCTGTGTTGGGCGCTGTCTTGCCATCCAATTCGCCGGGCGTTCACACGCTGTGGCTGCCCGTGATCGCGTTGCAAATGGGGTTGGTGCTCAAGCCAGGCTCGTCGGAGCCTTGGACGGCCTACCGAGTTGCGTCCGCATTTACCAAGGCTGGAATTCCACCGGAAGTCATGTCGCTTTACCCCGGCGGGCATGATGTTGGCGGCGCGTTGATGACCAGTTGCTCGCGGAGCATGATTTTTGGCTCGCAGAAAACGATTGACCAGTATTCCGGCAATCCCAAGGTCCAGGTTCACGGTCCTGGGTTCTCAAAAATCTTCCTCGGTGACGATTGCGTCGATGATTGGGAAAAGTATTTGGACTTGATGGTTGAATCGGTCTACATCAACGGCGGACGTAGTTGTATCAACTGCTCAGGGATTTTCGCGTCTCGGCATACGAAAGAAATCGCCGCGGCGATCGCAGAGCGAATCGGGCCGATCGAAGCGTTGCCACCCGAGCATCCTGATTCAGGTTTGGCCGCGTTCACCACAGAAGGCGTCGGGAAAGCGATCATGGGGATGGTTGAGCAAGATCTCAAGGCTGATGGCGTGACCGATATGACGGCTCCCTATGGTGATCGATTGGTCGAGCGCGAGCGTTGTTCTTACATTCGTCCGATCGTCGCCCACGCTGATAGTCCCGAGCGGGACATTGCGAGCAAGGAATTCATGTTCCCATTCGTGACCGTGGTCGAGTGCCCCCAAGACAAAATGATCAGTTCATCTGGGTATTCCTTGGTCGGAACCGCGATCACAGAAGATCAAGCATGGATCGATCAGTTGACTGATGCGACTTCAATTGACCGTTTGAACATCGGTCCAACCCCAACCAATCGCTTGAACTGGCTTCAACCGCATGAAGGGAACTTGATCGAGTTCCTCTTCCGGTCGCGAGCGTATCAGATGTCCGAGGCAAAAGTCGCTGCCCTGGTAGGTTAAGGCCGTCAGGCGGACTACTTGAGTGGCCGCAACTGCGGGTAGTTGAGTGGTCGGCATGTCGAGTGGTTCACTACTCAAGATTGCAAGATTGACGTCGCCGTTGTTTCCTGATCTAGAATCCAATTCACCTTTGTTTCCCCTCCGGTTCCGCCATGCAAGAATTTGATTTCAACCTTCGAACCCGAATGGTTCGTGGCGCTGGTTCGATCGGAAGGCTGGGGGAACTGGCAGGTGAGCTAGGAACGCGTCGGGCTTTGTTGGTGACTGATCCGGGGATCATTCAAGCGGGACACGTCGAGCGTGGATTGGAGGCGTTGGCGAAAGCTAACATTGAGACGCATGTGTTTGATGGAGCCCATGAGAATCCAACGACGGACGACATTGCGGCGGGATTGGAATTTGCCAATCGTCACGAGCCGGAATTGTTGATCGGTTTAGGCGGTGGAAGCTCCATGGATTGTGCCAAGGGAATCAATTTCGTGTACTCCAACGGCGGAACGATGCATGACTATCATGGTGTCGGTCGGGCGTTGAAACCGATGTTGCCCATGATCGCAGTCCCCACGACGTCGGGAACTGGCAGCGAGATGCAGTCATTCGCTTTGATATCCGATGCTACGACGCATGTAAAAATGGCTTGCGGCGACAAGAAAGCCAGTTGCAGACTTGCGATTCTTGATCCCGAATTGACGCTGACTCAGCCTGAGCGGGTCACGGCGTTGACTGGGATCGATGCCGTTTCTCACGCGGTTGAGACGTTTGTCACCAAGCGTCGAAATCCGATCTCATTGCTGTATTCACGGGAAGCTTGGCGTCTGTTGGCGGGGAATTTTCACCGTGTGTTGGCAGACCCCAGTGATATCGAGGCTCGCGCTGCCATGCAGTTGGGGGCGGCCTATGCTGGAATTGCGATTGAGAATTCTATGCTGGGAGCGAGTCATGCGTTGGCGAATCCCGTGACCGCGGCCCACGAAACGGCTCATGGCCAAGCCGTGGGGTTGATGTTGCCCCATGTTGTGAAATTCAACGGGAAACGATTCAATCATTGGTACCAGGAATTATTGTCGTCAACCGAGGATCTTCCAGGCCTGCCGGCGGCGGAAAGCGGTGCTGAGGGGTTGGCTGATTTTCTCACGCAACTCAATCAAGCGGCGGGGCTCGAAGTTCGGCTGGAGCATTGTGGCGTGACGCGAGACGAGCTTCCGGGGCTGGCCGAAGCTGCCACGCAGCAATGGACGGGGACGTTTAACCCGCGAGAACTGGATCAGCCGTTGTTACTTGGAATTTACCAAAACGCGTTTTGATTTTTCTTGATCGTTTCCTTTACAGGCAGCGATTGATAACTTCGATCGTGAAGGATCATGGAGAGAACATGGGACGATATCTACTAGCCTACTTCGCCACGATGGTGGTCTTTTTTGCGATCGACTTTATTTGGCTGGGAACGGTCGCCAAGTCGTTTTATCGAAATGAAATCGGGCCGCTGTTGCTGGATAAGTTCAATATACCAGTCGCGCTCTTTTTCTATGTGTTTTACGTGGCGGGGATCGTGATCTTTGCTGTCGCTCCCAGCTTGAATTCGGGGACGCTTCGAACGGCCTTGATTTATGGCGCGTTATTCGGGTTCTTCACCTACGCGACGTACGATTTTACCAACCTTGCAACGCTCAAGGGGTACACGATGAAGCTTGCGATCGTTGACACAATTTGGGGCACGTGTCTCGTGGGGTCTGCGGCGGTGGCTGGGACTTGGGTCACGCGGTACTTTTTGCCGTAGGTCCGGTGGGCTGTGACACTGAAATCGGTCGCGAAATTGAGCTAGAATAGGTGAGGCGGATTGTCGGACCCACTTTGGAGGACAAATATCGCTGCGTCTGGCTGATTCGGAAAATTCGATTTGCCGCACCCGTCTTGAGGCCTTGAATCACGGTTCTCCGTAGTCGCAATAGGAACAACGATGAACGCAACGATCAAACATAGATGTCTCTTCCTCGGCGCTACGGCGGCGATTGTAGTGAGCACGCTTCTGACCGCTCAAATGCTGACCGCCCAAACCATTGGGGAGCAATCGAAGGTGGACGAGTCCGCCTCGACGGATTTGAAATCAAACGTCGAAGTTGAGAACGGGACGGAATCGGTGGGGTGGCCGGTGTTTCGGGGGAATTCGGAATCGACGGGAGTCGCCAACACCAAATTACCAGCTGACTTGGAAGTCCTCTGGGAATTTGAGATTCCCGAGGGTGGGTTTGAAGGCACGCCTCTGATCGTGGTTGATCCCAAGACGAAGCGCAAGACGGTCTACATTGGCGACATGGATGGGACCTTGTTTTCGTTGGATTTCGAGACGGGCAAGAAGAATTGGGGAACGAAAACGCCACTTGGCTTTTCTGCTTCGCCGGCCTATCGCGATGGGCGAATTTTCATCGGCGACATCGATGGCTTCTTTTATTGCTTCGACGACCAGGGTCAGCAATTATGGAAAATGGAAACGATGGGCGAGATCAGTTCGAGTGCAAATTTTTACAACGGCAATGTGTTGTTCGGATCTCAAGACGCGAAGCTCTACTTGCTTGATCCGAAAACTGGGAAACCGATTTGGGAAGTCGAAACGCCGGACCAGATTCGTTGTTCTGCTACGATCGCCGGCGACCGAGCTTTTGTAGCCGGCTGCGACGGTTTCCTCCACATCATCGATCTCAAGGACGGCAAAGAGATTGGAAGTGCCGATATCAAATCTCCGACACAGTCGACGCCGGCCGCGATGGGCGATCGGGTTTTCTTCGGTTCAGAGCAGTCGGAATTCATCGCTGTGGATTGGAGGCAAGCTAAAACAACGTGGACGTTTTCGGGTGAGACGGGCCAAGCGTCGGTCCGTGGTTGTGCCGCTGTTAACAAATCGCACGTAGTTTTTGGGGCGAGGAATCGTCAAGTTTATTCTGTCCATCCGGAAACCGGCCAGCAGAATTGGGCGGTAACGCTAAAGGCGAAAATTGACGCGTCGCCGATCATTGTCGGAGAGCATGTCTTTGTCGGCTCAACGGACGGGCGTTTTTATCGGCTCAATTTGAAAGATGGCGAAACCGTCTGGAAAAAACAGTTCAATGGAGGGTTTCTGAGCTCCCCCGCAGCAGCATTTGGGCGGCTTGTTGTTGCGACGGATCGGGGCGTGGTCTATTGTCTAGGTAAGAAAGAATCCAAGTAAAACGTTAGTTTTCGTGAGGCTGACCGAGGTTTTCTGCCTCTGGTCAGCGGACGTAACGCTTCGATTTGAATCACCCCCACAGAAACTTGAGACCCATGGCGACTGAATCAACCAAAACTGAAGTAGGCAGCTACTTCATCTCGAACTACCCACCGTTTTCTCAGTGGAAAAATGATCAGCTCGACGAAGTGACCAAGGCCATGGCGCTGCCGCCCGTCCCTGACACCCCGTTGGGTTTGTACTTGCACATTCCGTTCTGTCGCAAGCGTTGCAAGTTCTGCTACTTCAAAGTCTTCACCGACCAAAACGCCAAAGAAATCGAAAAATACGTGGCGGCGTTGTGTCACGAAATCGAATTGGTCAGCAAACTGCCGGTCATGGGCGACCGCCCGTTTCGATTCGTTTACTTCGGTGGCGGAACTCCCTCGTTCCTCAGTTCACGTCAGTTGACATCACTTGTCGACCGCTTGCGTGCCAATATCAATTGGGATCAAGCTGAGGAGGTCACATTCGAATGTGAGCCGGGGACGCTTCAGGAGAGCAAGATCAAAACACTCAAGGAACTGGGGATCACGCGATTGAGTTTGGGGATCGAG
>JBLINZ010000256.1:0-9080 GCA_047639375.1 Mariniblastus sp. | reverse complement strand
TTGCGGTCGACAGTAAAAAAGACGCCGCCGCGTTAGCAGAAATCCGCAACCAAACGACCGCTAACCTCTCCGTTGACCTGCAGGAGAATTACCGACTTGCTGAGATCGTCGCTCCGCATGTCGACAAGATCCGCTACAACCCGGGACACCTTTACCATCACGAAACTGAAAAGCCTTGGCAAGAAAAAGTCAGATATCTGGCGGGCATCGCGGCCGACAATGATTGTGCGATGCGAGTGGGTGTGAACTGCGGATCAATGGACCCGGCCAAAAAAGAGAAGTACGACGCCCGCGATTCAATCACGCCAATGCTCGAAAGTGCGTTGGAGCATTGCGATTATCTTGATTCCCTGAACTTTCACCGATTCTGTGTGTCCCTCAAAGACTCTGATCCCTCCAAAGTCGTTGAGGTTAATCAACGATTTGCCGCCGCCCGCCCGGACGTCCCGCTTCATCTCGGGGTCACCGAAGCAGGCATGCCACCTGATGGCGTGATCAAAACCCGAATAGCCTTCGAACAGTTGATTGGAAAAGGCATCGGCGACACGGTCCGCGTTTCACTAACGGTTTCCAACGCCCGCAAAGGCGAGGAAATCGAAGCGGGCAAGGGGATCGTTTCTGATATCTACGCGGGGCGTGTCCGAAGCGTCGTCGAGTTCAACACCGACACGCTGAACATCATTTCTT
The DNA here is from genome assembly GCA_047639375.1 of Mariniblastus sp. Taxonomy (GTDB): domain Bacteria; phylum Planctomycetota; class Planctomycetia; order Pirellulales; family Pirellulaceae; genus Mariniblastus. The sequence continues at coordinate 8,393 of JBLINZ010000256.1, read as the reverse complement.
GCCCAAGCTGTTCTCGGGTCGAGAACGAAGCCTTCATCGAACTTGCGGAACAGGTCAAACAAATGACGGAATACGCCAAAGAACACGCAATCACAATCGCTGTCATGGGCTGCCGGGTCAACGGCCCAGGCGAAACCGACGACGCAGATCTGGGGCTTTGGTGTGGCCCCAAAGTCGTCAACCTCAAAAAAGGCACCGAGGCACTCGGCGCATTTCCCTACGACGAAATTTTACCCAAACTAAAGCACGAACTCGACAAGATCATCGAAACGAAATAGCTCATCCAGAGCCACTCGTGGTCGAGCCGAATTCAACTTAGAATAACCTCATGGTTACGAGCGTCGTCAAGATGTTCGATTCACCATCGATTTCAACTCTCGACCCATCCACCGGACCAACCCCGTTAACGTGTTTTGCGACACCGACCAGGCCAGATACCGGTTTACGCCATAGTTCGACTGCCATGCTCAATACTCTTTTCCTGCCTGAACTTCGTGAAATGCTCGAAGCCGACAACGCCGAAGGCTTGCGGGATTTTTGTCAGGCCATCCATCCGACCCGGGCAGCGGAATTCATGGCAGGACTCTCCAGCGAGGACGCTTGGCAAGTCCTGCAACATAGCGACGTCGAGCTTTGTGTAGATATTTTTACGTATTTTGAAAAAGATAAGCAGCTTGAGATCCTTGAGACGCAACCCTTGAATCAAGTCGCCGAGATGGTCGCGGAACTTCCGCCGGACGACCGTGTCGATTTGCTTCGAGAACTCGAAGCAAACCGATTGGCCATGCTCCTTGAGCGACTCCCGCTGGAAGAACGTCGCGACTTTCAACGTCTCAGCCAATATCCTGAGGGGACCGCCGGCGCGGTCATGACGACTGAAATTGCGAAGCTCTCGGAGTCGTTATCCATTCGCGATGCCCTCGACGAAATCGGTCGACAAAGCGAAGAGTATGAGACGATCTACTACCTGTACATTGTCGACGATGAAGATCATCTACGCGGCCTCGTTTCCGCCCGGCAGCTGTTGACCGGAATGAAGAATCCAGAAACTAGACTCTTCGACATCATGGAAACCGACTTGGTCACCGTGGATGCTCTTGAAGACCAAGAAGACGTTGCCAACAAGGTCGCGCGAATGGACTTGCTGGCGATCCCCGTCGTCGACGACCAACACAAAATGCTGGGGATCATCACCCACGATGATGTCATCGACGTCGTGCAGGAGGAGGCTACCGAAGACGCCCACCGAATCGGTGCGGTCGATCCACTGGACGAATCGTATCTTCGGACCTCCCTGATCACGTTAACGTGGAAACGGGGCATCTGGTTGGCGATTCTGTTCTTCTTCGCATTGCTGACGGCCATCGCAATTCAGGAATTCGAAACTGACATCAAGAAATGGGTTTGGTTGGCGCTGTTCATTCCACTGGTCATCAGTAGCGGTGGAAACTCGGGCAGCCAAAGCGCGACCTTAATCATTACAGCCCTTTCCCGTGGACACATCACTCTGCACGATTGGTTGAGAGTCGTCTTGCGTGAGTTGGCCATGGGAATGTTGCTAGGCGCGGGCCTAGCCGCCATGGGATTCGTCGCTGGACTGTTTTTCGTTCCGGACGAATTCCCTTTCCAGGCTTTCTTTATCGTGCCGGTGACGCTTGTCCTCGTCGTCATTTGTGGAACCTTGACGGGCGCCATCTTCCCGTTGTTGTTTGAGAAACTGGGCTGGGATCCTGCCATGATGAGCACGCCCTTCGTGGCGGGCATCGTCGACATCTTAGGAATCCTGATCTATTTCAACGTTGCCAATGCAATCCTTGGTTGATCAGCTTACCGCGTAGCAGGAAACACAGCCTGTCTTTTTTGACTTTGCACTCGCTACGGTTGCACTAATTCAAACTTCACTCGACAAGGCTCTGACATTCCCCCAACGTACCTAGCCAAGGGAAAGAACCGTAGCCCGAGCCGTCACCGCGTTGGAGCAAAGTCCCGCATCCAACTCGCTGACGCGTCGGGCATACTCGTTTAACGATTAGCCGGCAGGCGTCGGCGTGATGGCAGTGCGCGTCGAAAATTACTAAAAACAGACACGCCTAAACCCAGCTTGACGGACGCACCCACACTGAAAACAGGAACGCAACAGGAACAAAACATGGTCACCTGCCGAATTGTCGTAAATCGATACCGACTCGATCCATCCCCATTTGACGACTCGCCGAACGAATATTACCGGCCAGCGATTAACCCATCTCCAGCGACGGGTCGCCAACGTACAGACGCAACAATTGGTTCTGGACTTTGATCGAACGGACCAGCACCCAAACTTGTTCTGGCGAAAAACTCAACGGGTCGGAGCCTGACATCGCCTCCAATTCTTCGGTCACGGCAGCATGCTGATCCGATGCCGCCTGCAGCCGCAGGTTGACTTCGTCCCAGACTTCCAGGAATTTCACGTCATCCCTCAATAATTCCAAATCAGGAATGGCACTGCAAATCAGTGCACACATCCTGGCGACTTCGAGGGCATCGGATTCGGGCGCTTGTTGTTCGATTTTGGCAGCGATTTCTTGGCAATTCATTGGTGTTCCAGCGTGGTGTGTGACAAGTCGATCAGGGGGTCAATCGCCGACTTGAATACGGAAACTTAGCTTCAAAGCGACCGCGTGCCGGGAATTTGCAAAATTTTATCCCCATCTGCCAAGAGATTTCTTTCGCCACTCGAAAACGAATTCAATTTCGCCATATTTGAAGGAGTTGAGGCATCTTGCCAGAGATATGTTGCAAGAATGCAACGTCGCCATGAAGGCGGTATGCTCGTAATGGAACTCGGAGAACATCCGTTCTCCGAAACGTTCGGTTGGACCGATAGTGAATGGGGTCCCGGTTGCCCTGAAATACCAAGCTCTACCGCGTCTCGACTCCGTGATGAGTTGCTCTCTGCAATCTTCGCTGAGGAGACCGCGATCAGTAAGAGTAAGCGTCTTATGGCTCAGCCCTGACTCAAAGCCAAACTTAGCATGCTCGTTTTTCCAATTGGTCATCATCGGCCGATTCGACTGCCGGAGAAGTCTTGTCTGTTTTCCCATCAGCATCAGATTCCGACTCTGACGATTTACCGTCTGGCTTTTTTGGTTCCGGTATAACAGGCTCTGACTCCGAAACCTCAGCTTTCTTTGGTTTCGCGTCCTCCGCCTTCGGATCCGATGTTTTAGGATCCGATGTTTTAGGATCCGATGTTTTAGGATCCGATGTTTTAGGATCACTTGATTTCGGCTTCTCGGCTGGTTCAGCGGTTTCCTGAATCGGGTTCGCGCCAGCTTGCTCTGGTTCTCCCACTTGATTCTTTTTGAAATCGTCCATCATTTTTTGCAAATCGCTTGGCACTTTCGGCTCAGATCCCTCGCCAGGAAGACTTGGAAAATCCAGCGGCGCACCTGGGGCAGCAGGTTTCTCAGCCGGTGGCTCTATCTTGTTTACCACGTCTTCGCGCTTGACCTGAAGCGTTTTCAAGTTCTCGCCCGTAATGACATAGTACCAATCCTTGAATCGTTGATTGAGCTCATCGACGAGTAGTTCTCCAGCCGTAACCTTGTTTGCAAAGATTTCCGATTCCTCTTCGAACCGTGTCTTGGCTACTTCGAACTCGATCATTTGATCAGCATAGACCACAACGGCCTTGTCATAAGCCAGGAACTCAGCACTACGCTCATTCGGGTCATCCACCGGTGGCGGACCAGGCGTTTCATCGTCTGTCGTCGCAACGCCTGGCACCGGAGACGTCGGCGTCTTGGCGGGCTCGTACCCTTCCGGAGTTGTTGGCTCAATGGGTTTCACAGGTGTGACCAGAGCCGGATAGATCAGCGATTCATCAAACTCCACACGAATCATCAAGTAACGATTCTTGGCCGTCGTTAGCGCGTCGCTAGTCACGGAATCTTCATCGTTCGGGGCCGCTTCGTCGGCTGAATCAGCATCTGATTTTACCGCCGCGCCCGCGTCAAACTCAATTGAACTCTCATCGCCTTCAAACGGACTGCCGATATGCAACGTGTAGACCACGCCCTTTTCGGTGCCAACGTAAAGGTCACCATTTTGCGAAACCAGCTTCAGCTCCTGAGCCGTGCCCGCCAAATTGAACCCTTTTTGAGCCAGTTCGGTCCTCATTTTCATGATCGCATCCTGCAGCGCTGGTGTTTGCTCAAATTTCGCTGCCGAATTGAATTTCAGATCAGACGTCAAAAGCAAATTATCTTGGTGTTTGAATTTCGGTCGCACACCCGCAATCTCAATTTCGTCCAAGATTCCAAGAATCTCCGTGACTTTGGAATTATTCAACTCTTCAAAATCGCTGTTCAACCCCAACAACTCCCAAGGCTCAGTACTCGACGTTCGCGAGATATCGATTTTTTCACCTTTGGTTTTGATCAGCGAATTGGTCGATCGGTCCGCAATCATCGTATAGTTATCCACGAAAATCTTCGTCACTTCGTTCGCGTTAACTTTCAACAAATCAGGGTCAATCCAATCCGTGAACTTGGTCGAGAGATCGATGCTCATCGCGACCTTGTAAGTCTGCTGTTCGTCAGCCCGTCGGACGTAATAGTATTTCTCGCCCACCGGCGCATCTTCGGGCGGGTAAGGATTCTCAGCCGTCGGCACAAACACATCGCCAGCCTGCTTGCCGATAATGTAATCCACCACAACATCGCCAGCGGCGTCTTTGAGCGTCAGTCGCTGTCCAATCGATTCCGGATCTTCCACTTGATCGCCAAGCGGATCGACGACTCCCAGCCGCTCATGCTCATTGACGAGACGTCCTGCCAATGAGTCTCTCTGGATTCCGATCACGGACGACGCGGTACTCGCAAGCCGATCGGCGGCCTCCGCGGGATAGTTGTATTGCGAGGGAATTCGCCAAGTTCCGTTTTGGCTCTCAACGCTAAAGCGTTTAAGTTTCGCCGAGTCTTTATCGACCACGACGACCTCCAGCGATTGAGCTTGGGCCGCCGACTCGAAGGCTTCAAAAAACGGCTGCCCCACCAACTCGAACTCGGACGAGTTAGTAGGCCGATTCATGAAGTTACTCCCCACGGCAGCCAACGCCATCAAGGCCGCCGCGGAAATAAAACCAATCGTCTTTATGGATTCGCTCATCTTATTTTTCAAATCAATTCAACAGTTATGAAAACGCTACACAGCCCGCACAATTAAGAAAAACGCCCCACACGACGCTCCGTCGCGATGTCTTTCTCCTCGTTCAGCTTCCTGAACCACAACACAAACACCCCCAACAATAACGCGGGCAACGGAGCCGCGAAAATCGACGTGAACCGAGCCCGATTCTCCAACCAGGAGATCTTGTTTTTTTGTTCCGTGTCAAGCCGTTCAATCTCGTCCTTGAGTTCGCGATCCAGACGTTTCTGCTTCAATCCAAATCGACGTTCAGCATCAGATTCCTGCTGCCGAGTCTGCTGAAGCTTCTGGAAGTACCCCAGGTCTTGGTTGCCAACGATTTCCTTGTTGGCCTCGGCGAGTTTGTCTTGCTCAATGCCCAACTCTTTCGCCACTTTGGATTCCGCCTTTTGTTGCTCCCGAGCCTTCTCGGCACGATACTCTTCAATCACCGATTCCAATTTTTCCAGCGTACGCGGTGTTGCCCGCCGATTTCTTAACGCGACGAAATCATCGTTACCCACTAAAATATCAATCGCGTTTTCAAGGAAAGCCACGTTATCCAGTCGTTGACCCAACGCCTCCTGCTGTTCGTAATAAATGTCGGAGACAAAATCTGAATCGGCGATTACAACGACGTCCAAGTCCTGGTCCTCATTCCCGGTGATTCTCGCCGCCAGCACGTGCTCCTCTTCGTCCAGAAACGTCTGCGGCGCCGGTTCCATGATCACCGTGTCGTTCAAGGTAATCTGATTTTGCTCGGGCCCCGTTTGCGAAGTGATCCGACGCGTCCGAGGGTCCAAGCTTTGCGTCGTTTGCATTGGCGTCTTGGTTAGCTGTTCCCAGGGCGTTTTCCCCGACTGCTTTCCAAGCGTCACCAAGGGTTGAAAATTAAGATTACTGCCGACCGTTTTCTTGATCGAGCCAGGGTAAAACATTAGCAGTTCGTTGAGCCCCTGGGACATCAAACTTTCGGAATTGAAGGCCAACGATTCACCGACATTGCGAACAAATACAAATGCCTTTTCCTCAGGCCCGTATCCAGCAGGCCAGCGTTTCCCCAATTGTGGCGACCACGCCGGCTTGAAACTTGGATGAGGATCATTGACCGACCAAGCTGCCGCGCCTTTGTCCCAGTCGACACCAATCGCACGCATCATTTTGAGTGCGCTACCTTCGTCGGACTTTGGCAATGCCGACGTGGAAAAAGTTCGAAAATAAGGCGATCGCTCGCCGAATCGCGGTTGGGATGGAGCACTGATCACACCCACATTACGCGGATATTTCGAGACCCAGAAAAAGGGCAGGGGATCGGTTAACAAAATTGTCGGGTTCCCGGCTTTGACATAGCTCACCAAGCTTACCATTGCGGCATCATCCAGACTGCTGGGATCTGCCACTAACAATACATCGGGCGCCTGATTGACCTTCTTCTTTTCCTCACCGGCTTCTTCCGCCAATGTATCGGCCCCCACGGGCTCGACGTACTCACCCAATTCGGCTGAACCGATATATTTAATTTTGTATTGCTTCTTCAGCCTCTCAAGCGTTTTGGCGAAGGCCATCGGGTACCGACGCCCTTCGACTTCTGGGCCGCCGAACAATGCGTCCGTGTCCAAAATACCCAGCGTAACGCCCTTGGTCGTATCGATCGCGGAATCAATTCCACGGCTCAATTCATATTCGATCGCGGCGTCGTCCCCCACGAATGGTAAAGAAACATCGTTCAGGGAACTGGAGATAATCGCACCGAGATAGACCGGTTGTTCTACGATCTTACCGGCGACTTCCGAGCGATCATCCTGTGGCACGATTCCCTGCTGCTTGGCATCCAACGCCTCATCACTATTGGGTTCAACGTCGACGAAGCGAACATTAATATTCTTCCCACCGTATTCGCCAAACTGACGCAGCAAACCGACAAACTGCTTCTTGGCATTCACAAATTTCCGCGGCACGTCTTTGCTGACAAAAGCCTGAATTGTAACTTCGAGATCATTGGTGCGGACTTTTTCCAGTGTCGCCAACGTGGCTTTGTCCAACGAGTACAAGCTTTCGCTCGTCAGATCGGCCCGAGACCAAAGACTGGAAACCATCGTGTTGCTGAGAAACGCCAGCGAGATCAAAACAACCGCCAACGAGACCGCTCGCAAGAAAAACTGCCCGCCCAAGCTGACCTGTTGCCCACGACTCCAATGCCGCTTGCTAATCACAATGAGGTTCAAGTACAGCATCAAGACGGTCAAACCCAGGAAGTAAACCACGTTCCCCAATGGGATCAGACCAAGCGTAAAGTCGCTTAGATTCCAGGCGAAACCGAATCGCTCTACATTGATTTCCAAGTCGATACCGAACCAAGCTTGCAGGTCGATTTGGCTGAACATGAAGTCGATCAAGACGGGGACTGAGCAGAAAATTGCCCCCAACACGAATGCCACCGTCGCACTGCCCGTCAATGAGGACGCGAACATTCCCACTGACAGCAAAGCCAATCCGGCCAGCCAATATCCGACATAGGTCGAACAAATCACGCCCCAATCAGGGTTGCCAAGAATTTCGAGCGCGATGACTTGGGTTAACGAAAACAACAATGCAATCGTATAGACCGCCGCCACGGACAAGTACTTTCCCAGCAGGATATCGAAATCCGATGCCGGTAAGGTAAACAGAATCGAATCAGTCCCTTGGCGTTTCTCATCCGCCCAAACCGACATCGTCACGGCAGGCACAAAGAACAACAGCAAGACCGGAAAGTACCGACTGAGCTGATCCAAGGTCGCCTGATTGTCGGCAAAAAACTGAGGGCTGAACGCCATCACGGCGCACACCGTCACAAACACCACGATAAACAGGTAACCCAAAGGCCCCGAAAAATATTGCTTGACGTTTCGCCAAAAAACCGCAGAAACTACGTGCCATCGAAACATGTTTCGATCAACTCCAACAAAATTTTGTACAAATAATCTAAACGAATCAAACTACGGGTTCATCGACCGAAACGAATTTCGTCAGTCGATGAAAATTCTGCTGCAATGATTCACGCCCACCGATCTCATCAATCGACTCGTCGCAGACCAAGCGACCTTCCGCAATCAAGATCACCCGACTGCAAAGGATCTCCACTTCCTGAAGAATATGAGTCGACAAGAGAACCGTTTTCGTTTCGCCAAGCTCTTTGATCAGCGAGCGAATGCCAACCAATTGATTGGGATCCAAGCCACTAG
>JBLINZ010000255.1:0-9185 GCA_047639375.1 Mariniblastus sp. | reverse complement strand
CGACGGCATCGTACACTTCCGACTGTTTAGCCGGCTTGAGCAAGTGCAAGCTAACGCCAATCTGTTCAAGATTATTGGTGTCGTCCGGCCGAGCACCTGAAGTCAGCATGATCACGCTGGCAGGGTTCAGCAACGACTGTTCGATGATCGCTTGAGCCAGCATGATCCCGTCCATCCCGGGCATATTGACGTCAGAGATCAGCAATTGAAACGCATCCTGCTCCTCGTTGGCGTCTCGCAACGCTTGAATCGCTAGGGCACCGCCGGAAGCGGTCGTCGGGTTCATCCCCCAATTCGTCAGCATGTCTTTGAGGATCCGGCGATTGGTCGCATTGTCATCCACAATTAAAACGCGAACGCCATGGATGTCAACGTGCGACTCAAATCGTGGAGTGGCTTGTTTGACTCGGTCGATTTCTAACGGAATTTCAAAATGAAACTTACTGCCTTGGCCAAGTTCACTTTCGACCCAGATTCGCCCCTTCATCAACTGAACGAGCCGGGATGAAATCGCAAGCCCCAGCCCCGTGCCGCCAAACTTTCTGGTCGTAGAAGCGTCAGCCTGTTCAAACTCCTGAAAAACTTTCGATAGATTCTCGGCAGCGATTCCAATTCCGGTATCGACGACTGAAAAAACCAGTCTGGCTCCTGATTGGTCTTGCGCTTTGCATTCGATCTCGAGCAGGACTTCTCCGAACTCCGTAAACTTAATCGCGTTTCCCACCAAATTGACAATGATCTGTCGAATCCGCCCCGGATCACCTCGGAGAAATTTGGGGATCCGTTCATCGACTCGAAATGCCAGCTCCAGCCCTTTACTGTGCCCCCGGAACCCAAGTCCCTTCATGGTATCGCCCAGCGTTTCGCGAATATCAAACGTGACGTTCTCGAGTTCGAATTTCCCCGATTCAATTTTGGAGAAATCCAAGACATCGTTGATCAACGTCAATAATGCTTCGCCGGAATCCTGAACCATGCCAAGGTATTCACGTTGCGACTGAGTTAACTGAGTTTCCAACAGCAAATCCGTCATCCCAATGATGGCGTTCATCGGCGTCCGAATTTCATGGCTCATGTTGGCAAGAAAATCGCTTTTCGCTCGATTGGCTTCGTCGGCCGCTTCCTTGGCAGCTTTCAACTCCTCGCGTTCAGCATCAAGTGCCTTTTCGGCCATTCTTTCTTTGGTGATATCCCAAAAGATAGTTTGGATCCCGATGACCTGGTCGTGCTCGTCACGAACCGGACCTTTACGGGAGGCGAAAAAGTGAAGCACGCCATCGACGGTGTCTTCAAAAACGTCTTCGAGAATTTCTCCCGACTGCATCACGCGTTCGTCTTCCACCCGAGCGTCATTGGCGAACTCCTCGGGATAGAAATCCGCCATCGTCTTGCCAACCATATCCGCCGCACTGATTCCCATCAGTTTGGCAAACTGGTCGTTCGCAAAAACAATTTCACCCTCTCCGTCTTTGCGAACGAAACAGGCGGGAATGCTGTGAACCAGGGACAAGAATAACGATTCAGCGTCGCGCAAGCTGGCCCGGCGCTCCTGTCGGCGGTCGGGGGGCGTCGAGTCATTTGGCAACATCGCTCGCTCCACAATAGAAGGCATGGACGGACACGGATCAAAAGGCTCGGTCAGTGTAAACGATTTTTTCGTCCGTCAACAGAATCCTAGAACTTTCTCAAGATTGATCGCGCGAAATATGGCCGATTCAGCGTCGCCTTTGATCGTCGATCGCTGATTTTGCTTTCACTCTCTAATGCTCCCTGCGTCTGGCACGCTCACCCTTGAGACACACCCCGGCTAGGACGGATTGCGTATCGTTAGCCAAATGCCCAAGCCAATCATCAACAGCGCGATGCCCCAATTGAACACGTAGGACGCTCGCGAAGATTTATTCTCGTATTCCACGCAAGCCAGAAACGCAGCCGTGGCCACGAAGATCACCGTCGCCCCAATCCACTGAAACTCAAACCTCCCAGAATAAGCGGCAAGGCTCGCGACGACGGCAGTCCCCAGCGAAATGGTTTTAATTGAGTATTGCATGCAACGTGATTGTAAAATTTAATTTTACAGAGTGTATCATTCTTTCATCTAGCGAGCACCCGTGCCCCGTCAAATGGCACATTTGCACGTCGTCAAGCGTACAATATTTCGATCGGCGAACTCAAATCAATGAGTCCAGTGCTGGAAAACTCATGAACCTCACGGCATGTTCGAGTGGTCAAGAATCCGAACGCGTGCAGCCAAAGTGAAGAAGCTGATAATGAACACACCATCCTGCTTTGTGACTAGAATTGGCAGGGTTCATTCTTCCTCAATCCAAATGCCGGCCAATGCCTCGATTATTCTTCGCCTTGCTGTTTATGTTGACCGTCAGCGTTTCAATTTCCCACGGTCAGACTGGGCCGCCTAGACTTTTTGACAGTGGCCAGATCGCCGAAGGTCGTTCAATCAGCTACTTCGGCCAGCCCGCAGTCGATGGCAAACTTACCCTCGACGCCAACAATGGGTTCTTCGACAAGGGCTCATTCAAGGCCTACGGCAAACGCGACGCCCCGACTGCGGACAAGGAATTCATCTCAGCCCATTTCGACTACTTGAAGTACGCCGACACCAAGCCCGGCGGAAGCGCTCGCTGGCATGTTTGGATCAATAACCCAGGTGAGGTCCAACTTGAGGTTCATTTGAACGTGCCATCCGGTGAAGCTGGAACGCAATGGAAAGTCAGTCTTGGATCAAAACATCAGATTGTTCAGGCTCAGTCCGGCCAACCCAATCAGCCACAACCTTGGAAGCTAAAGTTTCCAATCAAGACAAAAGGCAGGTATGTGATCGCGATCGCGTCAGCAGGCGACCAACGTGCGACGGCAACTGAATTCCATCAAATGAAAATTAGCGGACCGGCCATCGTTGAGGCCCAATTGCTTCGCGCCCGCTGGCGACCGGCCGCCGTGCACGCTTCGTTCAAGTCGAGGACTTGCGCCCAAACGAGTTTTTGGGTTTTCGAAACGGTCAACGACAGTCTGGCTTCAAGCTATTCGCCGATGACAACCTCATTTGGCTATTTTGGGGCTTCGTTCAACGCGGATGGTTTGGCCTCCGGAGGTGTCAATTTTTCTATGTGGGCGGCTGGCCGTAAAGCCGAAACCGCACCCCCACTAGCTTCGATGCCGCGTTTGTTAGCCACCGGAAATTCAAAAGCAGAGTTTGGCGGGTTTGGGCACGAAGGCAGTGGCGTCAAGATCCGCAACTGGGAGCCGTTTAGCCATCATCCGCGATCAGTCATTCAGGCGTTGCGGGTCGAAAGTGAAAACGGTTTAGATACGTTTTATGGCTACCTTTTTGATGAGACTAAAAAACAGTGGATTCTCTACGCCGTGGGACGCAAGCCCTCCAAGCGGTCCTCCAACGAATTGCGTGCCGGATCGTTTTGCGAAATCCCTGGCCCTCCAAACGTCGAACGGACGGGTGACCAAATTCGATCTATCCGGCGTCGTGGCTGGTTTCTAGGGACGGACGAGAAATGGCACGCCGTCGATACAATCAATCTCGGCGGCAAGGCTGCCCCGTCCAATCGTTCGATTCGCGATGCTAGTGAAGGTTGGTTTGCGATGCGAACGGGTGGTGTCGAAATGACGACTTCTGTGAAGCAAATCGTGGCGCAGGCGCCGACCTCTACGCTCCCCGCCTATCTCCAGCCTAAATTGGCCGAGCGATTATTCGCCTTGCCGGTTACTTTTGGCTCCCACAACGCCCGCCGCCAAGGCAAGCATTCGGCTACGATTGAATACAAACTTACCGATGCCGGCTACAACGCAACTGCGATCCTGTTCTACGGCACTCAAGACTGCCTGACATTCGCCCAGCGAGCCCTACATGGGACAGAGAAGAAGGGCTTAAGCAAACAAATGCTCGCCAACGATCGAACTTGGCAAAATCAAACCGAGCAGCAATCCGTCTCCAAAGGCTCCAACCGATTCATCCTCAACGACCTCAAACCCAACGTCGAGTATTTCTATCGAGTGCTCATCACCAACGACCAAGGGAAAAGCTGGGCTTTTGAATCTGGAAAATTCTGAATGCGACAAGCTGCAGAATGAGCCCCGGTCACAGTGCGATGGCTTGGCAGTGACCGGGCCGCACACGTGCTTCGCGCCAATGCTTACCGGCTGATCGTTAAACGAAAATTCGTCGACACATTCACGAGTATTACTTATGTCTTCATCACATAATTCGGTCACCGGCTACATTCTATTGGGTGGATTTATCGGTGGCGTCGTCGGTGTAATTGCTGGCCCTGGCAATTCGCATTTACCACCAAATTTTTCGATACCCATTGCAATACTAGCCCCAATTTTCGGTCTGATAATGGGATACATGCTCGCTTGGTTTGCTAGAACAGAGCAAGTTAAAACTGCACATCTGGAGAGCCAGACAAGAATTAATGAATCGATTGCACCGCAAGTTGTTGGCAAACAATGCAGAGACTGCAACGCGTCCATCATGTTCATCACAGACGCTCACGCCTGTCCCGTCTGCCGACACGTTGTATGCGTCGAATGTGAGCCTGATTTGCCATGTTCAAAATGCAAGGGTCAGTTCGCCACTGTTGAAGTCGTCAAAGACGAATAAGCTTGCAAAAACACCGGCAAAACAAACCAGTCACCTCGCCCCTGTTTGGAGTCGGTTTTGGCCGGTAAATTGGGCCCTGAAATCTTATCAATCAAACCATTCATCACTACGGAAATTCAGATGGCAAAACTCACAATCAATGACGTCGATGTTGCAGGGAAAAAGGTCTTGATGCGAGTCGATTTCAATGTCCCACTCGATGGTGACTTGAAAATCACCGATGACCGTCGAATTCAAATGGCGCTGCCAACAATTAAGTCCGTGATCGACCGTGGTGGACGATTGATCCTGATGAGCCACCTAGGGCGTCCCAAAGGCGAATCAAATCCAAAGCTCAGTCTCGCCCCAGTGGCAGCTCGGCTCGCTGAGATCGTTGGCCAGCCCGTGGCGTTCGCAACCGACACCGTTGGCCCTGACGCGACGGAAAAAGTATCCGCCCTCGTAGACGGCGGCATCGTGGTCCTCGAAAACCTTCGTTTCGATGCAAGAGAAAAAGCCGGCGACGAAGCTTTCTCGGCTCAGCTCTCCGAATTCGCTGATGTCTATTGCAACAATGCATTCGGAACTTGCCACCGCGAAGACGCTTCGATGTATGGCGTCCCACTAGCAATGGGTGGTAAGCCGAAAGCCGTCGGTGCCTTGGTGGAAAAAGAAATCAAATACCTGAGCGACGTGATTGCCAATCCTGATCGTCCCTTGGTGGCGATCCTCGGAGGCGCCAAGGTCTCAGATAAAATCAAAGTCATCGAGAACCTAATCGGGATTTGCGATCACATCCTCATCGGGGGGGCGATGGCTTATACGTTTTCTTTGGCTCAAGGCGGCAAGGTTGGCAAGAGCTTGGTCGAACCCGATAAAGTTGAACTGGCTAAAGAGCTGATCGCACGAGCGGGTGACAAGCTCGTATTGCCAGTCGACACCCACTGCGGCGACGACTTCAACAAAGACTGCAATAAGCAAGTCGTAGCGGCCGGTGAGATCGCCGACGATTTCGAAGGCCTAGACATCGGACCGGAGACTGCGAAACGGTTTGCTGAGATTATCAAGTCCGCCAAGACCGTGATCTGGAACGGGCCGATGGGCGTTTTCGAAATGCCTCCGTTCGACGAAGGCACGAAGGTTGTGGCTCAAGCGATCGCTGACAGCGACGCGATTAGCATTATCGGCGGTGGCGACAGCGCCGCCGCAGTCGCCCAACTAGGCTTCGCAGATTCAGTGACGCACGTAAGCACCGGAGGTGGTGCCAGCCTGGCGATGCTGGAAGGCAAGACGTTCGCCGCTGTCGAAGTCCTCGACGAGCAAAAAACCGTCGCCAGCTAAACCTGATCCCGCGACCTCGTTTGAGTCGGCGCGATTGCCCAACACGACAACGTAAAAGCTTGCGAGGCTTGGATTCAAACTAAGAGCCCCAAACGGATTTCCCGGTTGGGGCTTTTTCGTGCAGTTTGGGCTAAGGTCATTTTTTCGCCGCCTTCACGTTAGGGAATGCAAATCGACGAAAAATTAGATAGATTGCCACCGGCGTACGAAAGCCCAGCGAGCTGAGGTTCCAGCCTATCAGGAACCATTAGTCAGTCCGTGGTAGCGAAGCTCGGCAAGAGTTTTGACCAAGAAAAGTATCGGCAGAAGTTTTGGCAGTTCAAAATTTCGAAAGTCTTGACGACTTGCGCTACAAACACTCGCTCACGGAGCGAACTCCTTAGGAACCATTTAAGACAACCCTGACATCCGACTCAGCGCACCAACACGACCCTCAAAGGAGGCGCCTGCTTCACACGTTCAAAAGCAGAATTAATATCGTCCATCGCAAACGTTTCTACTTCTGGCGTGATTTCGTGCCGAGCACAAAATTCGATCATTTTCCGAGTGGTCGCAACACTTCCCAACGGAGATGACGAAAGCGATTTTTGCCCCATGATCATCGGAAACACTGCCGCTTCGACTTGAGGCGCCGCGCCCACAGTGCGCAGCACACCTTGAGACGCTAGGGCAGCCACGTACGCACCCCAGGGCAACTCAACATTGGTAGTGTTTAAGATAAAGTCGAACTTGCCAACGACGGAATCGAGTGCCCCGATTTCACCCGTCGCAACTTTTCCATGGCTCCATAACTCCGGGCCGTCTGCTCTTTACTACGAGAGCGAGAAAACGCGGTCACTTCGCAGCCCCAAGCATTGAGAAATTTCACGGCCATACATCCGAGTAGCGTCATGCAATTCGACAAGAACCGATCCTGAATCGACTACTTGAATTTAATTTACCAAACAATAAACCGTCGCGATTCTGGCAATGCCGTTGGCACGCCCCAGGCAAAATCTCAAAATTGAAAGCCATCGGGGCCGGGCATCACACCCAGTTCGCGTCCACCAGCTGGACTTTTTCAATCACATGAATTGGCCAGCCCGTGGGGCACGGGGCTTGTGAATCAACACTACAATTAGCGACCATCGGCCGTCGTGATTTTTAGAGACTGACAATAGATGCGTATATCATTCACAGCTAAATCTTAGGGTGAGTCGTTTTAGGCACAGCATTGCAACCGGAGCTCCTGATGATTTTGTTCAAATCGCGTCCCTATGTCGTGGTCTTATTTTTGCTATTCATTGTTCCGGCGGCTCCTAACAGCGAGCTGCTTGCTCAGCAAGGTTCGCTTGAGTCACTCGATACCGATTCGAATGGCAAAGTCACACTCAAGGAATTTGAAGACTACGCAAGGTCGAAGCTCCCTGATTTTCAACACCTCAGCGCATTCGCAAAAAAAGTCGACTCAGACGGCAACGGAGAAATCACCGCCAGCGAGTTCCAAAATCGCAGAGAAGCATTGAGCGATTTGTCGGCGCTTTCTTCAACCCAAGAATCAAAAGCTTCCGATCAACAAAAACCCAAACGAGAGATGGAAACCGCCGATAACGCCGAATATCCGTCGAGCGCGGCAAAGTCCATTCTTTTTAATGGAGCGACCATCCTCCTGATTACCGCCGACGAATTAAGTGAGGCGTGGTCAAATTTTGCCCAATGGAAAACGCTCAATGGCAAAGCGACAAAGATCGTTACGGTTGCCGAGATTGAAGACCAATATGAAGCAGACAGTATTCAAGAGAAAATTCGTTTATGCGTTCGTGACCACATCGACAATCATAAGACTCGATTTGTAATTCTTGGCGGAGACTGTACACCCGAAGGCGGACTCGTTCCTGGCGGACACACGACTGTCCATCGCGCTGAGCCGGAGGGAATCCCAACGGACATTGTCTATCTAAGCAAGACGAATTGGGACGCCGACGGGGACGGATTTTACGGCGAATTCAAAGACGACAGCGAGGCGATTTCCTATCCCGACGGCAACGTTGGACTGGGCCGCGTTCCGGTTCGGACAGCCGACGACGTCGCAGCATTTACAGCAAAAGTCATTGCTTACGAATCGGATTACCCGACCGGCGATTTTGCAAAACAGATGATTTACACCTGTACGGACAGCCCCGCCTATCCGAAAGTCCGCATGAGCTGGGATGGCTATGTATCCAAGGCTTGGCAGGGAGGCGAGGCTGGCAGATTCTTTTCTGACGAAACGCCTTGGGACAAAGACGAGAAACCCGGCAGCCATGCGTTGAACCCGAACAATCTGGTTGATTTGATCAACGGTAAGTCGACGAGCAAGCTTCACATCCACGGTCATGGATCGCTTCCTGTCTGGTATTTGGAAAAATCGAAATTCACTGATGAGCATGTGGCTCAACTCAACAACAAGGGAGCCTACCCTTTGATCACCACCGTCTCTTGCAACACCGGCGAATACGATTCCCGCAAGGATCCTTCGATCGTTGAATCGATGATCCGACAACCAGCCGGCGGTTCGGTTGCGATCGTGGCTCCGATCAGAACCGGCAAGCCGCATTTTCACAGCCCCTCCGATTTCCGCTTGATGGTGTCCGAAGGAAAACTTGACGGCACGACGCAAACGATGACACGCTACTGGACCGGCGGCCTAGGCGAAGGCTTGACGACCGGCGAATCGCTCATGAAAGCGAAATCGTCAATGGTTTCGGATGCCCGCAAGACCGCTGGATATCATTTGTGCATTTGCGAATTGAATCTGCTTGGCGATCCTACGCTCGACATGCGAGCCAACCCGCCGCGCTCAGCAAACTTTGAGGTTCCAACAAGCATCAAGACTGGCCAACAAAAACTGACAGTCACCAGTGATGCTCCCGAAAGTACGATTTGCATTTGGAAAGGCGATGAGATTTACGAAGTCGCGACGGCCGACTCGTCTGGAAACGCCGTCTTCTCAATCACCCCGCAAACTCCTGGTGAAATCAACGTAACGGTCGCCGGCCGCTGCCTTAACTCGACCACCCAACGAATCGTGGTCAAGTAACTCGGCACGTGAATCAAACTCGAATCACAAGTTGCTTCGCCAGCATCCGACCCTTCCGAATGACCGAGCGGAATGACCGAGCGGAACAGCAGGCATAAGCCCCAATCCTAAGAATTCAGACAGGATTGGACAGGAGAAAAAGAACTTAGTGGACATACAGCAAAAAAC
>JBLINZ010000254.1:0-9215 GCA_047639375.1 Mariniblastus sp. | reverse complement strand
GATACTAGGTCACTGCCAACGCCGTCGTTATCGGTGACGCCCAGTGTGACCACATAGGTGCCGGCCTGAGCATAGGTGTGGCTGGGATTCCCCAATTGTTTATGTCATCGACGGAGATAAACAGGATATTGGGCTGGGCGGCGACCAAAGTGGGAAGAGACGCGACAGCAATGGCCAGTGCCAATGCTCTGACCATAAACAGTACATTTAGTGAGTTCTTCTTGATCATCTACAATTCCTGTGTGAAATTTTGTCAGCGGTGGGTGGAGAGGTGCATTGCTTAGGCATCGTGGTGACTCGCAGCAATACCTGATTTGCAAACGTAAACATCTCCGACTTAGGCCTTCAGCGAGTCACTGACTTCGCTCCGTAAAGATCGCTACTGCTTGAAAACCGAACCGACAAATGCAGCTCCGACCTGCCATGCGACTTGCACCCCAGCAAACAATGCACGACCAAGAATCGCTTTGTAACCGCCACCTATTGGGGCGATTTTGACCTTGCCGCAACCGACTGGATTCGCATCGTTGACAACGGGATTCGAGGGTAAGCCCCCTGACTGCCGCAGGTCATTTTTTGAGTGAGTCGGTCGATGTGGCCGAGGGAGGTTGGCATGGGACGGGCCGTTGAAGGTTGTTCGTAAAACGGTCGTGATCCGGAGTCGCCTGAAATCGTATGAGTTTATTGTCATTAACTCGGACTCAGTGTCGTAAGATACGAGTTCAAAGAGTCCTGACTCGTTAATCGTTATCCATTAGCCAACGACAGACTTTGGGCTGTGATGTTTCAATAATCAAGCATCGTCACGGTTCAGTGTTCAAGGAAAACTTCATACATGTTCGATCACCAATCGCCTTTCCGGATCAGACTTCTGAATCCCTTTTACATCATTCGCAGTTTCCTGTTCTGCAGTTTGCTGTTTTGCGGTTCCACCTGCGGAGCACAAAAGCCAAATGTTATTTTGATGGTCGCCGATGATCTTGGCTGGGGCGACGTCGGCTACCACACTTCCGAAATCAAAACGCCTAACATTGACGCTCTCGCCGCGCGCGGTGTCCAACTCGACCAATTCTACGTCCAACCGGTCTGCACCCCGACGCGAGGCGCCCTCATGACCGGTCGCTACCCCATCCGGCTCGGCCTCCAATGCGGCGTCGTTCGCCCTTGGGCCGACCACGGTCTCCCGCTCGATGAACAAACCCTCCCTTCGGGCCTCAAGACCGCTGGCTACAAAACTGCCATCGTCGGCAAATGGCACCTCGGCCATTCGAAACCCGAATACCTCCCGACCCACCGCGGCTTCGACCAGCAGTATGGTCACTACAATGGCGCCCTCGACTACTTCACGCACGATCGCGACGGCGGCCACGACTGGCACCGCAACGATCAACGAAACGACGACGAAGGCTACACTACCGATCTCCTAGGTGAAGAAGCCGCCCGCATCATCAAGCAACACGACACTGACCAACCCTTGTTCCTCTATGTGCCCTTCAACGCTCCCCACTCCCCCATCCAAGCCACCGCCAACTGGATAAAACAATACGAGCACATCACGGAAAAGAAACGTCGCATCTACGCCGCCATGGTCGCCAGCATGGACGCTGCCATCGGCAAAATCATCGCCGCTGCCGACGAACACCTCCCGATGGATAACACTATCGTCTTCTTCTGCTCCGACAACGGCGGCATGCTCATGTTCGGCTCTAACAACGAGCTACGTGGACAAAAAGGCCGCCTCTTCGAAGGCGGTGTCCGCGTCCCCGCCCTCATCGCTTGGGAGGGTAAGCTGACGGCAGGCACTAAAGTCACTGCCCCTCTCCACATCGTCGACCTCTACCCTACTCTCTTGGGGCTCGCCGGCGCCGAAGTCGACCAGGCTAAGCCTCTCGACGGCCGCGACGCTTGGCCCACCATTGCCGATGGAGCCCCCACTCCTCACGAGCACATCCTCCTCAATGCCAATCCCTTCCATGGTGCTCTCCGCGAAGGCGACTGGAAAATTATCCACAACGGCCAGCTTACCGCCAACGTCACCGAGTTCATGGGCAAAGAATCCTGGGAACTCTTCAACATCGCAAAAGACCCTAACGAAAAGAACGACCTCGCCACCAAGCGTCCCGAACTCCTCGCTCGTCTCCGCGCCAAGCTCGAAGCTCTTGCCGCCGAAGCCGTCACACCCAACATCCCACCCAACAAAGCACCCGCCACCTTCAAAGTCCCCGCCGTCTGGGGCGAAAAATAGCCACCTCCCAATCGTTGTCTCTGAACCCGCTCCAACCCAAGACCGGTGACTGTCGCAACTAAGACAAGTAGTCCAGTCTGGGGGCACAATCGCTTTCAGTTGTCCAACGGCTGAGATCGTCGAGGACGGCAACCGTGAGAAACCAAGCTTTAGCAATCTCACTACGGCTGTCATTCAACTAATCGTGGATGCATCTCCCGTAGTAACGTGAGCATCTCTCTAATCAGCTTCGGTCGTGTCCACCGAAGCATTTATTCGGGGACGTAAGTGAGTATTAACAAGCGTTCGGTTGAGAGTGCGGCGGAAGATTTTTAACAAAATTGATCCCAGAAATTCAAATCAGCGATCGAGTGAGATTCATTTCAGGCGAATTTCGAAGACGGGATCGGAGGCCCGTAATACAGTGGTTTCTCGGTCGATTTCATGAAATGCATAGGGCCGATCGATCATTAGATAGCATCCGAACCGAATTCACTTTCGCGAATCTCTGGAACGTTTCTTGAGTGTTGCAATGAGATAGTCGGTGGGAGTCTGGTAGCTCGCGTTTGAAACACCAGGATAGATGACTTTACAATCAACGCCGAGTTCGACGCATCGCTCCTGGAGTTTGACTCCGAAGTTGGCCGTGTGCGTCGGGTCTTTCTGAGCCTTGCCAATGGCTGGGACGGCATTGAAGAATAAGCAAGTTGGCGGGTCGCCATCGCTCACCAATGCGTAGGGAGAATACTCCTCAATCCACGACAGAATGCTCTCACGGTCGGCGAGGAACTTGGCGAAGTTCTTCTTGCCAAAAGCATGTCCACCATAGCGACTGTTTGGTGTCCACTCTTTCATCTGTTTTGGATCAAGCGTGGTCTGAGGCCCGATTACGGCAGCACACCAGAGTCGGGTCGATTCGCGAGCAACCAAGTCTTCGCTCTTCGGATCGGCAAGATCATCATGGTAGGTTAGCCAGAGGCTCGAACAAGCGCCAGCCGAGCCGCCGGCGGCACCAATGCGAGCCTTGTCGATGTTCCATTCACTCGCTTTGCTACGGACGAATTGAAGAGCACGAGCGGCATCATGCAACGGCGCTTTGACCGGGGGCACGACGCCCTCGGTGTCAGCCATCAATCGGTAGTTAATCGCTACGACCGAAATCCCTGACTCCAGCAACGCGGCTGTATCCGCAAAACGATGGAGCCGTTCTTTACTGCCACCAGACCAACCGCCACCATGAATGACAAAGACAAGTGGTGTCGGTTTGTCCGACGAAGCCTTCCAGAAATCGAGAATGTGACGTTTGTGTTTCCCGTAACTGACCCCCGCGTGAGTCGGCTTGGGAACCGAGGCGTCATAGGCGGGGGCCTGTTTCGCAGCCTTCGTCGGTTGGGCAGTTTTGGCTTTAGTCGCTTGGTCGGCATTCTGAGCATGGACCGAAACGGCAATCGCAAGCAGACCGAAAAAGCTGCAACTTGCAAGAAAGAGTGGACGTTTTTTTCTCATCTCGAGATTTCCAGATTTGCTTTTGGGACTAACTTACCGACTCACTTGCTTTCAATTCGTACCATTACATTAACCCAACTAATCTCTCTTCGATAGAAGGAAGCTGAAATGGAACGAGTGGACGCAATGTCTATTAATTCGAATGGCGGCAGGCCACGCCATTAATCTTCGAATCGCCTCTTCTAGCGGAATGACTTGTTCGACTCGAACACATTTGCAAGATCAACAAAAGCCGCTGCCCACGCGGGGCAGCGGCTTTTATTTTTTTTCATTTCTTGGATGCCGAGAGTCTATTGTTTGTCTGTTGGAATAATCAATGCCGGCAATTTTGCTTTTTGGTAGGTTGAATTGAATTCTGCAATCGAGCCACTAATGATTCCCTCCAACTCCTGTTTGTGGCTCTCCCACTGCTCCGTCAATTCCGTTAAACGTTCTTGCGCGGCAACCGTTGGACGAGGTTCATTCGTGTCAATTTGTGATCCCAACATCAGCATTTCAATATTGAATTTGTTTGGGTAGTTGATCACATCCTGAAACGTCTTTTGTTTGTTCTGAACCAACTTGGATTCCCAGGCATTGATTTCGCTCATCGTTTTTCGGCCAATTTCGATCAGTTCCTCCATTTCTTTGAGTTCGCCAATTGCCTTGAGTCGCACTGCCAACTGAGATTTGACTTGGCGAAAACGCGAAACGGATTCATGCACGTCGTTTGCAGTATTGCGTATCGTCATGAGCATTTCGTTTTGCAATTGATAATCGCTTTCGTTGCCAGTAACTCGGGGATCCGGTTTGATAACGCATTCCATTTCGGCGGTTTTGATTTGCTCTTTCGCTAGTTTTGATTCGGCCTCAGCGGGTGCGTCATTGGATTCGTCTTCCGCCGGTTTCGTTTCAACCGGTTTTTCGGAATACGAAAGTTTCAATTGGTAGGAGCCAGGGACGACGCGCGGGCCTGCGTGCCCAGGCATTACAAAAACTTGATTGACGCCTGCGATCGGATCCATTCTTAAATCCCAAAAGAATCGATTTAGACCCGGTTTGGCTGGCAGAACAGTAGGTGGAGCAGGTCCACCTACCCACGACTTGAAGTTCTTTGGTTTCTCGCTGGTCATCGTTCTAAGAACTGTGCCGTTTGCGTCTGTGATCTCAAGTTTCAAAACGGTTTTTGTGACCCAGTCACTAGGTAATTGAAAATCAAAAGTCACGCCAGGCATCGGGTTTTGCCCACTTGTCTGGGAAGGCTCCGATCCGCTGGCGGCCGAGAATTTGACGGCTTCTTTAGGTTTAACAAAACCGAATATATGTCCTTCCAGTTTTCCGTTCGATTGCTGAATAGCACCGAGATCATCGAGGATCCAAAATGCTCGCCCCGATGTTGCAACAATCAAGTCGTTGTCTTTGATTGCCAAATCGGTAATTGCACAAACGGGCAGATTCAATTGGAAGGGATAGAACTGATTGCCTTGATCAAAGCTGATGTACAAACCAGATTCGGTTCCAGCATATAAAATTTGGGGATTCAGCGGATCTTGGCGAACGACTCTGATAAAGACGTTGTCGGGAATTCCTCGATTAATCATTGTCCAACTTTTACCGTTATCGGTCGTTTTGTAGGCCAACGGAGTGAGGTCTTCGAATTTGTAGCGAGTTGCGGTGATAAATGCAGTTGAGGGATCATGGGACGACAACTCGATTGAGTTGATCAACGATTCTTCCAATCCAACCGGAGTAACGTTTGTCCAAGTTTTACCTTCGTCGTCAGTTCGTTGGACGAGCCCGTCATCGGTTCCCACCCAAATTGTTCCCGCGTTGTGGGGACAGGTTGCGATGTAAGCAATCGTGTTGTACACCTCCCCTCCGGCATTTTCATCAGTGTAGGGTCCGCCGCCAATGAGATGTTTTTCCGTTTCGTTTCGAGTTAAATCGCCACTGATTTCGGTCCACGAATGTCCAGCGTCCGCCGTGCGGAATACGATGTTCGCCCCCAGGTACATCACGCTCGGATCTTGATATTGTCCGGCAAGTGGGCCATTCCAATTCCACCGGTGCTTTTGATTTTTTGGCAGTGCACCGAGCTTCATTTCGGGATAAACCTCGATGCTTTTTCGATCATCAGTTTTCAAGGTATGACGGTCGATCATGCCTTGAATGCTGGTTCCGAACACAACTGCGGGATCGTTTGGGTCAAATGCCAAGAAAGCACTTTCGCCTCCAGCGGTTGGAAACCAATCGCGTTCTCCAATACTTTCTGCCGAAGTTCGACTAGCGATACTGATTGTTGAATTGTCTTGCTGCCCCGCGTACAACCGATAGGGGAATTGGTTGTCTGTAATCACACGGTAAAACTGTGCGGTCGGTTGATTGTTTTGTGACGACCAGGATTTCCCTCGATTGAACGAAACACACGCGCCGCCGTCATTTCCCAAAATCATGTTGTTGGTGTTGTTTGGATTGATCCATAAATCATGTTGATCACCATGAGGATTGGGGATATTTTCAAAAGTTTTGCCGCCATCGATTGAGCGGAGCATTGGAGCATTCAAAACATAGACTCGGTTTTCGTCGGCCGGGTCGGCAAATATTTCAATGTAATACCATGCCCGCGCGACAGTGACGCGGTTGGAACTGGTTTGCTTCCAAGAAGTGCCACCATCGTTCGAACGGAAAACACCGCCCTTGTTTGCTTCAATGTTTGCGTATACGACATCGGAGTTTGCAGGCGAAACATCAACCGCGACTTTTCCCATTTTCGCTGGCAGGCCACCGCCCAGTTTCTCCCAAGTCTTGCCGCCGTCCGTTGATTTGTGAATTCCAGACCCCGGACCACCACTTCGAATTTTCCAAGGCAGTCGTTGGTGATCCCACATACCTGCATACAAAACTCTAGGATTGTTAACATCCATGCTCAGATCTGCTGCGCCAGTTGTTTCGTTGACGAACAGTACTTTTGACCAGGTCTCTCCGCCATCAGTCGTTTTGTAGATCCCTCGATTTGGAGATGGGCCATAAACGGCACCCTGAGCCGCGACGTAAACAGTGTTTGGATCCTGCGGGTGAATTCGAACAGCCGCGATATGACGTGTGTCAGCCAGTCCGACATTTGTCCAAGACTTTCCACCATCAGTGCTTTTATAAACGCCATCACCGTGCGATGTCATTACTCCTCGTACCGCATGTTCTCCCATGCCAACGTACATGACATTGGGGTCGGAATTCGAAATTGAAATTGCACCGACTGAACCGCTGGTTTTGAGGGAACCATCTGAAATGTTGCTCCACGTGATCCCGGCGTCTGATGTCTTCCAAATGCCGCCACCGGTTCCGCCCATAAAATATGTTTGAGAATCGGATGGATGCCCAACGACCGCGTTGCTGCGACCTCCACGAAAAGGGCCGATATTTCGAAATTTCAAGGCAGCGAAATTTTTGGCGTCAATTGCTTTTTGGGACTTAGGCTGTGTAGGTGCTTCTTGTGCAACCAAAACTGTTGACGTGAGAATCAATAATAGCGCGGTAGGTATCAGTCGGTTTATTAGCATGATGTGTCTCTTGAGTTATCACTGTCGTGAGTAGCGACCAGTTGAAAGACGAACAATCAACCCATTGATATTGTAACTCGTTGATACCTTAGGAATGGGGTTGTGAGCGTAAGATTTTTCGTTGGTCTGTTTGCTAACGAATGTTTCGCTATTCCAGAACAAATAAGCTTGATTCTGAACCATACTGATAGGAATTTAATCCACAACGGCCTAGTGTTTGGCCGCAATTGGGGGCCTGGTCAAATATTTGCACGCGGGTTTTCGCCGTGGGATTTGTTCGGCGATGGTCGTGCTGGGGCAATTTCGTGGTAGTCGCCGACAAGACGATAATCCGGTTGAATTAAGATCATGGAAATTCCTCGAATAAGAAGTTTCTCCCCGAGGTGCCAACATCGCGATGAGGTCGTCATCGTTTAACAAGTATTGGTTGGCTTGCACGAAGGGACGAAAAGATTGGTAGGAACAGTCAATCAAGGGGCCACTATGGTTCGTTCGTGCTGAACTCGGCCTCCACTGATTCACGAAGCAAAAGCATCTCTGTTGCGGATGAATCGATTTTCTCTCGAACGGCTTGAAGTTCTTCTCGATGGCTTTTCGGGTCACGACAATACCGCATTTTGTATTGAAAGTCTCGCTCCGCTGTTCGGACAAGTGCCGGGGCTGACCAGACGTACAGGGTTAGCCAACATGTTGTAGCAACTATCGCGGATCTTCCCACGCAGCCAATCAGGATTGGCCACCGCTGCCGCCCATCCCTAGTCCAATAGTTCAGGAATCCTTCCTTGCTTTGATGTGCTACCCGCCACGCGAACCAGAAAGTGACGATTAGCAGCGACACGACAAGACCAACGTACTGGCCCGCATGGGCGAACCATTGCAACGCCGCCCACAACCAGGTGCCTTGATTCAGCTTCATTGCGATGCGTAGGACTTCCGCGTCGATTCCATTCGAGCCTTTGGCGTGTAACCAAAGTTCAGGCGGATGCCTATCAACGAATTCAAAAACTGCCCCGAACAGAGGGAAAAACAAAGCTAGAATCGCAGCTCCCAGTGTTACCCCAAGCAGCGAGAGTATACTGAACTGGAACCGCCTTCGTTTGAGAAACAGGTAGACACCCCAAGCCACAAACAAAGCGCTTATCCCTGCAATTGTCCAAACAAGTGCCGTGATCATAAGCGTCTGGAGTTCATGGGAAATCAATTCTGCGGGGGCAATTCCCAGGAATAGAAATGTACCTCCACAGCCAATTAGCCATGCCGCAGTGTGACGAACGAGTCCGAATTCGACTGAGCATTTCTTTTCTTTACCAACGCATCTTTTGGCAAAGAACGCACCCATGGCAACGATGCCGAGGCAAGTCGCGGACATGACCGCTCCGGCAGCCAGGATGGAACCAAACGATAGGGTATTCGGCCCCTCCATTCTTTTGGCTTCCCATTTGGCCAAGGCCTCTTCAAGCACAATCGCGTCAATTCTCAGGTTTTGCTCGTTGTCTCGTAATCCGGCGAGGGACGCTGGACTCAATGACGATGGGTTTTCCTCGAGAAGTTCGCTCAGAGCCTCGTAGGCCTGCCGTCGCATGGCGTCAAATGTCACCAGTTTATCCGTAGCGGATGTTTCATCAGGCCTGACGAATTGGTCAAACATCCGAAGTTTCTGGCGTAACAATCGTATGCGATTGTCGACCTCGCCATGTTGATTGGCATCATCGATGCGAACACCAAGCCAACGCCACAACTGATAGGATAATATCGATTGCCGAGACGTTATCAGACGGCTTACTGCAACTTCCACCTGGTCTATCTTTGGAAGGCGGCTAGAATTTAGGAAATCTGTGACTGCCGGAAATCCGTCCTCACCGATTGCAACAAAGTCTTTTGCCTGACCGGCATCAAAGCGATCGTTTCCGTGCTCGAACATTTCTGAGTCACGTAACTGCAACCGC
>JBLINZ010000253.1:0-9216 GCA_047639375.1 Mariniblastus sp. | reverse complement strand
AGCCCGAAGGAACGTCTGCGCCTCAAGACTTGGCTGCCCAAGTGTTTGATAAAGTGGTCAAAATTGAGTACGTGCCGGATTGCGGGATTGCCTGCCGATGGCACCAGTACGGACCAACCGCCGCAGACTTCGGCTACCAGCCATTGTTCTGGGAAGAGATAAACCTGGAACGCCACGGAACCAATGCTGGACGACTACAGCCTGTCTTTTCGGCGACCAAATTTTTTGGCACATTCCCGTTACTGCCTTATAAGATGACGCAGCAACCGCCTGCCAGCCATTTCCGGAAAGCGAACGCTCAACCGGCTGGACTTCCAGCACCATGGGCGCCCGAGGCCTGGCCGTATTCCAGAAAAGCCGGCTTGGCCGAAGGGGTCGCCATCGGCGCTGCCATCCTGATCTTCCCCTAGACGGTACTGCTAACTTCAACTGCCTCGTGCACGGCCGGTTCCGATGGCCATTCTGAAGTCGCCTTGCCCGGTCGCAACCTGGCCTGCCTTCGCGACTCGATTTTGAGCGACACGCGATTCTTGCGATCGGAACTTTACGTCCATCGAAGCTCTTTAACGCGAGTTAGTCGGCTAAAAATATAAACGTCTGCTTCAAGTATCGGGCCAATCTAAAACCGATTGATCGGGGCGCCAAGGTAATCCGAGCGGTGGCTGATTCGAAATTCAGAAGTGGCATATCCGATCGTTGCAATCGGATGCTTGCTAAAAACATGGTTCCGAACTCAAGTTCATTTATACGCAAGTCTGGACCAAATCGCGAGACGATCAGAGTCTTAAGATCAGGTGGCAATTCGATATCGTCGAGAGGAGACAGTTGAGTAATTTCTCCTGAAACTCTTCGCCCAGGCGAGTTGCCGATTTGAAGTTCCACGGACTGCCCTGGCTCAACCAAATCAACGATCGACTGCTGCACCAGTGCGTATCCTTCCAGCAACGATTGATTGCCTACTAGGCAAAACAGGGTCCCTTTTTCTAAGAACGCATGACGGTTTTCAACGTCCATTGGGCTTCCCTCCCACATTCCCAACTCGTATTTGTTGGATTGCCCGTTCCCTTGGTCGCGGGGAGCAAACACGGTTCCGCTTCGCGTAGACCTAAGCTGAAGATGCCCTACCCGGGCCTGCAACTGTTGAAGTCGAGCTTTTAATTCCTCGGCGTTTTCCTGTTCGGTTGGAATGCGGTTTCCGTAACTAGGATCTACCATTCGGAGCGCTTCGAGTGATTTCAGTCGGGACTGGTTTTGTTCGTATTGACCTTGCGTGACCCGCGTCTCAGTTCGAAGGCGATAGTCGTCAAGTTCGGCAATTTGTTGTCCGGCAATAACGGTAGCTCCGGGAGAAACGCTGTCGACAATGACACCAGGAGTTGAAACATAAATCCGTTCAGCATTCTCCAATTCGATGAAGGCCGGAATCGAAATGCGGTAGGGGATGGGAAAAGTGAAGATCAAGAAAACGGCTGTCCCAAGGGCCGCGTAAATAACGGTTGCTCGAAATCGCGTTATCTTGTTTTGTTTGACCATCGTAAAAACTCGTCGAATGGAAATAATTGCAGGAGTAATAAACGCACCCATCAAAACGAACCCCGCAAAAACGAGCGACAATTGAAATAGGTGAAAAGACTTCATCAGCGACATGACAAAATACAGAATTCCAAAAATGATCACGACTCGATACAAGATTGAACAAACGGCATAACATGCCATGAACCACAACTGCGGCCATTCATATCGCCTCAATGCGGTCGTTGGCAATCCAAACAATATTCGATCAGCAAATGTCCTTAGTGTCATTCTTGATCTCGTCCACAAATTTGGAATGTCGACCAAGTCAGAGAGAACGTAATACCCGTCATACCGCAACAGCGGATTGCCATTGAACAGAACTGTTCCTAGGCTGCAAACGAACATTACGTTCAGACAGAGATTGTTGAAAAACCCCGGTTCGCTGACCCACCAAAAGAACGTGCAAACCGATGCCAACCCCAATTCAACGAGCACGCCTGCGGATGCAATTAGAATCCGTCGCCACTTTTCGTTGATCATCCATGCGTCTGTTACGTCGCAATAAAGGCAAGGAGTAAAAACCAGAAACATCAAACCGACTTGATGGCATTCTGCCCCCAAATGTCGGCACGTTAAGGCATGCCCAAATTCATGAAAAATCTTTGTGATCCCAAGCACGAGCAGTAGATAGACTATGTTGCTGGCAGCGAAAAACTCATTGGCCAGCGGCAATTTTTGTTGAAATTCTGCCAGGTTGAACAGCACTAATAGCATCGCCATCAAAGCACTGGTTGCGACTCCCACTAAAACGTATGGGTTAATGATCCATGCCGTAAAGGGAACCATCGCGTCAAAAACGCGAGATAGGTCAAAGCCCGGAAACTTGATTGCCAGTGGGTTTCTCAGCGCCTTCAGCGACTTGGTAATTGGCTGCTCTCGCTTTTGGTAGAGACTCTTCCCCTGATCCGGAATATTCATCAACACCAGTCCGTCTCGAATCACTGCCGAAATCAAATATTGGAAATGCAATTCCGATAATTCCGAACCATATTTCGACTTGAACTCAGCGCGAATCTTGGAAAATGGAGAGACGCCATCGAGGCAGTTGAGCAAAAAGAAATCTTCGTCCTGATAACAATGATAAGTCATCCGAACCGGATCCTTGATGACGAATTGCGGGAGGCCAGCAATCCCCCGGGACTGACAAATCAGGTCCTTACGCATCCGCAACCTAAGTTCCGGTGCGGATGGAGTTGAATTTTCAGTCGCGGACTCAGGTGTAGAAATCTGCGGCGGATTGAATTGTTCGAACATCATGGATTGCTTCTTGTGATCCGTCGCACTTCCCGATCGAACCGTTCTGGAATTTGTGGCCTGAGACAATCAAGGTCAATTCCACGCTTCACTTCAAAATAACCAGTCTGCCCCGATCACCTGGTCGAAGTCTTAATTCGCGATTGTCAATTTCTGCCCAAAAATTAACCTGCTGGTTTACGGGGTCAATTTCGTCACTGATAAAACTGATTTTCCCCGAAAACGATTTTTCTTGACCATCCGGTGAGACCGTGAACATTTTGACAGGCGATCCTGCCGAACTTGCGGATACCAAATTCGCATCAATGAACCCCTCGGCCCGCATTCGAGAAATCCCAATAACCCGAAGAACAGTATCTCCTGGCTCCACCCATTCTCCGGCGTCCCGTGCGACGGACGCCACCACCCCATCCAAGGGTGAAATGATTTTATGGCGAGCGATTACCGCCTCCACCTGTTTGACTTGATTCTCGACCAACATCTGCTGTATCGACGCGTTTTTGGACTCTAGTTGAACAGTCTCCAATTTCAGCTTGGCACGCGCGACCTCCAATCCTAGTTGATCCAACTCGGAATCACTCAGCGACCCGCCGAATCGTTTTCGCGAATCTTCACCTCTCGACAAATCGAGTTGAGCGACATTGAGTTCTTCTTGCGCAAAACGCAATTGGATGTCAGAATTGGCGATCGAAGTGGCAACCTCCAATTCGAGTTGAGCTTTCCGCAAATCCATTGCCCTATGTTCGTCATTGATAGTTGCCAATTCCTGCCCCGCTTGAACTCGCTGGTTGGGAATGACCAAAATGGATTCGATGACGCCTTGCTCTCGGGCCGGAATGTCAACGTCTGAGACCAGCTTGAGAATGACAGACGGAACTTCGACTCCGCGCTCAGACTGTTGCGCATCGGCATTTCTGGAAGTTGCGAATCCGACAAGAAACAGAGTCATCAATATCAATCGGACGATTCGATTGGTGGTTGTCAACTGTTGTGGCGTGGGACGGACTGTGGCTAGCATGATCATGAGTCTTTTTATCCATGTGAGGGAATCCGTGATCCACTGACAAGTGCTTCAACACAAAAACGTTGGACAAACCAGTTGGTCGTAAATCGACGAAGAGTCTTGAGTATCCCGCGCAGTCAACACATTTTGCGTTTGGGTGTTACCTTAATCAAAAAAATGCAGCACGAATGGCAGCAATCGGCTCGTGGAACCAAACGTAAGCGAGCGACTTTCTCCCGCAGTGAATCTTGGCGACAATTTTTGCGCCGGGACGTGGCAACCAGTCTTGCTTCCAATCCACTCGCGCGATGCCGCGAACGATGGGGTTGCCCAGCAAGTCTTCTTCGGTGGAACGGGCGATTTCGAAGAGATGGCCATGGTGTTCTTGATCTGGGTTCGACACCAACACAAATGAAACCGGCAAGTCATCCTGTCCTTCCATCGCACTGAGCACATGACCGACTCGATAATCTCGAATTTCAACTTCGCCATTCCAAGCACCATCGATATCGGCCACCGTCATCAATAACTGCCCCTGCTGAACAGGTCGTGATTCAAGCAATTTGCCGAATTGCCAAGTCGTCACCTTGCCTTGTACCGGGCTGCGAAGAGTCAGCTTTTCGCGCTGCTCCTTCATGATTTCGATTTGCTCAAGTTGGCTATTGAGTAGTATCCGAAGTTCCTCCGCCGTGGCCGAAAGAACTGCTTTGTCGGGATCCCGACCGGAATCCGTATTGTCACGACCAGAGATCCGACGAGACTCGATCGCCTGAAGCTTTTCCACGGTCGCCAATCGCTCTCCCTGTATCCTTGAAAGTCGTAATTCAAGCTCCGCATCATGAATTCGGAGTAAAGGTTCGTTGGCCTCGATCGTGCTATTCTGCTGAGCATATACTTCTACAATTTCTCCATTGGCAGGGCTGAAAATGCGAAGTTGCTGTCGCGGCAGAATTTGGCCGGCCGTCTTGATTTCAAAATCAACCGAGACCAGAAATAAAGTTATCACGCAGATCGCAATGGCTACTGCCAAAACCCCAAATCGTTTTATTCTGGGGTTTTTCGAGAAAGAATTTGCGGCAGCCAACGGTCCCACGGGACCAAAGTGTTTGCCACGTTGGTACCGGTAGGAATTCGCCAAGCTTTGATTGATCTGCTCGAGCGCGGTCTCGAGCAATGGAGCCGAAACGGCCTGCGTGTACGGCCCAAAGTTTTCAAGGACGAGGATTCCCCACGGATCAGCGGGACTTGTCGGCTCACCCCCCACGCCAACATTGAGGGGGATCGCAATGAATCGGCTGCAGTTCGAACGATCGAAGTACGACCCAAGGCTTGAATCGCTTGGTACGGAATTTTTTGCCAGATCTGATGAATGATGCTGGAATGGAAGTCCGCATTTCACGACCTCGCTCACAGTCGCCTCCATCGCTTTACAAGCCTGTGCACTTGAACTGGCATTACTGATTCCACTGACGACGGCGAGTTTGTATTGATTTGCCCTGCGACGATAAATGGCTGCTCGATCGACATGAAACAGCTGGCACGACTCGTTGGCAATCTCATACAGGAGCGGCTCCAAATCCAGACTGCCGTGAATTCGTTGGCTGAATTCGATTAGCGAATTGCAAAGTTGATTCTGGTTCTTAAGGAATTGAATCTCGCTATTTCGGTGAAAGTCGGTTGCCAGCTCTCGCACGGCGCCAATGATCGTCGTGAACGAGGAACTCCTGACCCATTCTGTGTTCCCAGGATTGATCAACTCCAAAACAACGGCCGTATGATCGTCTCGCATCAACAGATGAGCAGAGAAACTCAAACTCTCAGCATCGGAGAGGTGGCCCTCCAGGTTTGCTGATGCAGAACCGGGCCGCAATAAGTATTGGGTAGAATCCTGTGTCAAGAATGTCTTTATCAAACCAGGGCGATCCGCTGAGAATTCGTCCTGATCAAAAGGTGTTTCATTCTCTGAATGAACAGCAATCGTTTCGCTTTTGTCCAAGCTGGTTTTCCAAATCGCGCCGGATTGAGCTTTCAGACTGGCAATGACAATCTCAAGCAGGCGTTGATAGAAAACGGCACTTGAAAGCGGCTCTCTGGAAAGCTCCAATAGTTGCTGGAGATTCGATGCAATTTGCTCAGCAAAAGGCTGTTTGTCGCTAGGCGCCGCAGATTGATTTGAAACTTGGTTTTTCATTAATCCGACTCACAGATCCCAGAACGCGTCACCATTCGATTTGAGGCTACGTCCTGGAAGGCATTGGACGTCTTGAAGTGGGCTGTCCCGAAAGATCCTGCGCGAACCATCAAAAATCAAGTGCCAAGTCGATATCCAGTCCATCATTTGCCGCGAACAACCCATGTCAGGATACCGCTAAACGCGATTCGTCAAAAGCCCGAAAAAGGTGACCCGCGTTGTTTTGCAATCGCTGGCATGGACCACGCCACACCGAACGAGCAAGATTTTGTCAAATTGGGACTCCTTTGTTGACTGCCGTCTAATCCATCGAGTACTTTCGGCATCTCCTCAGGTGTTTTTCCTTCAAATTAATCAGCTAGGCTTGCCTAAAAAATGAACCATGAATTAATCGCTGAGTCCAATTCGGAGATATGCCGACTAATCAGGCAATTTGAAAAGTCACTGATCGAGCCTGTTGACCTGAGCATGGCCGCAGGCGCATGGCAGGAACTGGAGTGCTATTTAGATCACAATGTCCAATCCGTTAGACTAGTGAACGAACTACTCAATTCATTGTTTTCCATCGACCAACCAATCGCCGTTGTACCCCAAATGGAACGGTTGAACGAAGTGCTGGAGGGGCGGTTTTGGCTTGATTTGATTCAGGGTGTGCTGAACTTCCAACTGGGTTTTCATTCGCTCGCCGTTGATGATTTTCGCCGTTTGAATCTCAATCGGCCGTCCGTGGTTCAACTCGAACGACTTTGGGAGGTCCTCGAAAGATACCGCCAATGGAACTTGGTTGTTGAGCTCGCCAACCAAATTTTGCTCTCGACCCCCAATGACAAATCAACGCTACGGGTCATTGCACGCGCCTCTCGTCATCTTGAAGAGTTCGCTTACGCCATTGAATTTCTTGGTCGAGCCAATGCCGTCCCAGCAGGCGACGCGGAGCTCATCTTCGAACTTGGGCAGGTCCATTTGGCGGCAGGCAATCTTGAAAAAGCTGTCGGCTCGTTTCAAACTGTATTGGCCCATCGAGCTGAACATCTAATGGCGATTATTGGATGCTTCGTCGCGCTCGAAGTCTTGGGACGATCCAGCGAAGCGGCAAAGTTATTGACTCGTAAGATTGACTGGATACCGGACGCTATCCTCGCCTACGACCAAGCTATTTCGATCCTTTTTCGTCATGCCAAGATCGACGCAGCCGAACAATTGATCGAACACTGCCTGACTGCTACCACCGGAAATCCGATGGCCCCGCGCTGGACAACCATTTGCCAGTCGTTCAAAGGCCCCGACACGGGGTTGAGTCATTTGTCTGCCGAAACGATCGCAGCCGAATTTGATTACAAAGCCAATTCGATTGATGGACAATTGTACGAATCTTGTTTTCAAGGTCTTGAAATTTCCACTCAATTTCTGACTGAAATCTTGGGTCCCGCTGAACGGAAACTGGATGTGTTGGATTTGGGGTGCGGAGCAGGTACGTGCGGTTCAGCGTTGACACCATTCGCAAATTCGATCACGGGTGTCGATGTGTCCCCGAAAATGATTCGGCGAGCTTCGCAAAAGGGGGGGTATGACCGTTTGGTTCGCGCAGAAATTCACGAATTCCTGGAATCCACCAAGCAAACATTCGACCTTGTGTTTGCCAGCCAGGCACTTGTCTATTTTGGTTCGCTGGAGAGAGTTTTTTCTGGGATCCATAGGGTTCTTAACCCTGGAGGTCATCTGGTTTTCGATTTGGTGTGCCAAATCGAGGGGGACCGCTCTCACCATGTCTTGGGAATCGAGGGTCAATTCCGTCATTCCGTTGCATACACCCAGCAAACCCTCAAGGCCGCTGGCCTTCAACCAGAAGTCATTGAGCGACGAGTCCCGAAACAAGATCGCAATGAATCAGTTTATCACTTCATGACATATGCCAAAAAGAAAGATGTCAATCAACGGGCTGGAGAAACAGGCGAGCAAGAACCGCAGTTCAGGGACCAAGCGGCAATGGATGAAGGCCCCCTTTTTGAAAAATTATGCGTGCGCAAGCCGCAGGTCGCAGGAGCCTATTTGGGATTGGGCAATTCCCAACTTGCTCTGGGGAACTACGGTGATGCGATTTTGTCATTTATGAAATCCCTGGATCTGAAATCAAGTGCCGAGACGCATGCCAATTTGGGAAATGCACAGGCTCGGAGCGGCGACCTGCGGGCCGCACTCACATCATTTCAATCCGCCTTGGATTGCAATCCCGATTTCGTTCCTGCGCTTAACAATGCAGGTCGCGCTGCCCACGAACTCGGAATGGACTCCCTCGCAAAACAATACCTTCATCGTGCATTAGAGCAAGACACAAACAACCCCAAGACTCACGAATTTTTAGGCAATGTCTTTTTGAGCAGCGGTGAAACTGAACAAGCGATTGACAGCTTTGAAAAATCGATCCAGCTTAACCCCGGTCAACCAACAATTCTCATCCAGCTGGGACAGCATTTTCGTCG
Organism: Mariniblastus sp.; assembly: GCA_047639375.1. Lineage (GTDB taxonomy): Bacteria > Planctomycetota > Planctomycetia > Pirellulales > Pirellulaceae > Mariniblastus. The sequence goes on along the minus strand of JBLINZ010000253.1, from coordinate 713 downwards.
CACCCAGCAATTCGACAAATCAATGCAATGCCTGATTCAAGCCCAGCAATTGGCGCCCGAAAACCCCAGCGTTTACACAGGACTCGGTGAAACCAACCGGGATCGCGGACACATTAGCGAGGCAGGATTCTGTTTTTTGCGTGCTTGGCAGTTGGATCCCGATAGCCCGCAACTGCATTCGAATTTGCTGAACACAATGCTTTATGAATCGTCGATTGGCGGAGACAAACTACTTGAGGAGTCCAAGTTATGGAATTCCAAACATGCCTCCGATGCTCAAACATTTCAGGACATTCATACGAGGGACAAGTCTTGCAATCGAAAGCTTAGAATCGGATTTGTTTCTCCAGGATTGGAGGCCCATCCATTTGGCCAACTTGCCACCTCCATGTTCTTGTCGTACGACCAAGCCAAGTTTGATTTCGTGGTATACGACGACCATGCCACCTACGAAACGCATCAGCGTCGCGTGATCGACGAACGCGGAAAGCTAAAATCTGTATCTGGGCTGTCGAACCGCAAACTGGCCAACGAAGTCCTTGCCGACAAAATTGACATCCTGATCGACTTGGCGGGCCACTCGCCAGCCAATCGCTTACCCATGTTTGCGATGAAACCAGCTCCAATCCAAATTACGTGGTTGGGCTATCCGGGGACCACAGGACTATCTTGCATCGACTATATCATCGCGGATCGGCATACAATCCCGGCGG
>JBLINZ010000252.1:0-9234 GCA_047639375.1 Mariniblastus sp. | reverse complement strand
CTCAGTCGAGTAAGCTGGCACATTTGCCCATCATCAAATGGCGAAAGTCACGTTTTCATGGTAACTCAGAATAGCGTTGAGTATTGCAGTTCTGGCAGTCTGTTCGCTGAGTAGGAATCAAGCGGAGCGATAAGCCGCTTGTTCGCTGGCGATTTTTGTGGTGATCCGCTGTTTGCAATTGCTTCAGCGGCTCTACAATAGGCGGCATGACCAGTAGCCATCCTAATCCCCAGTTCCGCGGTAATCGTCAGTTCGAGACGACTCAATGGAATCTGGTGAAGGCGATCAACGTCGAGGATTCCGTCGCCTCATCGACGGCGCTCCAGGAGCTTTGTCAGACTTATTGGTATCCGCTTTACAGTTACGTTCGCGGGCAAGGCCACGACGCGAATACGGCAGCTGATTTGACGCAGGCGTTTTTTGCGGATCTGCTTCAACGCGAAGATTTGAAAAAGGTCGATCCAAGTCTAGGCAAGTTTCGTTCTTTCTTGTTGACGGCGATCAAGCATTTCTTGATGAATCAATGGGATAAACGCAACGCGCAAAAACGTGGCGGCGGCCGGTCTCCTCTCTCGCTCAATTTTGAAGAAGCCGACGGAAAGTTTGCGTTGGATCCTTTTCATGCCCAAACTCCCGAGCTTATTTTTCAGAAACAATGGGCTAGGACGTTGTTGGAGCGAGTCAATGAGAGCCTCCGTGAAGAGTTTCAGAAACGCGGCAAAGTTCACCAGTTTGATCGGCTTCGGAAGTTTTTGGCGGGGAAAAGTAACGAAGAGACCGTCGGGGCCGCGGCGGCTCAGCTTGGGATGTCCGAGGTCGCGGTCAAGGTGGCGGTGCATCGAATGAGGCAGCGATTTGGGCTGTTATTGCGCGAGGAGATCGAACAAACTGTTTCAACGCCGGAGGAAGTTGACACGGAGATTCAGCAGTTATTCGAGGTTTTAAGGAATTAAGACTTTTTTTTGTTGGTTGCGTGTAACCTTTGCCGAGATTTTCTTCTGTTGTGTTTACTGAGACGGAAATCTCCAAACAACGGTAACGCAAGCAATGTTCTTCAAAAAATCTCGACAGCCAAAAGTTAAATGCTCGGAATGTGGAGCCGACCTATCCAGTAGCTCACATGATGCGCCGTGTTCCGCATGTCTTTTGCAACTGGGAATGCAAACTCGGCAAAACACTCACGGGGAAGGCAATAGGAGCATGCAACCTACGCTTCCTGTGGCCGGTGAACGTGGTTCGGCGGCGCAGGATGTCGATGAACTGGCTGCGAAGTTTCCTCAGCTTGAGATTCTTCATTTGGTCGGTCACGGCGGCATGGGCGACGTTTACTGTGCGCGTCAGAAAAGTCTCAATCGACTGGTCGCTCTCAAGATCATTCGTCCTGAGTCACGCAGCCAGCAGGGTTTTGCCGATCGATTCATCCGCGAAGCCCAGGCACTTGCTCATCTGAGTCATCCGAACATTGTCACGGTTCACGATTTCGGCCAAGCGGACGGTGTCTACTATTTCATCATGGAATACATAGACGGGATCAACTTACGACAAATGTTGCACGCCGGAAAACTGGGGCCGGCTCAAGCTCTTGAGATTGTCCCTTCGGTTTGTGATGCCCTCCAATATGCTCATGATCGTGGCGTCGTTCACCGGGATATCAAACCCGAGAATATTATGGTCGACGCGGAAGGCAACGTGAAGATCGCCGATTTCGGCTTGGCGAAATTACTTGACAAAAAATCGACTGAGCCCAACCTGACGCGTGCCCATCAAGTGATGGGGACGATGCATTACATGGCGCCCGAGCAATTCGAACGGCCGTTAGACGTTGACCATCGGGCCGATATTTATTCTTTGGGCGTCGTGATTTACGAGCTGTTGACTGGCGAGTTGCCGTTGGGGCGATTTCCTCCTCCGTCGCGAAAAGCTTCGATTGATGTGCGGTTGGATGAGATCGTTTTGCATTCATTAGAGAAGGAACCTGAACAGCGATACCAACGGGTGAGCGACGTTAAATCGGCGATGGAATCGTTGGGGCCAATGAATGCGTACGCCGCGGATGCCTATCAGCAAGCGGGGTATTCACCTGTGGCACCGGCTCCACCTCGGAAGCAGAAACTCGGTCAGCCGATTCACGCTCCGCGGAGATCGAATGGGCTGTTCGGTGTGGTTTCCGATCCACAAAGTTATCGGAACATCGCGTATCTGTTGCTATCATTTCCGTTGGGTTTGATGTTTTTCGTATTCACGGTGGTGGGTTTGTCAGTGGGTTTTTCTACCTTGATCATTTGGGTGGGGGCCTTGATTTTGGTGCTGACTTTTTTGGGCATCAAGGCGGCGACGGGAATCGAACGAAGATTGGCGGTCCACATGCTTGGCATCAGTATTCCCTTGCGTGCGACTACGGCAGCCAATTGGCCTCCCCAGAAAAAAACGATTTTCGAAAAGGCGAAATCCTTGATATTCAGTCGCGAAAGCTGGGCGGGTGCAGGCTATCTTTTGGCTAAGCTTCCGCTGGGAATTGTCTCGTTTACAGCAGTCATCGCATTGATGGCAGTGTCTGTTGGATTGATGGCTTCGCCAGCGCTGACCATGATTGACTCGTTAATAATTGAGTTTGCCGATTTTGAGATCACCCGTCCTTACCAAGCTGCTCCGCTGGCCTTGGCTGGATTGGTCACATTCATATTGTCGTTACACATCTTTAAAGGCCTCGCGTGGATTCATGGCCAATGGGCGAAAATTTGCTTGAAACGATTGCCCAATCTACGTTCGTAGTTCCCGCCGTAAGCGGTGCCGAATTTTGGTGGCGATTCGGCAAATGCCAGTGAAACGAGCATTCGTAACATTTCCACAAAGGCAGAACAACAAAGGCGACCAGCCAAAACCGCTACTCGTGGAACAGTACAAAACATCGTCTCAATACGCTCCTGAATGCTGCCACTCACTTTGACTCTAGAAATTCAACGACTTCTCGCTGGTGTTGGCTCTTGGAGATTCTAAGCGGCGTGATGCCAACTTCCGTTGGGGCCGTCGAATCGGTTCCATGTTCAATTAGCAACTTGACGACTTCCAAGTTGCCTTGGAAAGCCGCATTGTAAAGTGGCGTAACACTTTCTCGATCCGTTCTTCAGGAGGGTCTCAAAGACTTCCCTCTTCCCGTTCTCGTGAGCCCTGTGGATGAGATATTGATCATTGTGGATTTTCACTTCATCAAATTTGAATGAAGGAATCATCAGCGGAACAAGGAATTGCTTGCCCTTCGCAATTGCAATTTCAACAGACGTTTGGCTCTTTTTGTTTTCCAAGCCAAAATTCGCTCCATGTGCTGCGAGGATTTTGCAAATTTGCACAACCTTATCTGAATCGGCTGCTTTATCATGCAGCCCAGCCATTTCCATTTTGCGTGTGTTGACGGCCTATGAGCAAATCTTTGTTTGAAGCGTTTGCTTGGCCCATGTGCAGAGTCCACGGCGTTCGTAATACCGCCCTCGGTGGAATGCATGCTAAACGTAGTGCAATAAACCGTGAGATGTAACCAACGACTTGTAGCATAGAGCGTTCCCCATGAATAATATTCGGAGAAAAATATTCAAAGGAGCTGCATGGGAATCACTGTTTTGATAAAATTCTTCCAATCAGGGCCAAATCAAATCGCTAAATCGCGTTTGCGATGGATTGAATGAGCCCGGCAGCGGACGATTAACCCGATGGTTTTTTCGACCAAGAGCATCGCAAAGTAAACTCATTTGCATTTACGCGGGCAGGGAATGGAAGCAAACGACTTTGAGCGATTTCATCGAGCCTTGAAAGCCGCGGCGTTCGCGGGCGTTCCGCTCAACATCGGTGATGCTTCGAGCGACCGAGAATCGGCTACCAGCACTTTAGATCGACTGGAGCAATTGGGGGCAACGGTTGGCCCCTTGGTTGCCAACTCAAAAGGAAATTTCGATGCGGCCAGCGCTGCGGCGGATTTGCCTAAACGATATCAAGCAGCGTTGCAAATATTTGCAGGAACTGACTCGATGCTTCCGGTTCTGGAAGGGCTTTCAATTGAGTCTCGATCCACCCAAATGCTGGCGCGTTCGATTCGCTGGACGATGATTTATCTCTTCATTGTTTTGGCGTTTTCGTTTCTTGGTTTGCTTTTTTTCAGCAAAAATGTTGTGCCCTCGATATTGAACCTGCGTGCCGACTTGACCTTGGCTGCAGCCATTTCACCTTCGACACAATTTGATCCCATACCTTGGCTCCCAATCATCATTGGATTGTTTGGCGTATTAGCCATTGGCTTGCTAAGTTGGCTCCTCCTGTTTGGATTTCAGCGAACGGCGATATTGCTAGGCGGGTCGAAATTCGTTCGATCAAAAGTCCTCGAGACAACCGCCAATAACGTTGCCATGCTTTTAAAGGTCGGTCATTCTCCTAAATCGGCTGCTGAGATTGGATGCCGTTTGGCCGGGGTGGATGCGACGGTTCAGCAAGAAATCGTGGAAGCAATTGAAGGTCCGGAAAACCTGATTCAGCTCGCGACGCTGTCGGAGTTCTCAAAGCTGTTGGGGCAACGACGGTTGGCATTTTTTCAATTGGGGACACCGATCATCTTGGTTTCGTTGGTCGGTGGAGTCGTTGTTTTGGTTTACTCGGCCATGATTTATTGGCCGATTGTTGCCCTGCTTAAAGACTTGGTAACGGCAGGAGTTGGCGCATGACCCATTCAACACAAGACCCCATCGATTCGTCGGCAGTCGATCAGGCGTGGTCCAGATTGGATCAAGTTCGACAAGAATTTGGAGATGAACTCAAGGATTTGTCCAACTCGTTACCGAGTACCGAGCGCGGTAAGATAGCAGGTTTGAGCCGGTGGTTTCATGGTTCGACCGATCTCAAAAAGGCATTCGAACGTCCGGATATTTTGGCGACGTGTCTTCCTTTCTTGAAACGCCATCGTTCAACGGAAGAAAGTTCCCAATCCGAGCTTGCATCTTCGGCTCGAATCGGAGTTTGTTCAATGACGAGAACGGCCGGCAAAAATACAGGTATTTTGCGTCAATTACTTTACCCGATCATCATGCTGGCGGCCTCCTTTTTCTTGGCACTCGCGTTTAGTTTTTATATTGCTCCGCAGTTTGAGTCCATGTTCAACGAGTTCGGAATTGAGTTGCCTTATATGACTAAGGCTGTTTTCAGATTCAGTCATCTGATCCAAAACGGATGGTGGTTGATAATTGCGTTGGCCCTGTCTTTAGTCGTCACCGTCTATGTCATTAGTTATCTCACACGAGCCCGTCGACCGATTGGTGTTGGCTGGTTGGCATTTCATTTTCGCAGCAGCCGCAATGTTCTAGCCGGATGGGCGTGGCATGTTTCGTTGTTGCTTGAGGCTGGCGTTTCGGAAGCTGACGCAGTCGAAACTGCTGGGCGAGCCAGCGGCAAAACATGGCTCAGGAATCAATGTGCAGCCTGGTCATCGAGCTGTCGACAACAAGGCACGATTGCCGAGATTTTCCCAGCGCGGAATCACCAAATGTTGAATCGAACTCTGTTGCTTCCCGAATCTCCAGGGAAAATTCTAGCGATTCGCGAAGTCGCCACGCATTATTGGGATAGGAATAGCCAGATCGGCAGCTGGTTGATCGAGTGTTTTGGCTCGGCAATCTTGTTTTGCTTGGCGTTCGGATTCCTGTTTGTCACGCTGTCGCTGTTCATGCCATTGTTGGCGATTGTTTCTGGATTGACTAGTACAAAATAACATGAACGATCCTTCTGAAAATAACGAAACAATGCCTGACGACCGAAACGAACGTGATCGGCTCAAGGAGTTGCTAGCGCTAGAAGATTTGCAAAACCAGACGGCTCGTGAGTTGTTAGAATGCTCCAGCCCTCACCAGCGAGCAATTTTACGAGTATTGGCGATGTCTGATGCGACCGGAATCGACCCCTCGAACATCGTACTGGGGATTTTGGAAGAACAGTCGGCGTTTCGATACGTGTTTGCCCAACGCGTTCAGGCAGAACTGGAAGAGGGGCACACCGTTCAAGAGGCCGTTGAAATGATTCCGGATCTCCTGTCCGATTCCAGTCGCTTAGCATTGCGGGTCGCTCGTGAGGGGCGCGTTTTATCCGGGCTTTATGCTGCCATCTTGAGTCAAAACTTGGATTTTTATGGTGAACCCAATAATGATTCGAAAGAAGGGACAAAGGCACTTCGGCTAGTTGGCCGTGTGTTTTTTGTCGTTGCGATGCTCTCATTCCTGATGTTGAAGGTCATGCCCGAGTTCATGAAAATGTTTGAGGAGTTTGGGCTGGAGTTTTCAGATCTATCGCGTGCTTATTTTGGGTTTGCCGATGGCATCGTTGGACTTTGGTTTCTGTTTCCGGTTTTGTTGTTGTGCTTATCGCCTTTGTACTTTCGAAGCGTGTTTGCGTATTTGAGAAGCTGGAATCCATTGACTTGGCGACAGCCTCTGCTGTCTTCCTCCGTATTGCAGCGTCAGGATCTCGCGATAATAACACAATCAGAGCAACCGATTCTTGCGGGAGTCAGTGACGCCAACGAGTCCAAGAGTCTTTCACGCTACAAAATTGCGGCGGACACCGGCCCTGGCACGGCCAAGTCAGCGGGGACTTGGGAACGTCTGGCCGACTCGAAACTAATCAATTCGAGAGAGGCGAAATCGATGGCGATTTCCAATGACCGAAACACTCAGGCGTGGCTCTTGCGATGGTCGGCTCAACAGAAGCATATTTTGTCGAACACTCGTTCCAGTATCTTTATTAAAGGATTGTCCGCCGTCGTTCATACTTGTGTTGCACTCTCCGTCGCTGCGACGGCCATCGTGATGTTTCAATTCCTAACAACTATTCTTAATTCACTGTCAAGTTAGAACCCGTGAATAAACCGACGCCAACAACAAAAACTACCTGGCTTGCGCTGAAACGCCCGAGTGCGGGACTCCGCTGTGGCCGGCGAGGTGTAACGATGATCGAACTGATCATAGCTTGCATGGTGCTGGTGACTGTGATGACATTCGTCACGACACTTTGTTTTCAAATCAACAAGATTTGGAAGGACATCGGGCATCATCGGATTGCGGTCGCTGAGCTTTCTAACCAACTAGAGTCCCTCACTCAGCTTTCGGTCGCAGAAGCCAAAATAGAGCTGGAATCATTGGAGCCGACGGCGTACTGCCTTCGGACTCTTCGTTCGCCTCAGTTGAGCGGGAAACTCTCTGCCGACTCCATGGGGACCAGAATTGAACTATCCATCAACTGGGATAAGCCGAATCCCGGTCAGCCGGTGGTGCTGGTTGGTTGGATCGTTGAAAGACAGGCTACAGAAAATGTTTCGGAATCCTCAGAGGAGGCGAAACTATGAGTCGAACCAGTAGACACTCTCGGCGCGGTCTTTCAATGTTTGAGATGCTGGTCTCCATTTCGGTTTCCGGCATCCTATTCCTAGTCGCTGTGGGTTGGCTTCATCAAACTCTAAAATACTCCAGTGTCACGGCTGAGCGTAATCGCCATCATCAAAGTCTCAAATCATTGGCTTGGAAACTTCGTGACGACGTGCGGCTGGGGAGTTCTATTGAAATGGACAGCGAGAACCAGTTGGTGGTCAATTTTGCCAACGGCGATTCGATGACCTATTCCATTACAGGGACCATCGTTCGATGTGACCAACACGTTTCGAAATCCACGAACAAATCGGCGAGTCAGCGAACGTTGCCGGTTGAGTTCAAGCTCTCATCAAAATCCATGCCGGCTTGGGACGTCACCCAGATGCCTGAATCAATTTTGCTGGTTGTGTACCGGCGGGACCCAGTCGATGCCCAGATGACTCGGACGGAGTTTGAGCAAAGCACGACATTCAGGGAAATGCCAATCGATCTGCACGTGCGTGTGAGCCCCAACCGTTGGAAAACTGAGCTGTCGGCACGTTTAAGTGCTGACCCAACTGAGAGCAGGGAGCGACCATGATTCGAATTCGGAAATCCTCACAACGATCTGGTGCGATTTTGATTGTGATGCTCGTTTGCCTGGGCGTCGCAACCACGATTTTGTTTACGGTAATTCAGTCAAGTATTCGGGCTCGGCGTCAGCTTCAAAGCGAACTCCAAATGGAACAAACGAAATGGCTGGTCGACGCCGGAATCCGGCGAGCCGGGGCCCAATTGAGCAATAACGATGAGTACTCTGGCGAATCGATCAAGCTTGATAACGCCTTAAGTCATTACAGTGATGCGAACGTCGAAATTTCGATTTCAAGTGATGACTTGGCTGAGCACGAATATCGCCTGGAGATCACCGCCAACTTGACTGGGTTGGGAAGGTATCCGACGGAGACGAAGCGGTCAAAAAGCGTGGTCGTGGCGAAAGCCAATCCCAATTGAGACGCCAACTAAAACAAGAGTCGAGTAACCGATGAACCGGACAAACACTAGAACTTCACGAGTATCAGAAATGAAAACCACATCACGCCGATTTTCTAAACATGGGTTTACGCTTGTCGAACTGCTGGTCGTGGTCGCGATCATCGGAATCTTGATCGGGATGTTGTTGCCCGCGGTGCAACAGGTGCGCGAAGCGGCTCGTCGGACGGTCTGTGCCAATAGGATGGCGCAGATTGGACTAGCGGTTCATAATTATGAATTTGCCCGAGAGCATTTGCCGCCCGGTGTCGTGAATCCAACAGGGCCGATTCGAAACGAGGCGAAAGGCCAGCATGTTGGGTTCTTGGTTCAACTGTTGCCGTACATTGAGCAGCGGGCGGTTGCGAAGAATTTTGATGTCTCAGCTGGAACTTACGCGCCCGCCAACGCAGCGGCTCGCTTGATTTCGATTGAGTTGTTCCACTGTCCATCAGTCTATTCCGATGGCACCACGCAAGATGGATTAGCAGGCACATCAGACTATGCGGGTTGCCACAATGGCGGAAAAACTTCCATCAAAGCCGATAACAATGGACTGCTGTTTCTAAATAGCAACGTTAGATTTAGCGACGTGTTTGATGGTTCCAGCAATACAATCTTGCTTGGCGAGGTCCCTCAGTTTGCGGAGAGCCTAGGCTGGGCTTCGGGGACACGATCGACACTGCGTAACACAAGTGAGTTTTCTGGTGGTGCTCCTTGGAATGCGGTCCCACCAGTAGCACCCGATGATATCGAGTATGTCGGTGGGTTTGGAGGCGTTCATCCGGGCGGAAGTTCGTTTGTGTTTGGAGATGGGTCCGTTCAATTT
>JBLINZ010000251.1:0-9236 GCA_047639375.1 Mariniblastus sp. | reverse complement strand
AATTGGCGGAAAAAGAGAGCAGTCGGCGGGCAGGAAATCGATTGAGTGAGGAAACCTTGATCATTGAGACTACGGGACTCCCCACCAGAAATAGGAAACGATCGCTTGCCAGAGGATACCAACCACGATGAAACACAGTCCGAAAAAAATGCACATTCCTGCTTCCGCTCGTGGCGGTCGATGCTTCAGCTGGTTTTCAATTTGGTCATTGCTCATTTTTTGATGCACGGCAATGTGCCCCATCGAATCGGTTGGTTTGCGCAGGTAGAAAAACGATACGACGAGGATCATGATCCCAGTCACGATTAAGACACCAGCAATAAAACTCATAGGACTCGCGCGCTCGTTGTTAGGGTAACCCGACGAAGTTAGGGCTTGTTGATCTAATGCCAAGTTAAGTGCGGCGCAATCATAGCCCGAATGCGTAAGCGAGAGAGAGCCCTCATTAGTGGCCCGCCTTCGATCGAAATGCATCCTCGCTTACGCGACGGGTTGCCATTTTCGCTTTTGGCTCATCAGCACTACTCGGTTTCTTTTTCGACACCACGGATGGCGGAGAGAAACTTCTGGCAGCTTTCCATACGCTTTTTCGGGTCAACCCACAAACATTTGTGGATCGCTGCAGCCAGTTTCTTGTTAAGGTCTGGGCGCAGGTCCAAGATCTGAGAAACTTCCGACGTGTCATGTGCCAACGCGGCCTTACCCGTGAAATCCGTTGATCGCCAGGGATGTTCAAACGTCAGCAAGCGAAAGACTGTGACGCCGAAAGAAAACACATCGAGCGTGGGCCCAGTTGAGCGACGTCGAACGATTTCCGGCGCCATGTACTGGGGCGTGCCAGTGCGGTTGCCGGGAAGTCGATAGGGCGGTTCATTAGGAACCGTCAATCCAAAGTCAATGAGTTTGAGATCAGTGTAGTTGTTGTGGCAAATGAAGTTTCGCGGGCACACGTCGCGGTGAATGAAACCGTGGTCGTGAACCGATTGAATGGCTTCCGCCATTTGACGGATGAGTTTTAGTCGATCTTCGAACAGGCTCTCATCTAGTTTCCGCAACACCGCATCGAGGCCAGGGCCGTCGATATACTCCATCATGATGTACTCTTGCCCGGTCGTGGTCACGCCGTATTCGTACGTCTCTACGATCAAAGGATGTTGGATTTGAAGGGCAATTTTACCTTCGTTGGGCTTGTTGAGGCCTTTGAAACGAGCGTTGAAATAGGCGGTTTTTTCTGCGTCGAGCAGCTTGATGCCAAATAGTTTTTTCGTCCCGATTTCTTGGGCAACATGGAATTTGGACATCGTGCCGGTGAAGGCATGTCGATCCAAACGAAACCGGGCCGAAATATCGAGCGGGGCTTGGGGCTGGGTTTTCTGGCCCCCGAAAAGCTTGTCGAAAATGCCCATGAAGAATGACCGCTTGTTTCAGAGGTGAGATTGAGGATCGAATTCAGAGGTGAGATTGAGGATCGAAGTTGGCGATCGCAACGATGGCTTACTTACCACAATAGTCAATTGTCCGAGCGATCTCAGACTTAAGTTTTGACCTTTCGACAATTCGGTCGACGAATCCATGCTTGAGCAAAAACTCGCTGGTTTGGAACCCCTCTGGCAACTCAATCCCGATGGTTGCTTTAACGGTTCGAGGCCCTGCAAACCCGATCAAGGCTTTGGGTTCAGCAAACACGACATCGCCCAGCGAGGCGAAACTGGCTGCGACGCCGCCCATGGTTGGGTTGGTCAAGACCGAGATAAACAAGCCACCTTTTTCGTCGTGCCGCGCCAACGCAGCGGACACCTTGGCCATTTGCATCAATGAGAAAATACCCTCGTGCATCCGGGCGCCACCGCCGGAACCGCTAATGATGATCAGCGGCAGCGACTGCTCAGTGGCCTTTTCGACCAATCGGGTCAAGCGTTCGCCCACCACAGAGCCCATGCTGCCCATGATGAATTGCGAGTCAGTGATTCCGATTGCGACGCGTCGAGCTCGGATCATACCGCAGCCCGTGATCGCAGCGTCCGAGAGGCCGGTCTTTTTGCGTTCTGCGACAAGGCGATCGGTGTAAGCTCGACTATCGGTGAACTCCAACGGGTCGCCTGCCATGAGGCTCCCGTCCCACTCTTCAAACGTGCCCTCATCGAGGACTTGGACGATGCGTTGCTGAGCCGAAACGTACATATGGTGGTCGCACGATGGGCAGACCCGCAAGCGTTTCTCGGCTTCTTTGTTGAAGATCGGGGATTTACATCCGGGACACTGAATCCATGTACCTTCCGGAATGTTTCGTTTTTTTCGTCCAGTCACAATCGTCCGCGTTTGAGACATAGTAGGTTCCAGTGGAGTGGCCGGGCTTGGGAGCCCGCCAAAGAGTTTGGGCTGCTCGATGATATTCGAACACTTCCATTGTCGCATAGATCCCCTTCGCGATTCAACGGGTGAAATCACGTTTCTGGCCGTTGTCGGCAGAAATGAAGGCTTGCTCGCCGCAAATCTGGACGAGCCGGATGGATACGTCGCCGTCATCCGTGCCGACAAAACTGCCCAAGCTTCGTTCAAACTGTCTTCAAATCGTCACATGGACCAACCGTAACGGTCATATTTTGGTCCAGCGGATAAGCCTGCAACGCTTGATTGACTTGGTCAATCGTCAATGCATCGTAGATTGCGGCAATTTCGCCGACTGTTTTATAGGGTTGTTCGACGAGCCATTGGGACCCGATCGAAAACATCCGGCTATTGGTACGCTCGCTCGCCAATACGATATGCGAAGCAATTTTTCGCTTGGCCAGATCCAGTTCTTTTTGCGTGATCCCGTCGTCTCGGATCTTCCGCTGTAGCGTTGTCAGTCGTTCGAGGTTCGCCTGGGCTTGCTCCGGGGCACAACAAATGAAGGTCATGATCGAGCCGCTGCCTTGGTAGTCGTAGGTTCCCATTCCAGCAGATTCAGCCAATCCTGAATCGAGGAACTCCCAGTACAGCCGGCTTCCGCCATCGTCGCCGATGATACTGGTCATCACAGCCGTGGCGTGCCGAATATCTTCTTCGCTTGACGGTCCCGGAGCCAGTTGCAGAATGTACTGTTGGTGCGAATTGGGTTTATGCAGCGACGTAAAACCTGTTTGGTAGTTCGCTATTCGCTTGTTTCGGTTTGGCGAGAATTTTTCCCAGCTGCCACAACAGCGATCAATGTCCTCGACCAGTTTGTCGAAATCAATGTTCCCGGCAGCGGCGAAGCAAATATTTGAGGGGCTATATCGCTCTTCAAAATACGCCATCATATTTTCAGGCGTCAGAGCCGAAACCGTATCCACGGTCCCCAACACGCTCTGGCCTAACGGGTGGTCGCCGAAATACTGCGACATGATTTTCTCGTAGCCGCCGTACGGAGGTTGGTCATCGTACATCTTGATTTCTTCGATGATCACCTGTTTTTCGGTCTCGAAATCTTCTTGACGCAACGAGGGCCGCATGATGTCACTGAGCAACTCCACAACGGGCGTTTGGAATTCGGGAAGCACCGCAGCGTGATAAATCGTGCTTTCTTCTCCCGTCCGCGCATTGCTGGCCGAGCCCATTTCGTCCAACTCGAGGTTGACTTGGGCCGCGGTGCGATTGGGTGTGCCTTTGAAGACCATGTGTTCCAGAAAGTGGCTGACGCCGCTGACTTCCGGGGTCTCGTCGCGAGACCCCGTGCGCACGAAAAACCCAAACGCAGAGGTGTACGCTTGCGGGTTGCACTCGGCTAGAATCTCAAGGCCATTATCCAGCTGGTGTTGCCGATATTCCATGCTCACTGAACTCCAAAGGTTGTGGTCCCAAGGTGACGACATCGAAACCGCTGGGTGGGTTGGCTGCAAGGTAATCGTTGATCGACTCGACCGTCAGCCCGTTGATTTTCTCGTTGACTTCGTCCAGTGTCCTGACGCGTCCCAAGTGGAACCAATCGCCGGCGATCGAGCCAGCTCGGCCCTGACAAGATTCTTGCTGCATCACCATCCCACTGCGAATTTGAATTTTCAGCCGACGGAGTTCGTCTTCTTGAATTCCAGCAGCCAGCTTTTTCAGCTCGTCGATGATGACGTCCAGCGTTTCCTGGGCTCGTTCGTTGGTGGTCCCGCTATAGCAAAGGACCGACCCTTTATCCTTGAGCGTATTGCAGGAGGCGAATACGGTATAGCACAAGCCCCGTTTCTCCCGGACCTCGGTGAACAAGCGTGAACTCATTCCGCCGCTCAGAACGCCAATCGCTCCTCGGTTGAGGTAGTAATCCTCGTGGCTGTAGGCCACACCAGGGTAAGCGATCGCGATGTGCGTTTGTTCGCTTTCATGCTGGATGTGATCGTTCCCATGCGTCGCAGGCACCAACTCGACCGTAGGTTCTGGCTTCGATTCCCACTCGCCGAAGAGCTCTCCAACGTGTTGTTTCAGCGATTCCCATTCGAGTTTTCCGGCACACGCGATGATCAAGCCGTTGGGGCGGTAGTGGGCTTCGTAAAATTGTTTGATGTCGTCGAGCGTGATGGTGCCAACGGATTCGAGCGAGCCCTCACAGTTTCGGCCGTCGGTCGAACCGTAGAAATTCTCACGGAGACGTTGGAGTGCTCGCTGGGCCAAGTCATCGCCGAGGGAGGCGATTTCCTGAAAGCAGACCTGACGCCCGTCTTCCAATTGATCTTCGAGCAAGTGCGGTCGCTGGAGCACGTCGCTAAATACAGACAACGCACCGTGCAGCTGGCTGGCTTGCATCGCGCCACCGAAATTCGTGTTGTACAGCGAAGCCGCAGACGAATAGTCGCAACCGAGGAATTCCAGGGCCTCGATGTATTCGCGGCTGTTGTAGTTGCCAGCCCCACGTTGGACCATCTCGCACACGAAGTTGGCGATCCCACGCTTGTCATTCGCGTCGTAGCGGCAACCCGCGGGAACCGCGATCGAAAACGCGGCCGATTCCAACCACGGCATCGGCTGAGCCACCAGCGTCAACCCGTTGGCGTACGTGTGGTGAAATATTTGCTCTTCCATTTTTGATCCGGCCGACTAATTTTTTGAAACCGCCATTCTAGACCCGATTGGGCGGAAGCGAAGAGGGGTTGGACGAGCAGTGATTTTCTGGGGCATGGGCCTCAAGGCACTTGGAATACAGGGAAGCCACCCTGAACTGACGAAAATATTGCCTTCCAAAATGGAAGGCCACCCTACTCATTCCCAATAGTTTTTTGAGTTGAATCCCATATTAGTGAGTCGCATTGAGCATTCCACAGGAGAAACAGCAGGGTCATTTCGTAGCGAGACCCAGGCTCAAATCAGCCAAATAGAGAAGATTTAGATCATCCGCTGAAAATCCTAATGAAATCCCCCTAGCTGTTGGCTAAGAACGTTTCCTCGCCATCAAAGAATGTATCGGCTAAGATCCTCATCCAGAGCGACCTCGCCCAACCGCTCCTTGACGTAGGCCGCATTGATGGCGACCTTGCCCATTTTCATGCCCGGGGCTTCGAAACTCAGTTCCTCGAGCAATCGTTCGAGGATGGTATACAGCCGCCGGGCGCCAATATTCATTGTCGTCTGATTGACGTGGAAGGCGATCGAAGCCAGTTCCTCGATCCCGTCTTCAGTGAATTCCAGCTCCACGCCTTCGGTTGCAAGTAACGCCGTATACTGGCGAGTCAACGAGCTCTTGGGCTCGGTCAAGATCCGCACGAAATCGTCTTTGGTCAAATCTTTGAGTTCAACTCGGATCGGAAATCGGCCTTGAAGTTCCGGCATCAGTTCGCTGGGCTGGTGTCGGTGGAACGCCCCTGCAGCGACAAACAGGATGTGGTCGGTTTTGACGTACCCATGTTTGGTTTGGACCGACGTTCCTTCGACGATGGGCAGCAGGTCGCGCTGCACGCCTTGGCGTGAAACGTCGGCTGACTTGCTTTCCGAAGCAATGACTTTGTCGATCTCATCGAGAAAGATAATGCCAGAATTTTCGGCGAGGTCGATCGCGTTGGCGTTGATCTTGTCGTCATCGAGGAGTGCGTCACATTCCTGGTCGAAGATCACTTTTCGCGCTGCCGAGACTTTGAGTTCTTTTTTGGCGCGCTGGGTGGGCATGATTTTCTCCAGCATGCCTTGGAAGTCCATGTCCATCTGCTCGACGCCCATTCCGCCCATCATCATCGGCGACGATTTTTGTTCGATCGTGATTTCGACCGTTCGGTCTTCAAGCTTGCCGTCGATCAGCATTTTTTTCATTTTGCTTTTTGTCCGCTCGAATGAATCGGCAACCGTCTCGCTCGGATCGGGGGTCGAATCATCGTCGGTTGCAGTGAATTCGTATTTCACAGGGTCCGGACACAGCAACTCAATCAATCGCTTGTTGGTTCGCTCATTCGCGGCTTGTTTGACTTGCTCACGTTCCGTGTCACGGATCAACGTGATTGCATTGTCAACCAATTCGCGGATCATGCTCTCGACGTCGCGTCCGTAGTAGCCGACCTCGGTGTATTTAGTGGCTTCGACTTTGATGAACGGCGCGCCGGTTAGTTTCGCCAGTCTCCGCGCAATCTCAGTCTTGCCGACGCCGGTCGAGCCGATCATGAGGATGTTCTTGGGCGAGACTTCGTTACGAATTTCGTCAGGGAGTTGCTGGCGGCGCCAGCGGTTGCGGATCGCGACAGCGACGGCACGCTTGGCTTCGTCCTGTCCTACAATGTGGCGGTCAAGTGCTGACACTACTTCCTTAGGCGTCATCGGTTTCATGATTATTCTTGCAGGCTAGGCCCGGTTTTTTAATATGTGTCGAAAGGTAATTAGAATGCCTGCTGGCCCGGCTCGCGGCTGGGAGCCGGCTGTTAAGCGTTAGCTTGGGCAGACAAGTTCTTCGACCACGATGTTGGTGTTAGTATAGATATCAATTCCGCCTGCGATGGTTAATGCTTCCTTTACGATTTCGGCAGCGGACAGCTGGCTGTGTTGCTTAAGTGCCCTAGCGGCCGCGATCGCATAGTTGCCGCCCGATCCAATGCCGACGATTCCGTCGGTGGGTTGGATCACGTCGCCGGTCCCGCTAATCAAAAGCGTGTGTTTGCCGTCGGTTACGGTCAGCAGGGCTTCAAGCTGACGAAGCACTTTGTCCATCCGCCATTGCTTGGCCAATTCAGTCGCGGCGCGCACGATATTGTTTGGCGAGTCTTTAAGCTGGGACTCGAATCGTTCCAATAACGCAAATGCATCGGCACTGCTGCCTGCGAATCCGCAAAGGACTTTGCCATCCAAGAGTTTCCGGATTTTCATCGCGTCAGACTTCATGATCGCGGTGCCTAATGTCACTTGGCCATCGCCGCCCATCGCGACTTTGCCGCCTTGGTGAACCGTTAAAATGGTGGTCGCATGGAATTTCATCTGATTCTGCCTCGGGTTGGATGGTGACATCATCTTATCGATTTTGGTTCAGGGCTCTAGTCGGCTCACGGTTTGGGCCGTGACACGTTATCACGATGTGGGTCCAAAAAAAGCCAGTCCGCTCGTTTAAATTCCAGGACCGCACCCATTCGAGGGTGTCCAATCACGGTGTTTGGATTGCCGAGCGATTGTGGATGCTCTAATCTGAGGTCGCTTAATGCCGTTTGTTTCCAATGTCCTTACGCGTGAATTATTTCCATGGCCGACGTTTCAGATTCGAATCTACGCCCCAGCAATGCCGACTTTCGCAGTCCGTTTTTGATGAATGCCAATGATTCGGCGTTGCTGGTGATCGACATGCAGCAAAAATTGCTGCCACATATCGCTGGGAATCAATTGGTTGAGTGGAACGTTCAGCGTCTTTTGGCGGGAGCCAAAGTGCTTGAGGTGACGGTCGCAGGAACGGAGCAGTACCCTCAAGGGCTGGGGGAAACAGTCGCTTCGATCCGGGAACCGCTGGTCGCCCAGTCGAAATTGGACGTGCCGTCGAAGACCATGTTCAGTTGTCGCGAGTGCCGTACGCTAGTAAAGTCATTGGCCGACAATGGCGTGCATAATCTATTGCTGTGTGGGATCGAAACGCATGTCTGCGTGGCCCAATCCGCCATGGACTTCATCTCGCAGGGGTTCAATGTTTACGTTTGTGTAGATGCAGTCGGAGCTCGATCCGATCTGGATCATCAAGTAGCCCTGCGTCGACTGGAAAACGCGGGGGTAACGCTGACGACGACCGAGGCAGTTTTGTTCGAGTGGTGCGAGAAGGCAGGGAGTACTGCATTTAAGGAAATTTCCAAGCTGGTCCGACAAGCTGGTCCGAAATACGATGCCTGAGTCTTAATGCGAGTAATACTGGCTATGACCGATCGCCGAGTCGCTGGCTAAGACTTCTTAGTTTTGTGCAGGACGCGTTTTTGACGGAATTGTGAAGAGAAAACGTTAAAGAGACAGGATTTCAGAATAAACAGAATAAAGAAATGCCCGCGAGCACGTTTCTTTGAATCTGATTTCATTCTGTTTATTCTGTCTGAAAACTCTGACAGCCCAAGAACGTTTGTCTATTTGGACGGAGTTTTTGACTTGGCGTTGGCTTTCGCCTGTTTGTCTTTCAAATCTTCAGCATCCATTTTCTCAATCGTGCCGAACATATGACCGCCGGCTCCGCCACCATCGCCGATATGAGCCCAAGTCCCAGCGTATTGACCTTTTCGGATCAACACCCGAGCGTCAAAGTTCCCGAATCCTGGAAAAAACGCATTGTCAACGGTGATCACGGGTGTTCCGCCAGCGAACTTAATCTCGATCGGAGGAAGCGGAATGGTCGCGTCGTGTCCGCCGTATTTGATGCGGGCAACCAAATTCCAATAATCGCCCATTTCCCCTTTTTCGGCACTAATGATTTCATAGTGCTCCGTGCGAGTTTCTTCATTGCCGGCCATGGTGAACTGGCCGGTCCACTTGGTGCCACTGAGATACTTAGCGAGCTTATCGTGAAGCGCTTGCGTTTCTGCGTCGACAGCCGATTCCGTACTATCGGCTTGAACGGCTGAGCCAGCTGGCTTGACCGATCCTTGAGCCAACAGATTTGTGCTCAGCAAAGCCACCGCCACAATGCTCAAAACGGCAACGTTGTGTTTGAGTGGGTTCAAGTCCATGGACCGCCAAGCGAACGATCGCAAATCAAAAATTCTTGTCTTGCCATTCATGTTTCTGTCTCCGGTATTTGGTTCTTCTAGTTCGCTGATAATACATCGAACGCCTTTGATCGGACGCGCCCCCCAGCCGCC
>JBLINZ010000250.1:0-9243 GCA_047639375.1 Mariniblastus sp. | reverse complement strand
GCCTTTCGCTCCGTCGAAAGAGTGTCGATGACAGTCCTTCTCGCTGGTACAAATAACTATTTCGCACGTCGACTGCCAGCATCCAAGGTCTTGATTGCGAATCAGAACGATCTCATGCGCCAGGTCATCGATCGAGTTGCAGGCCTGATGGGTCATCATCAGTCAAGTTATTTGTGCCGGCGAGAAACAACGTCGTTTGATTGTCTTTCGCCGGAGCGAAAGGCGACCATCGATCCTGAAAGGATCGCAGACGGCAGGTGGGGCTTGAGAGGCAGTTCGTCACCGGATGGTGAGAGGCATGGAATTTGTTTGATTGCGAATATGACTGTTGTGAACGCTAACTTGTTTTTGCGCAACCTCTTATGTCTCCTGCTGCAAAATCCTAGTTAGCGAGGACGAACAGCCATTGAAGGCGAAACGCTGACGAAGGCTCTGCCTCGCTTACGGGAGGGCTACCAATTTTCGCGAAGTCAATGATTAGATGTCAGCTCAAGAGCGGAGTAATCACCACGAATCCGTTTGAGCCGGATTGTATCGATTGCGAGTTGAAACTCGAGATTCGTGATCTCCGATTCCAGCTTGCTGGCGGTCAATCGGTTTTGCAAATGCTTGACCGGATTCAAGGGTGCATCGTCATTGGCGGTTTCGGCTGCGGCGATGGAATCGCGAAGGCTTTGCAGTCTCCGCTGTTTGGTCATGAGCAGCAATTGGTGGCCGGTGAATGTTTCCATTGCATCCACGATCTCACGTTTGATCGCTCTCTTTTTTGCCTCTACCAAGCTCATCAATTGCTCACGACGACGCGTCAATTCGAGCAGACTGAGGTTCTGGATTTTTCGTTCGATCTGGTCTTTTAGTTGGCATTGCCACCACAACGCGGCAACCGGTCGCGGGAGTCCGCCTCCGGCCCAAGGCGCTGCTGATCCTACCAGTGACGCAATCTGATTGGCAGTCAGCTGGCTGCAGTCATTTGACAATGCGATTAAGGCTTGAAGATCACCACGCTGGGAAATTGCCAATGCAAACTGAGTTTCGGGGTCGAGATTCTGTTCCACAACGGGTTGGATGTCGGTTGTCCAAATGGGGCGGGTGTTTGGCTCGAGCG
The DNA here is from genome assembly GCA_047639375.1 of Mariniblastus sp. Classification (GTDB taxonomy): domain Bacteria; phylum Planctomycetota; class Planctomycetia; order Pirellulales; family Pirellulaceae; genus Mariniblastus. The sequence goes on along the minus strand of JBLINZ010000250.1, from coordinate 8,138 downwards.
AAAGCAACTGCTCTAGGCCTCTCGTGAGTTTTTGCTGTTGCTGCCACAGCTCGATGGTTCGCTCGTCCAGCTCAAGGTGTTGGCGATCGAGCTCTTTGGAATCGAATGGGACTTCAATGCCGGCGTCGCGGAACTTCTTAATCGCGTTGGTGGTTTGCTCAAGAATAAGATGGGACGACTCAAGAGTGGGTTGTTGGCTGGAAACGTTCGCCAAATTTAAGAACAGCTCTAACGCTTGGTTGGCATGTTGGTTCCGCTCATACGATGCTTGATGCCCCATCGCAGCCACGAGTTCGGGGCAGGCTGCGTTGTGCTGGATCAGCCATTGTTTGTGAAACTCGATTCCGTTGGCGATCGGAGTCGCGGCGCGGGCCAGCGAGAGGCATTGGGATTCCGTCAAAGTTCGAATAAGGCCGGTGGGCTGGCTCAACACGCGGTTTAACGGCCAGCCAGTGACTTCGCGCGCGCTCACAGGAAGGCGAATCGGCTGGCGTGAATTGAATTCGATTTGAGTGAGCCGGGTCATCGAGACGATCGGTTGGGCGGAAGCGTCGGTCGTGCAACGTTGGCAATTCGGCCCAGTGCAAGCGGCTTGGCGATGGGCGGAGGCTCGGCAGCCTAGCGACGAAACGGTGACCGACGTCATGAGCAGAAGCAGGCCGATCAGCCTGAAGCTATTGATTGGGCGGGCCAGTGATTCGGATCCGATGGGATCTCTCGAATCGTGGTTGGGTGGCCGACTCCAAGTTGTTGGTTGCAAGGGCACTGATTCGCCACCGTTTCGAGCCTGAAAAGCAATACCGTTTGGTTCGCCATTGGCGGCAATTCCGGTCCTTTTGTATCGTCGGATTTTGGCCATTGCGTTGAGTAAAACGCTGGCTCCCTCGAATTTCTGATGATTCAGAATTAAGCTTGATCGATTTTTTGCAAATCCGCTGGCTGATATCTGATAGCAGAATCCGAGGGGGCCGGGAGTTAGCTAGGTGATTCTAGCTAGGCCCGCAGAAGTTCAACGATTCCTCTCAATCTAGCTCGAGTGCGGGGGCGCGTTCGGCCATGATTGAATGAGTGGTTTGAATCGGCGAGGGTGCGAATGTCCGTCGGCACTATTTCGGCGGAACGAAAGGCGACGCCTTTTGGTGCCCCGACGCATTTGTGAGCAAGCGCCCTCGTTAGTGGTTCGCCTTTATCGGATGTTCGTCCTTGCTCACGGGCTTGTTGATTTAAGACGCGAGACGATAGATCGTTTACACGGGTTCCAATATCTGAATCTGTCAGTGTGTTGTGGAGTTGTCTCTTGCGAAGATTGCCGAGAGCGTGCGACCTGAAATAAACGACTGCGTCCTTGTGTGCGTTGTATGGTTTTGGATCGTCGATCGAACTGCTGTTTTGCGAATGAGTCGACGAGCTTTATGACGGCCCAGGGCCTGGGCCGTCTATATTGGCTGCGTCCAGACTTGATTGCCTTTTGCTTGCCGATGGTGTTTTAATCCCGGACTGTTGCCAGCCCGGCTACAACTCACTGGTTTGATCGATCCAGAAAGAACACGCATTTAGCAGGTTTTAATTTTTGAAAAGTGCGAAAGTCGACCTAAGGCGTCAGGTTACCATTTCTCGATTTACGAGATTGCAAACAATTAAATGGTCGCCTTCTGAGCGAAGGCGACCATTTCGATTCTCACAGTTCGATATCGTCCACCTCAAGACAAAGGCTCTATGGGCCGTCGCTCGGCGACGAGATGAAAGGTGGGGCTTGGGAAAACTTGGGTTAAAACCCAAGCCATTCACAAAATGAGCCTCTGACTCGGATGGCTCCATTGGGAGTCCCCAAGATTGGGCTGCGCGCCTCATCACCTCGGCTTAATCTTCTTGCTTAAGTGGCTCTTTGCGCTCTGTGATGTTCTCACAAGTTTCGGATTGGTCTGCGTTAATTTGAATGTATTTCTGCATTTCTTCTGGCAAGTCATCTTCGTGGAAGATCGCCTCAACAGGACATTCAGGAACACATGCTTCACAGTCAATGCACTCGTCGGGATGAATGTAAAGCATCGTATCGCCTTCGTAGAAGCATTCTACTGGGCAGACAACAACGCAGTCTGTGTAACGGCAACCGTCGCAAGGTGTTCCAACTACGTGAGTCATCAATCGCTCCTGTTTTTCGAACCGCAGTTCGGTTAATTCTCAAAATGCAGACACAGCTTCCAGAAAGAGGTGTCGGATTAGTATCGGAAATTTTGCCTCTTAGGCGACACCAATCTCAAAAAATCGTAGTACGCTCGAAAAACAGTGTCAAGGTACGCAGGTTTGGCAAAATTTTAGGGGGAGAATCGGAATGGGTCTATTCTGGGATCCGGGCCATGATTCGTGGCTCAATTTCGCTGGTATCCCACGCCGGGAGTTTGGGGCAGAGGCTGGTTCTGATACTGATTTGGGTTGAAGTTCTGGTTCAGATAGGGGTTCGGGATTTGAGCGGGATTGAGGGACTGATTGAGTGGAGCCTGCTGGGAGCCGAGGGCGGACACTTGCGTGAGATTGATTTTTTGGACGCCGCTTGGATTCGGCATGGCCCACATGACGTCAGCTGCTCCGTTGAGTTGGTTGAGCGAGATCGAACCCAATTCGATCACCATTTTCGCGAATTCGTTATTGGGCTGAACCATGAAGAGTTCAATTTTCTGAGGCAACGCGAAAGGTATACCATTGTGCATGACCGTTTTGTATTCGCTTGAATTTGAGTAGGCGAGCAGCTGCTGTGACGGATCGTAGATCGCCTGCTGCTCAATCAGTCCGCTGCGGGCGTTCAGCAATAACTGGCGAGTTTGCGGGCCGCTGGCCGTCTGCCGGACGGTTAGCAGTTTGATCCGCCCGCCCGCGGACATCGTTGGCGGGTAGTGTTGATCGGTGGGTTGGAATCGAATCAGGCCAATTCCATCGACTAGCCATTTTGGATCGATCGGAATCGACTGTCGCAATGGGCTTTGTTCGAATTCACGATGGTTGGCGTAGTAAAAAGCCGGCGGTTGGTTGGGAAGTGAAGCCCTGGACCAAATCCAAAAGTTATCACGATTCGAGCCCACGTCGACTCCCATTTCGGCGACTCCCATGATGCCGGCCTTCATGCGCATCAGATCCGGGAATTCGACTTGGAGTGTGCCTTTGATTTTCGCTGGAACGCCCTGAATCGATACCGACACTTTAGAACTCAACTGTTGGACGCTGGCCGCCCGGGCCTCGATGTTGGCAATCAACTGCTGTTGCGTGGGCAACTCTTTGAAGGCGACCGGGAGGGGCTGTGGAGCGGTGCCGAAACGACGAAAGAGTTGACATCCTGTTTGAGTCATGAGCGCCATCGCGACCGCGCCGTAGGCCACCCACGTTGTCATTTTGAAAAGCAGAGGATGCGTGGTTGGTCCGTTGCCACCGCTTGGCGAATCCGTTGAGCGCGTACTAACGGAACATGGGCGGATTGATGGCGTGTTGGCAGACTTCATTTGAGCCGTCACGGAATCATCCTCGGTTGAAGAGTGTGGGGCCTGCGTGCGTAGGATTTCATTCATGGTCGGCCGCATTTTCTGGTTCGCCATCAGCGATGGGTTGGTCCATGAACAGTCGCTCGGCAAGTTCATTTTGGATTTCATTGAGCCGTTGTGATGATATTTCGGGAACTGCAATTTCGTAGCTGGCCTTGGAGTTCTTGTCTTGCATGAACAGCAAATCAGGGTCGTCGCTGTCACCTATCACCAGAATTTTTTTTTGAGCCAGCAACAAAGCCGTCACGTAGGCGATGTCCGCCGTTTGTTCGTTGCTTTGAACGTGCTCGAAATAAGCGAGCAAGACATGCTTGGGAGCCCAATACACGCGGCCAGTATTCAGTTCTGGCATCTGAGATTTCCACCAGCCGAGGCAGTCTTCAGGCGGGCCTTCCCAGGCTTCCTCGCAAAAGTCTCGTCGTTCTGTCGCGACCTCATCGATTTCGATTAAGGCGGAATAGAATGTTTCACCCGGTTGAAACTCTCGCTCGCTTTCATAGCATTTGCGGCTGCTTCTTTTGATATCGAAATTCGACATGTCTTGGCCATCAAATACATCAGTGTGGAGATGGACGAGCCGAGTGTTCTCTCGAGTCGTCTCAAAAACATCGACGGCTAGCGGCGTTGCAGTAGACGCCCCGACGAAGCGAATCATCAGAAGATTCGCTCGGATACTAGAGATTTTGTGGTTGAGCCTCAAGCCAATTTGAAGAGGCGGCTGGCTGGTGGTGATTGAACGCGAAACGGACGCTAGCAGCCGAGCCAGCTGACTAGCTCGCCAGATATCTATTGCTTTGGGAAGCCGAGATTCGATACACCGTCCCTACACCCTGTCAGCTTTCCAATCTCATTCGGAATCTCGATCAGGCACCATTGATTTAACTTCGATTTCGTTTCTTGATTTCCCCGTCGACTTGTGAGTTCCCTGCTCGCTCGTCCCGCGTTAAATATTCCCAATTTGTTCTTGTCATCTGGTCACTGATTAGATGATCTCATTCATGACAGGGTTCAATTACGCTGAACCATCAAGGAGAGACACCATGCGATCACCTCAGAGAAAGTCCAGCCGCCAAGTCCGCCGAGCGAGTGATCTGTGTTATGCGACGTTGGAAAACCGTCGGGTCTTGGCCACGATACTTGGTTTTGATGCGGGTACTGGCGCGTTGACGATCACCATGGATGCCAACAACGATGCGGCGACCGTTTCTGTTGCCAACGGAAACGTTTCGGTCAATGGATCGGAAGACTTGGATGCTGCGGCAGGCACTCAATCTTCAGCCTTTGTTGATTTGCGCAGCATCACCGTCGTGGGGGACCCTGGGATGACGAATCAAGCCCTCGTACTCGGTGGGAATTATTCGACGGATGCAGGTGGATTGTTGCAAACGATTACGGTTTCCCAAATCACGAACGTCACGATTCAGGATCAGTATGATTTATCTGCAAATTTCTCGGTGGTTCTGAACGGGACCGGTGGAGGCGTCAGCGATGGAGCGGCGGGCCGAATCAGCGTCGCTGGTACGACAGAGCTGGCCGCGAATGCCAATTCTGTCGAGCTGAACAATGCAGCCAACGATTTTGTCGGCGATATTTCTGTGTCGACCACAGGAGTTGGCCAGGACATGTCGTTTGGTGATGCGAACGATATTCAATTCAAATCAGCGGTTGGTTCAGGTGATTTGCTAGTCAATGCGGTTGGCAATATTTCTGATGCGGTCGAGTCGACGCTGACCGCCACCGACGCTCGGTTTGTCGCTGCGAGCCTGGTTTTCGGCGAGAACGCAACTGACGTCGTTGACTTCACGCGGTTCGAATCGACGACGACTGGCGTGACCGTTTTGAATCAAGACACGTTGGTGACCCTGCTCAATATCAATGCGTCTAATTTGACTGTCCGTTCAACGGCGGGCATCTACGACGGGCGAACGACGACGATTGCTGTCAACGGGAACTCCAATTTTGAATCGACATCTCGCATCCGGATTGGCGAAAACGGAACCGATACCTTCAATACAGGAAGCTTGACGTTTAACGGCGGATCGCATGTCCATATCACCGCCAACTCGGGTGTTTTGTTGGTCGGTAGCAGCACGGCGGGGTCATTGGATTTGTTTTCTGAAAATGACATCATCGACGACTTCAACGCCCGGTTGAATGTGACGAACGACAGCGGGTTTGAAGCGCTCAATATCGTGCTGGGCGACAGCGCGGCCGATGAGTTCAATAGTGGTTCACTTCATTTTTCGACCCCCGGCGACTTTTTTGTGGCGGAAGATTCCGGGATTCACTTTGTCGAAACCAAGAACCGGGCTCGTCGCATGAGTTTGACTTCGACCGGCTCCATTACAGACGCTGACGATGTGCAGATCGACATCGAACGGCTTTCCCTTTTTAGTGCCAACTCAGTGAACTTAGGCGATACCGCAGAAGATTCGTTTAATTCTGGGTCTATTTTGTTTGTGACCGATGCGCTTTTCAAAATCAGCGAGAATAGCGACCTGAATATCGTGGGGGTCAACACCGCCAATAATTCAATCATCGAATCAACAGGGACCATCACCAATATATTTGTGTCTGGTGGAGGGAATGGAACCAATTTGACCGTGGACATGGTCGCTGAGTTTAGGGGTGCCAGCCTTGATTTGGGCACTCAAGCGGCGGACTCATTTAGGTTTGGATCGCTCCGGTTCAACTCAGAGGGCAACGTTGAGATTCAAGAAGACAACGCGATGAATCTGGAGTTCTCGAGTACCGCTGGTCAATTGGTGCTCAATGCGACGGGTGGGCTAACCGATGCCGCAGCGGCTTCATTGAACGTGACGGGAGTCGCCAGTCTGCAAGCTGCCTCGATTCTGCTGGGCGATACTGCGGCTGATGAATTCAACGCGAGCTCGGTCACGCTCAATTCAATCGGTGCGGTTGGTTTGACCGAAAACAGTGCTCTCAATTTGTCAGGTGCGAATACCGCGAACGCGTTGACCCTCGTTGCGGCTGGAGACTTGACCGACAGCGTCGACGCCAGCACGACCGTGGTCGGTCTCTTTCATATGACGGGGACGGCAATCGATCTCGGCGACCAGGGAGGCGACAGCTTAGTCATGAGCTCGCTTACCTTTCACTCAACCGCCAATACCCGCCTCAACGCTAACAGCGACATTCTCTTGGTTGGGGTGAATACAAGTGATGACGAAGTGAGCCTGACTTCGACGGGCGACATCGAAGACGCTCCCACCGCCAGTACACGGATCTCCAACAAGGCGACGTTTGAAGGGGTTGATGTGATCATCGGTGAATTGGCAGATGATTGTTTTGATATTCTAAATGGCGATGCATCGGACCTGACGGTCACGGCTTCTGGGACCAGCGATGTTCAATTGGGTGGTTGTTAGTCCCTGTTCACGAGAATCGTTAAAATCAAACGCGCTCAATCGAGCGTGTTTTTTTATGGGTAGAATCTAAAGCGAATCGGCGTTTTTGGCATTATCATTGGTGGTGAAGACCCGATACGAGTGAAGGTCTGTCGAATCGCCCCAAAAATTGTCGCGGCAAGATTTGAGATTCTTGTAGTCTGCTTGGAACCCGGCCCGTCTCGAGCGAGTCGAAATACGAATTCGCATGTTTTTTAGAGTAGTTGTTCTGTGAAAATTGGTGGCGTCATCTCGAGTGTCAAATCGCTAGCGAAGCAATACGCGGCGTTGGGCGATGCGGAGCTAGCCAAGATTGCTTTGGATCTGGGGTTCGCTTCACGCCAATCCGAAGACGTCAGTCCTTTGATTGAACGGGGGTTTGCTTTGGTCCAAGTCGCCAGTCAGCGGCAACTCAAGATGCAGCATTACGATGTCCAGCTAACTGGAGGATTCGCCATGTGCCAGGGGCACGTGGCGGAAATGAGAACGGGCGAAGGCAAGACGCTGACCGCGACGTTGCCGATGTTCATTCACGCTTTGGCTGGACGGGGTGCTTTGTTGGCGACCAGTAACGACTATTTGGCAAAACGCGATGCTGAATGGATGCAACCCGTTTACCAATCATTAGGAATGACGATTGGTGTGATCCAAACAGAGATGTCTCGAGAGCAGCGGAGGGCGGCTTACCAGTGCAACATTACGTACGGAACGATGAAGGAGTTTGGGTTTGACTTTCTCCGCGACCATTCGATGGAACGAGAACAGTTGCAGCGAGAGTTGTGGCATGGCGGAGCCCAGGGCGGAGTCGCTGAGTCGGCCGCTTCCAAGCCCGTGCATCGCAAGCCCCATTTTCTGTTGATTGATGAAGCGGATAGTATTCTGATCGACGACGCTCGAACGCCATTGATCATCTCTTCGGCTCAAGATGCCTCAACGCAGCAACAGCAGATCGCGCTCTACCAGTGGTCGGCCCAAGCTGTGGGGCGGTTTGAGGAAGAGCTTGACTACTGGTACGACCGAGAACGCCGGAGTGTCGATCTTTCCCCGGAAGGCACCTCGCTGGTTCGTGACACGCCCAAGCCCGCTGAGTTGGCAGGTGTCGGCTTGCTGGAAATGTATGATTTTGTGGAGCGAGCGATTCAGGTTCATCGCGACTACCAATGCGATCGGGACTACGTTGTTCGTGAAGGAGAGATTGTGA
>JBLINZ010000249.1:0-9263 GCA_047639375.1 Mariniblastus sp. | reverse complement strand
TATTGCCAATGACGATCGCCACACACAATATACATGTCGTCCTGCTCGCCAATAAACTTCCGAATCTCATTCCCCTCATGCGTAAATCCCTTATTCGCATGATTATCATTCTTCCCACCACGATCCGGCCCAACAATCGGTGTCGGCGAAATCAATATCCGAAAAGTCGCATTCGACGCCTTTACGCTTTCAAAAAACCATTCCTTCTGCGCTTTACCCCAAATCGACTTCTCGGGACCATCTGGCATATTGTTCGCACTTCGAAAATCGCGTCCTTCCACAAACCAGACCTGCAAATCCTTCCCCCAACGAATCGTCCGATAGGTCTTGCCACCCATCGGCACCTGCTCACGATATATCGACAGGCCCTCATCCCAGGTCAGATCACCATACTCCTGACCAGGCCAACAATCATTCTTCAACGTGTCATGATCGTCCTTAATAAAATAACTCGCCGTACGATTATGAAACGAACGCTGAAAGGGTAGCGAAAAAATCCGATTCCATTTAAAACGAGCCAGCGCAACCGTGTCCGCATAAGGTCCCGGCTTATCATAATATTCGATATCACCCGTGTGCACAAAAAAGTCCAAATCCAACTTTTGCATCTCGCTGTAAATTTTATGACCATTCGCCGAATCATCACGCCTCGGATAATCTTGCCCCGTGACAACACTAAACGTTATCCGTTCAGCCACATCCGCATCCGGAGCCGTCCGAAACTTACCATTCACAACACAACTCGTCTCACCTCCCAACACCCGACCTTCCACAGCGACTAAATAACGCGTATTGGAAGCAAGCTCTTCCAATTGAAACTGATGCGTAAAATCTTTCTTCGCATCAACACCGACCCATGCCGTCAGCTTCTTCTTCCCCTTCTCATCCTCAGGCCAATAGGTAACGCGCACTTCACCAACCGTGCCCGGCACACTCCCTTCCATTGCCTCAAGATCCTTCACCGGCAAAGACCGCCGCGCTTGGTTTACATTTTCAGGAAACGCCATGCCCTCAATGTTACGCTCCGCGTGCTTCGTTAGCCGCGACCAAATAATCACTGACCCGTTCGTAACCTCACCAATTTTCATCCCATTGGCCATCTGCACCGTTCCAACGTCTAAAGCCGAAGCATTACACGAAGCCGCATTTAGACCGCAGCCGAGAACCACACACACCATGAACACGTAACTCATTTTTCGATTGTTCATTTTCAATTCATCCATCGCTTTAAATTAATGATCGACTCCTCAATGGAATTCTGGCGAATCCCACTACCTATCACGGTGAACCGCGCATCTGCCACTACCATCGTATTCAGATTCAAAATCAAGAGAACCGGCAAGGCGGTTCACTCTTGACACCATAGCACCTCGCGGAAGGGTTCAAGGCCCCGCCGCTGGAGAAACACTACTATTCGTTCGCTGATACAACTCGCTCAAGCAGCCCTATCGATCAGCATTCGACCGAGCGAGCTTTTGCTCGGCCACCTGGCGCTCTTTAAGCGCCAGCGAACGTGAGAAGAGCCGGTTTTTTTGAGGCTTGGATTCCGCCTGGTAGTCTGGGTTGACGCGTGGAGGTTTCGCATCCGCAGATCTCTGCCATGTGGTGAGGCGTTGCCGTAATTCGGACAACTTTGCCGGCTCGGCACTGGCAAGATTGGTTTGTTCGTAGGGGTCCGTTTCGAGATTGAAGAGCTCGAACTCTCCTGCGTCGTCATTATAAAATCGGATCAGCTTCCAGTCATCATAGATCAGTGAAGCGAAAGGCCCAGTTGCGTGAGTGTAGTGCGGAAAATGGACTACGATTTCTCGCTTCGGCAATTTCTCACCAAGAGTTAAAAGCGGAACCAAACTTTGTCCATCGCGGTGCTGCTTAGGATTTAGTGGGAGCCCAGAAGCGTCCAGAAACGTTGGATATAAGTCTGCCCCGGTGACGCGAGTCTTTTCGATTTGTCCCTTTTTGACGCGGTTCGGCCATCGTACGATCAACGGTACGCGCATACCGGCCTCATACGGAAATGATTTGCCGCCCATGAGGGGGTAACTGGAGGTGGCCCGTGACGAAACCCCTCCGTTGTCAGACGTGAAAATGACCAACGTGTTGTCTGTCAAGTCGAGTCGATCAAGCGTCGCCATCACCATTCCCACACTGTCATCCACGCTTTCCACCATGGCCGCGTTCTCTGGGTTGTCCTGGTCGGTTGGTTGGATGCCTTGGTACTTCTTTACCTTTTCTGGTTTGCCTTGGATGGGTCCATGCACGATGTAGTGTGAGAGGTAAAGCAAGAAAGGACGATCTTTGTTTTTCTCAATGAACTCGACTGCACGGCGAGTCAAATGCTCCGGCACATATTCTTTCAGCTCAAGATTATCGAGACCGTGGACGGATCCAATCACGTCCTTACCCCAATGACCCAGTCCCGTCGGGGCGGGTCGATAGCCTTCGGCAAGTTGAAAACCACGATTTTCGGGACGATGTGGTCGCTCATACCCGCAATGCCATTTGCCAAACATGGCGGTCTTGTAACCTGCTTCGGCAAGCACCTCGGCAAACGTGACCTCCGTCAACGGCAAAGCGCGACGATGCAGTCCCTCCAAAAATTGGTTTTTTCCACCGGGCGATTTGCTAACTCTGTATAGCCGGTCGTCGGGAGTCGTGTTCTTGCCAAAAACATTGGTGAACGCGGTTCGTCCAGGAAACTTACCGGAAAGAATCGCGCCTCGAGATGGACTGCAGACAGGAGCGCATGCATAGGAATTTTCAAAACGAATGCCTTGGGAGGCCAGTCGATCGACGTTCGGCGTTTGATAGTATTTGCTACCTGTGCAGCCGAGATCCTTCCAACCCATGTCATCAATCAGGATAAAGACAATATTGGGTGGCCGCTCGCTCGCCGAGAGTGAGGAGTTCGTTGCCGCCAGGATCGCTACTACGAGCATCACAAATCGAATCAAAAAACCTGATGTCGTGAACGGCTTCACGTCACTGGTCTTCACGTCTCTGGCTACTATTTGGATGATCATCACCGCGCGATCTTCTTTTCGAAAGGAATCGTCTCGTTTTCCAGTTCGGTTATGATCATGAGTAATGTTTCCCGACGCAAGTGGACTCGAAGAGGCCATCAACTCGACCGCGTCAACAAAACGCGCCAACAAAACGCGCCAACATTGCATACCTGCTCAAAGAAACTCCGGCAGCCCTGTTTATGTATTGCAAGCATTACGCCCTACGTTGCAGGCCGCAGTAGGTCGCGGGGCATCCGATGCCGAACCCCGTCCAATAAATCGTTCCCCCGTTGGGACGCTTCAAATACGACGAGCTTATACCGACCCACTCGCTTGTGTGGCTGTCGATTTAATCGTAGGTTGGCCACTACTAGTGCCCATCCTGTTGACACTTAAATTTGATTCTTGAGTAAATCAACAAACCCCTGTGCGTCGGGCTGGTATTGTGAACAGCAACTCAGAGGATGCGCTAATTGTCCGTTGATTCATTGCCCTCTACAGCAGTTTCTAATCTCTGACCGATTGGCTCCAAGTTGAATCCAGACGTACTGATGACCTTGGATACGGGCGGGGGAAAATCTTCGCCCGTCAATTCCCGGATAGACCAGGCCGTCGCGTAACTGAATCCGCTCACCGTGGGCTCACCGAAATAGTATTTTCTGAGTTCACTTAACGCAGACTTGGCTTTCATGCGCCCCAGAGCTATCGCGCACGTTGCCCAGACTTCACTCGATTCGGCGGTTTCCGATGTTTGGTCATTCATCCGCTTAATAAGCTGCCGAACCAAGTCAGAGACGGGGTCATCTCGGTGGAATTTCCCCAATGCCGTAATTGCCGCTGGTCGACAGTTGTTTAGCAGCCCTTGATTTTTTGGCACGAACCTTCGTAACAGTTCTTCGGCGTCTCGGTAATCCGATTCTCCAAACAAATCGAACAAGTGGGCAATTTGATTGAGGTGATGCACCGAAGGGCTTTCCTCTTCGGATCGGGTTTGTGCCATCATTAAATCAGATAGCTTATCAACGTGCCGCAGCAATGCTTCGAATGTGTTTTCCACCTGCAAGACGCGAACCGTCCACGCAGCTGTAACAAAAACTTTCGGGTGGTCATGTTGAATCAGTTCAGTCGCACGGTCGGCAGCAGGTTTATGGTCCAAGGCTGCCAACAGAATCAGGCCCTGTTCGATTCCGCGGTAATCATTCGGAATCTCATGGAGGGCTTTCATGCCAGCCACACGTACCGCATGGTCAAATCCCTCGTTTTGTTTGGCCAATCGACGAAGTGCAAAACGTGCGGCCATTCGAATATTGGGGTGTCGATCATTCATCATTTCGCCCAGAGAGGCGATACTCGCGAGAGTCGGCTGCTCAAACATCGCCGTGACGACTGACTTGCGAACCATTGGATCTTCATTTTTCAAACACTGTTCCACGAAGGGAATGGCCAACGCTGAATCAATTTCAAGCAAGCGTTGCCATGCCGCTCCAGCCACTGCGCCATCATCGTCAAGCAGCAGTTTTTGAATCAGCTCGATCGCGTTGTCAGATTGATGATCCGAAAGAAAAGCGATACTACAGAGGCGATTGACGACCGCATCAGGAGAACTTTGGCCGGAGAGTTTAACCGCCGCCTCGGCCAAGCCCTCACCACCTATTGCTCCCGCAGCACGGGCTGCCGCCATCCGAATCGACCGTCCCTCGGTTCGGTCCATCGCGATCCGAACAAGACTCTCAAGCGATGATTCGTCTTGGATGATTCCCAGGCAATCAATCGCCAATACTAATAACGTTCGCCGGGTTCTCTCATGGGAAAGCCGCTGTTGCCACACCACAATGGCCGGCTCAAATTCCCACTTGGCCAGAGCGGGTTCGACAATCAAAGATATTTCAGCCAGACCTGGTTTCGTCAGGGCGAACAGAACATTAGCGGAGGCCCGGTCATCTAAGGCCACCAACAAACTGGCCGCGGCAATATTCACGGTGTGGTGATTGTTTTCGTTGATCAGGCTACGAATCTGGCCAGCGATTGCGGACTGATCAATTCCGCTTCGATGGATCTGCTCAAACAGAGAGATCAGTTCCTGCTGCAAGTCTGTTTCAGAATGTTTAACGGCCTCCAGCCAGAGTTCAGTGTAGGCAGGAAAAATCACACGAGTCGGGGGCGGCTCCTCAATGGTGATGTCCTCTGGCCAGAGGTTGGTTACCTCAAGTGGAACGTCGTTCTTAATGGCTTGACCATGCACGGCGCTAATATCCAGGGCAGCCAGCACAGAGCCAAACACCATGCAAGGCAGCCATCCGAAGAAAGGGAACCAACCCAATCGATTGGAGAGTCGTCGTACCCGGACAAAAATTCGAAATTCTTTATTCATGAACTTATTGTGGTCGAGACCTATTGAGGTCGAGTTAGCCGAACTGTTTGTACGGTCAAAATAATCAGCAGCACAAATGACATAACGCTAGTGACCCACCAATTCATCGGCACGAGATCATATTGCGTGAAGCCGGGCGTTTGGATCACATTCAGCGCGGCGGCCATTGGGTTGATGGACAACGCCCATTGGACCGTTGAGTGCCCAAAGGGCGCGTCTCGCCCGAGCCAAATCAACATGCTTCCTGCACAGACCACCAGTAGGACACCATAAGCTACGGCAGTTGCCGTGGCGGTTCTGCGAAACAAACTGCTGGCGGTAGCGGTCAACAGAATCGAAAAAACTGAAAACAGGATCAAGCAAATGATGACCTGGATCACTTGATTCTGAATGCTCGGCGTAATCCAAATCATGACGAGATAGCCAGGAAGTGTGGCGCCCAGAACAAGCAACAGTGTCCATACGACGCTCATCAATTTTCCGCTGACGATTTTCCATCCCGACATCGGCGTCATCCGAAGTAGATCCCAACCGCCACTTTCCCGTTCGCTACTTATCAATCCCGCCGCCAGGCTGGGCGTAAATAGTCCGATGATGGCGATCTGCAAAATGACAATGATGCCGCCAATCGTTTCCACGCCCCAGTCCATTGATGCAGTTGTCGTCAGAAATGTCAATCCGAGCGAGGTCAGGGCACAGAAGGCAACAATTCTCATCAGCCAATGGGATCGGCCGAATTTCCGACAACGAAATTCTTTGACTAATACCGGGTTGGTCAGCGATCCAATTCCCTGCTTTCGACGTTGAGGATCGACTACGAAAAACGCCCTTCGAAAAGCCCGCTCACCGGTGCTGCGATCATTGGTGATGACTCCAGCGGATCGGTTCAGGTCAAACATCGAATAATTCAATCGACGAAGGGCCATTACAACGAAGCACAGAATACTCACACCGGAGTAAATTGCATACTTCAGTGGAAATCCCGTTTCGACAACCATTCCTTTTCCGGCAACATCGGCGTGTCCAAGGATCTCCATTACCGCGGGAACTGGCGAAAGGAATCGAAGCCGGGTGCCAACGATTTTTACAAATCCGATCAGCGCATCGCCGAAACTGGAAACGATTCGGTTGATGTCCAAACTGGTCAACGCCGAAACGAAGGCTCCGAAACGAGTTCCCAACTCGCCTAATGAGAGGTCTTCCGTCCCCTGAAAGAAGAAGTTTGGAATCAGGACAACGACAACCAGGAGCAAGACCATGCCAAACGTCACTCGCAAGGCCGAATCCGTTGAGCCCGCATAAGTGCTGACCAGCAACCCCAGGGTTGTGAACTGCAAACAGGCGATCGCCAGGACCAAATACAACGGCAAAATATCGCCTGAAAACGAAAGCCCACCCATCACGTAACAGGCTGCCGCAGCGGGAACACTCATCAGCAATAATAGAATCACGAATCCCATTACGCCGATCAGCTTCCCCAAGTAAATCGAATGGGCCTTCATCGGCGAATTCAACAAGAGCGCCATCGTCCCCTTGACGCGTTCATGAACAATCGATGTTGCTGGAAAAACGGGGACCATCAAAACCATCACAGCCAACAGTCCGTACCCAAACAATTGAAATACCAGCCATGATTCAGCGCCTGATCGTCCGACGACGGAATTGGTTGGCCAACGGACAACGACCAACAACGCAAATGCTGCGGCCGTAGCGACGAGCATGGCTAACGCTTTCTTGGTTCGCAACAGTCCGATCAATTCTCGATTGATGATTGGATTAGAAAACACGATCAGGCCCCCTTCTCGGTACTATGAGACTCGACCGGCTGGGTCGAACCATTCGTCAGGAGGGGACTGTCGGCCTGACGCTTGACACGCTCTTCTCCCGGTCGGCCAGACTCCTCTCGCGTCACCGTCAGGAATGCTTCTTCGAGGTCGCCGGCGATTTCTCGGAACTGACTCAGTCCAATCCCACTGTTAACCAGAGCCGCAAGTACGCTGCTCAGCTCGTTTTCATCACCCGTTGTTTTGAATCGGACGATCGACTCGGTCGGAGATTTTGTGACTTCAGCTTGATCGCCGACATGTTCCCCAATGACCCTTGCCGCATCGTCCAATTGGCTGGCCGCCGTAAGCTGGGCCTCTACGATTCGCCGTTGGTTAACCTTTCGCGTAATTTCTTCCAACGCACCGGCAGCCCGCAGTTTGCCCCCATGAATAATTGCGACTTGATCACAAATTCGCGCCAACTCCGGCAGAATGTGGCTGGTAACTATCAATGTCTTGCCCATGTCGGCAAGATTTAGCAGAATCTGACGCATTTCAATCCGGGCTTCCGGATCCAGTCCATTCGCCGGCTCGTCAAGAATCAAGACTTCCGGGTCATGCAGAAGTGTCCTTGCAATCCCAACCCGTTGTTGCATTCCATGGCTCAAGCTCTCGACGTATCGATCCTTCATATAGGTTGAATTGGTGGTCTCCAGCACTTCTTCAATTCTCTTCCGCCGAGGCTTTCGAGCGATACCAAATGCTGCACCAAAAAAATCCAGGTACTCATCCACACGCATGTTATCGTACGAGCCAAATTTGTCAGGCATGTAGCCGACAAATTTGTGTATCTTTCGCGAGTCTTTGACGCAATTCGCACCGCAAATTGTTGCCGAACCCGACGTGGGTCTGAGGAGGCCGACAAGAATCTTGATCGTCGTCGTTTTGCCCGCGCCGTTAGGTCCGATGAAGCCAAGTATTTGACCTCGATCAATCGATATCGTCAGATCGTCGAGAGCCGTAAACTCTCCATAGCGTTTTGTCAGGTTTTTGATTTCGACAACTGGTTCTGAAGATGTCATGTAGGTATTGATCTTTTAATTTATGATTTTAAGGGGAGATTATTGTCGAAGTTGCCAATCGCCAGTTTGGAAGACGCGAAGCATCGTTTTCTCATTCCAATGGCGAGTATTTTCCTTCGATTTCCAGCTCAATAAAGTCGATTTTCCATTCAACGTGTTGAAATATTCCATCGCTCCCGCCGAGTTCGTTGACCACGATCCTCACATGCAATCCACCGTTTTCGTCCAATCTCAATCCCTCCGGATCGGTGATGTTGTAAATCAACTCGCCCATCGCTTTGTCGGTGCTTTCAACGGAAACGAGCGACCGAACGTTGCCCGATTGAATGTCAACCGTTCGCTGGGGCGCATTGATCTTGATCCGTAACTTGGCGGCAGTCGGTTCAAATGGCAGCACGCATTTCGGCAGCTGAAACCGAAGCGTTGAGTTTGTTCCCAGCGTCCGTTTCGGCCAAGTCCCGGTTTGTCCGTTATATGCGATCGACTTGCCCTCATTGCCTGGCCCGAGCACCGAATCGTATGGCAAAAAGACCGACGGGATACGTATCGTCTGGCGGGCCTCAGGTCGAAGAAGTTGGATTGGAATGACGACCAAGGCTGATCCCGTCTCTCGAGAGTCATGGCTGAATTCAAATCCAAGGTCAATTGCATCGGCCCAGGCAAGCAGGCTCGGTTCGAAGGGGAATTTTCTATTGGAAACCGATCCTGCTGCCGCGGCACTGCTTTTATCCGTTTGGGAGTCGATCACCAAAACTTCGCCTGGATTCCCCGCGTTCAGTCTTTCGGCAAGGTCAAAGTCCATCATGCTTCGATAGATTTCCTGGTGTTGAATCTGGTCATCGTCCAGCAGGCTCTCAGCAGTGTATTGGCCAGGAGCAAGCGAGTTTTCGGTCGGGCCCGAAAGTGTATCGGCGTCCAATTCGATTCCCAGCGATACGTGCGTCGATGAAGCAACAATTACATCTTTAACGTTGGTCAACGAGGACTCCAGATTGCCGACAAAACCCGCCGGGCCGAACGTGCCGTAGACACGAATCGG
>JBLINZ010000248.1:0-9279 GCA_047639375.1 Mariniblastus sp. | reverse complement strand
GTCATGGCTAACCTCCAAAAAACCTCATATCTCAAACGCAACTTCTCCTATTCAACTGTAGTACCAATTCGGAGAGGAGGTCAAGAGAATCTTGATTTACGAGGCAAACCTCTCAAAAAACACGGGGATTATGCGTAAAACTCGGCAAAATCCGTAGACGTCAAAACCGGAAACTTGGCCTCCAGCTTGGACACTTCTCGAACTCAAGCGTTTTAACGTGATCAAAAAATCGAAAGACCATCGAGATATCCCAACCAGGCTGGGACTTGGTGACGAAGCCAATCAGGCTGTGATCATCTCAATGAATTCGAGCCACAGGCGAGACTGATAACCCGACGCGCAAGCGGAAAAGAGCCGCGTTGAATCCTCGTCTGAAATGTCTGCTCGTCCTCGCTTACGTGCGGACTAGCATTTCGCCTTCGGCTCGTTTGAAAAAGCCACAGATTCAACGGGCAAATGTGTCAATCCTAAGTCGCATCACTTTCATGGCGAATTGGCGCTGGCTCAGACAAACAACTCAACCGTTGATCGCCGCCAACATGCTCTGAGCAAACGTTCCAACATCATCGAGTACGTCTGCTTGAGAAGCCGACTCGGTCGTCAGTTTAGCGATCCGACGAACGATGGCTGATCCAACAATCATCCCATCACAAACCGGCTTGAGGACCTCGGCATGTTCCGGCTGACTGATGCCAAAGCCAACGCAAATCGGTAAGTCCGTTTGCTTGCGAAGCCACTTCAAATTGCCGACCAGATCCGAGGGCATCTCCGTTCGTTCGCCGGTGATTCCGGTGATCGACACGTAATAGATAAAGCCAGTTGTTTGTTTCGTGATCTCGATCGCACGCTCAGGAGGAGTCGTCGGCGTGATCAATTGGATCAAACTAAAATCATACTCCTTGCACTTAGCCGCAAACTCAGCCGATTCATCGACAGGCATGTCTGGCACGATCGCGCCCGAAATTCCGGCCGCCACAGCTTGCCGAAGATACTCGTCGATCCCCTGCCGGTGAATGATGGCAAAGCTCACCATCGTGACGATCGGCATCTTAATCTTCGATTTGATTTCGCCGACCGTCGCAAAAATATTCTTGAGCTTCGTCCCACCATTGAGCGCCCGTGTGTAAGACGCCTGGATCACTGGGCCGTCTGCAATTGGATCGCTATAAGGGATGCCAAGCTCTGCCAAGTGACAGCCTTCGGCGTCAAGCCGCTCGAGAATCTCGGCGGTAAACTCCAACCCTGGATCTCCAGCGGTCACGAAGGGCATGAAGGCCTTCTTGCCTTCGGATTTAAGCTGCTTGAAAAGATCGTCGATGGCCGACATGGAAATTCCTCGGTGCGTGTGATTTTGATTGGGAGTCGCGATGGCTCAAGCTTGGCCGGCAGACAATTCTTCACGTAGCCGTTGAATCTCAGCGGCGTCTTTGTCTCCTCGTCCAGACAAGCAAATCACCACGACCTCGTCTTGGCCACGCTCTTTGGCGACTTCCATGCCTTTGGCGATCGCGTGTGACGATTCCAACGCTGGCAAAATCCCTTCCAACCGAGCCATTGCATCGAATGCCGCCAATGCTTCATCGTCTCGACAGCTCCGATACTCGACGCGTCCGGTCTGTTTCCAATGGCTATGTTCAGGTCCGACGCCAGGGTAGTCCAATCCCGCGGACGCTGAATGCACATCTTCGGTTTGCCCGTCTTCGTCCTGCAACACATAGCTATAACTACCGTGAAGCACGCCCGGTTTTCCAAACGTCAGGCTCGATGCGTGTCGGCCCGGCGTGTCGTTCTCGCCACCGGCTTCGACGCCGATCAAGGGAACATCAGTCATCGCCACAAACGGATAAAACATCCCAGCCGCGTTACTTCCGCCGCCAACACAAGCCACCACGGCATCGGGCAGGCGCCCCAGCCGCTCTTGCGACTGCGAAATCGTTTCGCGACCGATGACCGCTTGGAAATCGCGAACGATGAGTGGAAACGGATGAGGGCCTACAACGGAGCCGAGTATGTAATGCGTGTCGGCAACTGAACTCATCCAGTCCCGCATCGCTTGATTGACCGCGTCTCGGAGCGTTCTCGAGCCCGTCGTGACCGGACAAATTTCAGCGCCCAACATTTGCATGCTTTGCACGTTCGACTGCTGCCGACGAATGTCTTCTTCGCCCATATAAACCACACAGGGCAAACCAAAATGAGCACACGCGGTCGCGGTTGCCACGCCGTGTTGGCCAGCCCCCGTCTCAGCAATGACGCGCGTCTTGCCCATCCGCATGGTTAACAAGGCTTGACCCAGCGTGCTATTAATCTTGTGAGCACCCGTATGATTGACGTCTTCACGCTTGAACCAGATCTGGGCTCCACCCACTTTTTCGGTCAGCCGTTTGGCAAAGTAAAGCGGTGAGGGCCGGCCTACAAAATCGCGAAGCAAAACATCCAACTCCGCTTGGAAGTTCGGATCTTTTTCGGCAGCGCGGTATTCTTGGTCTAACTGATCGAGAGCCGCAATCAGCGTCTCAGGGACAAAACGCCCACCGAACTCGCCAAATCGTCCATTCTCATCGGGCAAACTAGCGTCGGGACTTGGCTGCGGTAAAAACTGACTGGGCATTGGTATTCATAGAAAAAAATTGTGGAATGGCTAATTGTTGAAGCCAACTTGCGAACCGTCAAGTGACGTCGATCCTATCATAACCGCCGGTCGTTTCGCGGGATAACGTTTGCCGCTATAAACAAGAATTAGCCGTTGGCAAAACCGCACTCCGGCCAATTAATCGAGTGGCCACGATCCAAGCCCCCCGGGACTTGCAACGGGACTTGCAACGGCTCAACCCAACCTGTTTCGACAGATTTGGCTGGGCAAGTCGCAAGAAAATGCGGGGCGCTTGGCAAAATTTAAGAAACGAATCCGCCAACCCGCGCGATCAGAGATTGTTGATTGAGTCGCCCAGCCAAGGAGGTTAGGCAAGTCAGCCGTAAGGCACCGGATAACCCGCAGAACCCGGCCGCTCACGCGTCACCGCTCACCAAGTCGAGGCACCTACGAGGGCCCTCCCTTGCTGACGCATTCGGGCTACCAGTGCTGACCCTGTGCGGATTTTAAATCAACAACCCCTGACGCGCCGGGTTTCCAATCAAGTTACAGCCTCGTCGGGTTACCATGGTCGCAACCATCCCAAACATAAGTCAAAAACGCTCACCGCCTGAGAGAATCAACCATGCCTGAACTGCCCGAAGTCGAAACGATGCGTCGCGGCATCTTAGAAATCGTGGGAGCAAAAATTGTGAGCGCCGGCCGCACGCCCTGTCCCAAACGACCGATCGTGATTTCTCCCCGAATCGATCGGCTCAACAAGCGAGTGACCGGTCGCATCATCACCGCCGTTGACCGACTTGGGAAACGTGTTGTCGTTCGACTGGACTCCGACGACCGCATTATCTTTGAGCCGCGAATGACGGGCTTGGTCCTGATCGCGGAACCCCCAACCGTCGAACATCTGCGATTCTGCCTGGAATTAAAAAAATCGCCGATTAAGAAACTTCTTTTCTGGGACAAACGTGGACTCGGAAACGTCACGCTGCTCTCGGCTCAGGAATACCAAACGAAATTGACGGACGGGAAACTGGGGCCCGATGCGATGGATATTTCGCTTGAAGACTTTCCCGGTCGATTCAAACACAGTAAACGGGAGATCAAAGTCGCAATGCTCGATCAAAAAGCCGTGCTTGGGATCGGAAACCTCTACGCATCCGAAATCCTGCACTTGGCCGGCGTTCATCCACAAACTCGCTGCGACTTGATCACCATGAAACGCTGGAAACTGATTTTTGATTTCATGATCGAAGTCTTCGAGACTGCCATCAAGTACGAGGGCTCGACGCTCTCCGACGGAACGTATCGAAATGCCCTCAACGATAGTGGGAGCTACCAAAACGAACACCGGGTCTACGATCGCGAAGGCGAAACCTGCTTCCGATGCACACGTTCGAAAATCGAGCGCATCGTGCAGGCTCAACGAGCTACATTTTACTGCAAGAAATGCCAGACCAAGCGATAGGACGAAACGGCACCTCTCAGTTCACGAGCGCTACATCGTCGGGGATCGGTACCCTGCGCCGTCCTACGCGAAAACCTTCCCCAGCCCCCGTCGCGTCTACCCCTCCCGACAGGCCAGCAACCGCAAAAAAACGTTGCGACCGTTTTCACGATCGCAACGCCTTGGTCTTGACTCACCCGATTCGAACTATGCGTTCGCTTTCGTGGTTGAGTTGATTTGTGACAACGCTCCGGTGATTCCTCGCGCCATAGGCACGGGAGATTTTTGCTTAGCCATCGGCAGCATTAGCGTGAAGCAAGTCCCTTTGCCGACGCTACTTTCGACTCGAATTTTACCGCCATGGGCTTCGATGATGTTCTTGCAAGTCGACAACCCGACGCCCGTCCCGCCTTTGCCCGTCTCATCAGGCCCCGACTTGGTCGAGTAAAACGGCTCGAAAATGCGACGCAATTTGTCTTGCGGAATTCCCGGACCATAATCACGAACGGATAAGTCCACCGTGCCTGCTGCGACGTTCTTCTTGAGCTTGATCACCAACTGCCCGCCTTCGCTCATCGCCTGACGTGCGTTGATCAGCAAGTTCATCAAGACCTGCTGAATCTGATTTCCAATGACAGAAACCTCAGGCAAATCGGCGTCGACATGCATGTCGACCGAGATTCGGTACTTTTGCATTTCACGCTCGAGCAAGACCATCGTCTCTTCGATCAATTTCGCAACGTCCGTCATCTCAAAATGCTCGCTGCGATTTCGAGCCATGCCCAAAACTGCATTCGTGATTTTGGCAGCTCGGTTGCCAGCATTGTTGATCTTGTCGAACGCTTTGTCGCGCGTCGCTTTGTCGTCGTGACGCATTCCCATTTTGGCGTAATTGATGATCGTCATCAAAACGTTGTTGAACTCATGAGTCGTCGTGCTGACAAGCTCACCCAAAGCAGTCATCCGCTGGGATTGGTCAAGCCGCTTTTTGAGGGCGGTGATCTCTTCCTGAAGTTGCTGAATCTCGTTTTGCTGGCTGTCGCTCACAGGGCGATCCTTCTTGGTCGTTAAATCTCAGGCAATCCACAATCCACACAGGCTTCTCGCCAAGCTGCGCAGTCCCCCTGGATTACCAACGGGTGATATATAAAGATCTTTGGGCGGGATTGAAATCGAATTCCATTTCGATCTCAACGGCTCTTCTCTCACTGCTTGGCGTATCGTCGAATTAGTGTGGGTCACTGAACAGGATGTCTTTATAATCGGGTTGGGTAAACGAGGCTTCGAGGCGCACTAATCCTTCAATCCTGCCACGTTTATGCAAACTAGTTTTTCGTCCACGTCGCTGCCGTCATGGATTGACGAAGCGTTTTGAATATTCGCTGTGAACAAGGAAGTTTTATGAGCACGATCGAACAAATTGAACAATGGGTGCACGTCGCTGAGCAGTTGGGATACCGCATTAGGTACGACTATTTTGGTGGAACCGGCGGTGGACTATGCGAAGTCGGCGGATCGAAATGGCTCTTTCTCGATTTGGCGCTAACGACCGGCGAACAGCTAGAACAGCTGAAAACCTCATTGGCCAACGAACCCTTCCTCGAAACAGTCAACTGTCCAGAAGCTCTCACCGCCAGCGTCCGACGAGCAGGCTGAGTTGAACAATCAAGATTGATTGGGTTACGTTTTTTGTCTTTCGATGCGTAAACGAGAAAAATCGTCGCCTTCGGTAACCCGACGAAGTCAGGGCTTGTTGATTTAATGGCAGGTTAATCGCGGTAAAGCGAGGGAGAGCCCTCGTTGGTGGCTTGCCGTCAATGGACAAGCGCCCACCGTCTACCAACGCTCTGCGTTTGACACTGTCGCCCGCCGGCTAATCGTTAAACGATCTATCGTCTCGCATCTTAAATCAACAAACCGGTTAGCGAGAAAGGCCCCCATTGGAGCCTCGCCTTGGCGGAATTGAACGTGCAGGTAGATCTTCAAAAACGCTATCCGCTCGGATGCTAAGCTCCAATGTCGCTCGGTTCTTTGTACCGAATGCGTTTCTCTCGCTCCAGCCCAGCACCGACTAAATTCAGTGATCGTTACGAGATCGCCCGCTCTCTGGGCTTCTTCGCTAACAGCGAGGACCGCACCGATCTACGACACATTGAAATGGCAGTTCACACACCGCGATTTCTACTCACCCCTAATCGTGGTACCAACACCTCAGGAATTGATGCCAGCGGCTGGGCGTGTCGCCACTGGTTCCAATCGACGCATCATTGGAGCCCTCTTCCCACCGGCTCCAAATGTTCGGCAACACCACCGTCTCCATTGCGATGACTTTGATCTCATTGTCGACCAGCCATTGGTTGGCCGCGATCACCGCAGCGTCAAACGACTCGTGATTTCCGGCGTTCAAAAAGCCAGGAGCTTGAATCTGCTTGGGCACGAAGTCTTTGTATTTCAGCATGGGTCACCAAGGGTCCAAAAAATAAAACGAAAAGGTCGTCGTTGGAGAATCCAAAATCCAAAACTTGGCTCTTGGCACATCTTAGACGCGATCCTTGGCCACAAACAGCTTCTGCGTTTCAATGTATTTTTCAACAGACCGCGGTGTCAAATAGCGGATACTCTTTTCGGCACCCACTCGCGAGCGAAGATTACTGCTGCTGATCTCAACAAACGGACTTGAGATCGCGGCGGCTTCAAACGAGGCAAACCGCGCCTCATCCACGTATTTCTTGAGCACGGACAAATCAACGTCGCCGGAACCCGGTCGATTGACCACGAGCGGTGTGGCGAGTTCACAGATTTCCCCTGGTTCTCGCCAAGAGTCGAAACCCTCCAACGAGTCATCACCCATTAGCAAAAACAATTCCGCCTCAGGATGCAGTTCGCGAATCTGGCGCAACGTATCCACGGTATAGCTCACGCCGCCACGCTCCAGCTCTATTTTTGATAGCACAAACGGCAGATGCCCCGAAAGGGCGAGCTCAATCATCTCGGTTCGCTGGCGATCTGTTCCGTGGGCGCCGTCCTGTTTATGGGGCCCCAGCGAACAGGGCACGAACCATATTTCATCCAGTTTTGCCTGTTCGCGGCACTGTTCGGCAAGAATCAAATGTCCGTGATGGATGGGATCAAATGATCCCCCAAAAATCCCGATTCGCATGGTGTATTCCGATGACTTCGTTGGTAATGTCCCCGCTGGGATCCCGAACGTAACACAAGTTTACGGCGTGTTCTACCGACGTTGACCCAACGTGTCAGATGAATCTGATATGTTGTTGAGCATGGACCAAGGATCTTTATTCAACGTTGAGCCACAGCCCTGGCAATTGGACGATCACGACGATTGGCTTGCTGCGCGAATCGTATTCTCAGGTGCACCCTACGGCCCCTACGACTATTCAATTCCCGCGAATCTCGAGAAATCCGTCTCCCCGGGCGTTCGGATCGAAGTCCCCCTGGGCCGCGGGAACCGGAAAATGCAAGGCTATTGTGTCGATGTCATCGGCCCCTTTCACGCCTTGGCCGCCTCGGTCAATCCTCGTAAACTCAAGCCAATTGACCGAGTCTTAGACGAACATCCGCTGATCAATTCCAACCTCCTCGGGCTCGCGAATTGGATCAGCGACTATTATCTCTGCCCGCTAGGGCAAGTGATTGACACCATCGTTCCGCCAGCAGTCCGCAACAATTCGGGCACGCGCGAAATGCTATTCCTCAGTTTGGCTGATGGCGTGGCTGAGAATCTGGCCGCGATGAAGCTTTCCGAGCTACAGCGAAAGATCCTCAACACAATCCTCAGCAGCGTCCAAGACTGGACGCCCCGCGAGCTTGCGGAAACCGTCGGTTGTACCCAGGGCCCTATTTCAACGCTCCGAAAAAATGGCTTGATCGTCACGACATCTCGACGGGTTCAGCAAAAAACTCACGAGATCCCCCGTGAGCAACGCATGTCCGACCTGATGCTCAACCCCGAACAGCAAACGGCGCTGGACGCAATCGTAACACATATTGACAACGATACGCATCGAACGTTCTTGATGCATGGGATCACGGGTAGCGGCAAGACGGAAGTCTACATCCGGGCGATTCAGAAAGTGGTCGAGTTTGGCCGCCAAGCGATTGTGCTGGTGCCGGAAATCAGCCTCACGCCTCAGACACGTCAGCGGTTTCGAGCTCGGTTCGACCGGGTCGCCGTGCTGCACTCGCATCTCACGGCCGCCCAAAGGGCTTGGCATTGGCAACAGATCGCCGCTGGAAATGTGCAAGTCATCGTCGGCGCTCGGAGTGCGATTTTCGCGCCGACGCCTAATCTGGGCCTGATCGTTTTAGACGAAGAACACGATGGCTCTTTTAAGCAGGACAAGGCACCCCGTTATCACGCCCGCGATGTCGCCGACTGGCGCGCGTCTAAAGAAAACGTGCCGCTGATTCTCGGATCCGCCACTCCCTCACTGGAAACTTGGCATCGAGCAGGGCAGGGAACCTACGAAACACTCTCCCTTAAAAAACGCGTTCTCGATTTACCGCTTCCCGATGTCGCGACCATTGACTTGCGGGTTGACTTTGGAGGGCGCAAGCGATTTGGCCCAATCAGCCAAAAACTCCGGCAGGAAATCTCGCAAGCGATTAAAGCCGGCGGCCAAGTCATCCTCTTGCTTAACCGACGTGGATTCTCTACTCGAATTCAATGCCCAGCCTGTGGCAACGTGGAGACATGTCCCGATTGCTCGATCCCGTTGACGCACCATGTCGAGGGCAAGAAAGCCTGTTGTCATTATTGTGATCATCAGATCCCCGAACCCAAACGCTGCACGCAATGCAATAACCCGTCCATTCGATTCTCAGGCTTGGGTACTCAACGACTCGAAGCCACCGTGGCCGCGATGTTTCCCGACGTCTCCATGATGCGGATGGATACCGATACGATGCGAAAACCGGGTAGCCACGAAAAAGCACTCGCCAAATTTCGCAGTGGCGAAACGAAATTGCTCCTCGGTACCCAAATGATCGCCAAAGGGCTGGACTTTCCCAACGTAACCTTGGTCGGCGTGATCAATGCAGATACCGCCTTACACTTACCTGATTTCCGCGCCGCCGAACGCACGTTTGGACTTGTCACCCAAGTCGCCGGCCGGACCGGTCGTGGCGAAAAAGGCGGCCGTGTGCTGGTGCAGACGTTCAACCCGGAGAACAAAGCGATTCAGGCGGCCACGCGGCACGACTATCTTGGCTTTGCAGCAAC
>JBLINZ010000247.1:0-9294 GCA_047639375.1 Mariniblastus sp. | reverse complement strand
GACTTCGGTCGTGGATTCTCAAGTGAAGATTTCGGTTCGGGATGAAGGAATTGGGATTCCTCCTGACTTGATCGGCAATATCTTTGATTTGTTCTGCCAAGGCGAATCGACGATTCATCGCTCCTCAGGCGGAATGGGCGTTGGCTTGTTCTTGGTCAAGCATATTGTTGATGCCCACGATGGCGATATTGATGTCCACAGTGCTGGGACTGGTCTGGGAAGTCGGTTCGACATTCGCATTCCGCAATCAACCAAATCAATGGAAACAGCTCCCACCGTTTTGACACCCGATTTTGAATTGCTGTCGATCGTGATTGTTGAAGACAACAGTGACGCCCGAAAAATGACTTCTCAATTGTTGGAACTGCAGGGATTCGAAGTCATTCAGTTCTCAGACGGCGAATCAGCCTGCCAGGAGATTCCAATCCTCTGCCCCGATGTTGCGATCATTGACATTGGGTTGCCAGGAAAAAGTGGACTCGATCTAGCGAGAGAATTCCGCAAGAACAAGAATCTCGAAAATACGATTTTGGTCGCCCTGACCGGGTACGGCCGAGAGTCGGACCAGCAAGAAACTACCGCGGCCGGTTTCGATCTACATTTCGTCAAACCAACCAGCATTGAAGATTTGACCCACGCGATCGGGACGTGGGCCCAGAAAAATCGAAACGACCTACCGCTCAAAACGTTCCGTCCCAATCGGAAGGGCATGCCAGAGATGTCCGCGACGGCCTCATCCCTCCTCAAGAGCGATCAGCAAGGATAAACAATTCGCATCGCCTGACATCATGCGTGTTTCCCTGGTTTGTGTGCAACGAAAAAACGCTCCCCAGATGACTGGGGAGCGTTTTCGATTTTCTCAAGTTCCACTCGTTGCCGGACTCTCGACGAATCGTCAAGCTCGAAAGACCGGTAACATTGCTCTCATTCTAAAGCCGTTCTCATCATGGCCCAACGTGAGTCGGTCGACTAGAAAGTCGCGACGACATCGACAGCAAATACTTTTTCGTCGTAGTCCACAGCTGGGGAGAAATTGTAACGGTACTCAGGTCGAATCGTTACGTTGGAATTCAACTTATAGTTGAATCCCCAAGTTTGACCGTAATGCGAATGCGATCCGCCCGCTGGCAACACACCACCGTGAGGAGCATAAGCAGTCACGTTGTCGCCCTTCCACCATTCTGATCGCTTACCGATCGAAAGCCGATCGTTGACATCATAGAACGCGTAGTGGCTCAAACTGACATTGTCTTCGCCGGTGCTGCCAACTCGGACAAGATCACTCTGGATGACACTTGTCATCTTTTCAGTCATTCTCATGTCCAACACAAAGCTATGTGAGTAAGCGTCGTCGCCGCGTGCACCAAAATCACCAAACGATGTGATGTAGGTCAACGAAGCGTCCTCGTTGAACTTCTTGGTGAATCCACCAAGGAAGTTACTGCCCGCTGTAAAATCAAATCCAGTATCCCAACCAGCAGTCCAACCGCCGTAAAGCGTCATGCTGTCGTTCATCTCGTAAGTAGCAATCGCACCGGTGTGAGTGAAGGGCTCACTGTTGTACATCGACATTGAATGCGAATAGAAGAAATTATTGGGGGCCGAGACCTCTTCATAACCCGCAAGGGTGTAGAAGTGCCCGACTTTGACACTGAAATTGCCCATCGCAACTTCACCGTATACCTGAGGCAATGCCCATCCGTATCCACCACCGCGAGTGAAGCGAGGGTCAAGATCCCAGGTGGCACCTGGATTGCCAAAAGCTTGCGTGTCAGGAGCATCGATTCCGTACATTCCATCGAATCGGAATCCCAAACCCAGCTCACCATTTTCAGATTTGGCTTCTTTTTCAACGAACAGCCATGCCTGATGAAGATTCAATCCATCGGGCTGAGTGTTGAAAAGATCATTGCTTTTATCGTGATGGCCGAACGAAAGCCAACCGCCAATATTCAAGCGGGGCTCATCGCAACCGCGACCGAAGAGCTTCCAAGGTTCACCCAAACCGGCTGATTCTTCATAGGCAAAGTTGTTGCTGGAAGAAGTAACCTGCAGGGCTGGCTCTTGAGAAAAACCATCCGTCAGATTGGTCACGACCGGTTGGGTCGCCGGCATCGGATTGTTGATTTGAGTTTGGCCTTGAGCTGCTGACATGCCCATGGCACTCGAACCAAGCAACCCGACTACAAAACTCCAACTAGAAAAGCTACGTCTCATAACATCCACCTTTATTGCGATGATACCGTGTTTGATATTCCAAAAGAAAAATACATGCAACGAACCAAACACGATGTATTGACAGGTTCGATACAAGCCGCACTGCTGTTTGAATCGGCGCAATGGTTGGAATCGTGCACGACATTTACAATCATTCTGATCTTTCTACCCGGTAAAACTCGCGATTTGGCAAACCTTAACGATCATGCGAACAATCACCCCCAAACTGGGTTTGCAAAAGCCCGCACCTGCCACATGTCTTGCCTTCCAAAGACACATCAAAATCGTTCATGCCAAGGATTCGAACCGAAGCTTGGGCACTTTTTCACAAGCGAGTTTGAGACGTAGCAGGGAACTTTCCCCACTTCCTTGGCTCATTGATGCAGCGGGATGGCTCGTTTTGTTTGAAGAGCGGCGGTCCATGGAGCCCTTGGATGGAAATTCTCGCCAGCCGCTATCGCGTCCCAACGGATCTCAACCAAAAACCAACAGATGATTGGTTTTTAAGCAGCTTTGGGAATCGACCTTCTCCGGAAACTACCTTGGCTCCCAAGAACGGTCCTCCTCACGCCCTTCACCGATTTCAACCTCGTAGTTTCAGTGGTTTGCATCGGATGAAACCTCCCTTGCCAATTCTTTAAGCGACAAACGGCATGTCATCACTTTTCATGTTGGCCGACTTCAAACCGGTGCAAAAAAAGATACGTGGTTTTTCAAAGCTCGAATCGACGAGGCCCAAATTTGTTCAGACGTTCTTGAATCGATTGGTACGGCGTTTGCAAAACTGTTGTCACGGTGACGAAGTCGAACACCTTTGACTCCCCACTACCTAACTTGGCCGCCAGACATTTTGAGTGCGGTCGTTAGAGATCGCCACACAACCGTCGAACACCGAGATCCCACGTGCAATTGCCTAACCGATCCAACCTTAAATGCTTCTTTTTGATAGGATTTTTATCGTTGGTCGTCGTGACTTGTTTAGGGGAATCGACGCACTCGGTTGGCGGTGAAACACAAGTCGATGCAGCTCCTATTTCGACGGAGCCGGCAGAGGAGGAGGCGGCCCCAATCGAGACCGCTGAACTGTCTTACGTCTTCAACAATGCAATTATTTTTATCTGTGCGATTCTCGTCCTGTTTATGCAGGCCGGATTTTCGATGGTCGAAGTCGGACTCAATAGTTCGAAAAACGTCGTCAACATTCTCTTTAAGAATTTGATGGATCTTTCGATCGGAGCCATATTATTCTTCGTGGTCGGTTTCGCGATCATGTACCCCGGAAGTTATATCAGCGGTGACCTTAACCCCTACTTTTCATTTGGTGGTTTTGGACTCTACGCCGCCTCGGAGGGAGCCGATCTTGCACCGCACGCTGATTGGTTCTTCCAGGCGGTATTTGCCGCAACCGCTGCCACAATCGTGTCAGGGGCTGTGGCTGGCCGGATGAAGTTCGGATCCTATTTAATTTTTAGCGCTGTGCTCACCGCATTCGTTTATCCCATTAGTGGATACTGGAA
Organism: Mariniblastus sp.; assembly: GCA_047639375.1. Classification (GTDB taxonomy): domain Bacteria; phylum Planctomycetota; class Planctomycetia; order Pirellulales; family Pirellulaceae; genus Mariniblastus. The sequence goes on along the minus strand of JBLINZ010000247.1, from coordinate 5,560 downwards.
ATGGGGTGGCGGATGGCTACAAGAAATGGGATTCCAAGACTTCGCCGGCTCAGTCGTTGTGCATGCCGTCGGCGGTTTCGCAGGACTCGCTGGAGCTCTGATGCTCGGCCCTCGAATTGGCAGATTCTCAAAAGAAGGCAAGCCACTGCCGATGCCCGGTCACAACATGACCTTTGCAGCGCTCGGCGTGTTCATTCTTTGGGTCGGTTGGTATGGATTCAATCCAGGCAGCCAACTTGCGTTTGGCAGCTCGGCGAATATCGATGCAACTGTAAAGATTGCGGTAACGACGACTCTCGCGGCTGCGGCCGGTGCGATCGTCGCAACGCTGATCGGTTGGATCTGGCTCAAGAAGCCCGATCTTTCAATCAGCCTTAATGGAGCACTTGGTGGACTGGTTGGAATTACAGCCGGTTGCGATTGCTTCTCAGAATGGTGGTCAATGGTGATTGGAGCGTGCGCCGGTGCACTTGTTGTTGCCGGCGTACGTCTCCTTGACCAGTTACGTATAGATGATCCTGTGGGTGCTTGGCCGGTTCATGGCCTGTGTGGAATTTGGGGATGTTTGGCAATCGGATTCATTCCGAACACGCATCTTGCCTCCGAAGCAACGAGCATGTGGGTCCAAACAGTCGGCACGGTTGCCATCGTCGCCTGGGCATTCCTCACGATGCTCGCACTTTTCGGAGTCATGAAACTCATGGGAATTCTGCGAGTCTCCGAAGCCGACGAAATCGCCGGACTCGACCTTAGCGAACATGGGATGAGTGCCTATCCATCGGAATCACCCGGCATGATGGGCCAGCCATCGTATACTTTAACCGCCGGTGCCAGCTCCCCTGCCATCGCGCCGAACCCCGGAGCAACAGCGCCCGCCATCGTATCGAGTGGAACAGCTAGTCCGGATAAATAACTCACTCGAGGATCTGCTTGATCGTCATCAATTAACGTACAAAAATTAATTCTTCGCTTTCTCCTCGATGCGTTTCACTCATGTCACTTTGAGTGGAACGTTTTTTTGCGCCAGGTCAAAATCTTGACCCTCACCTCCGTTGGACTGGTGACCCGACGAAGTTACGGCTGGTTGACTTAATATAACAGGTTAATCCCAGTTAAGCGGCAGCGATGGTAGCCCGAATGCGTCAACGAGGGAGAGCGCCTCGCCTGCAAACGCCCTGCGTTTGGAACTGTCGCCTGCCGGCCAATCGTTAAACGAATATCGCCTCAGAGACTGTTGTTCAACAGCAGAGTCACAGAGACGCAAAGGCATTAACAAACCATTACGCCAAATTCAGCAAACCAACTTCTTACCGGCTCACTATCTGCCCAAACATTAAGCAGGGGCCGTTTAATGGCAGACAGGAAACTGTTTCCATCCAATGAACGTTTGAAAGACAAGTGACCCAACGTACGTCAGAAATCCTTAACAGACACTTTACGCTTTTGAATCACTAACAAGCCAAATTCGCCAAACAGTCCAGTCGAATGGCACAGCATGTGCGATCAGCCAACCATGCAATGGATTCAAATTTGAATTGAATTCAAATTCATGATTAGCAAGTCGGGACAAAATGATTGACACCAATTTTTATCCAAGCCATTGTTCATCTAGACAGCTTCCATTCGTTGACTGGATTCGGACAGGAGCAAGTCAATTTTCGATGGCCAGACACGGATTCATGTCCTGCATTGTTTTTATTCTGAGCGTTTCTATTTACGATTGCTACCTAGTGGCTCTTTATCGGGATCACGTCTTGCACGGAGAGCGGAATCCAATCTGCGAGATTCTGATTCGAAATGACCCAAATGGATTGACTTGGTTCATGCTAGGCAAATGTTTAGGCAACCTTGGAGTAGTTAGTATCCTGATTACACTACGCTGGCTTCGATACCGACCTATTTTGATTATCGCCGCCAGCGTGGCGATGTTTCAGATGATACTGTTGGTGTATCTAACGTACTCTGACCCGCTCACGGGCTTTTTACATTTCGACGACATCTTCTCCAACGATCCACTCTTGGCCGGGATAGCCATCAAGACTTTGGCTGTCCATTTGGCTTGTTTGGCAATCATGGTCACGCTCGCCGGGTTTAAGTGGAAAACCATACGGAACACCGCCCAAATATTGCTGGTCGTGGATTGAGATTGGTTTCAATTTCGGTGAGTTCGAATTAGTCTGTAAAGACGGTTAATTTGTTTTACTGATTTTGATTGAACGCCAAGGCTGACCTCATGATGCGGAATTTTTCTCGACCCAGATTCTTTGTCGCGCTCGGATTGCTGTTAGCAATCGGTATCGTCGGCCCATCGAATGCATTCTGCCAATCCGCTCCAGGCCCTCGAGCTCTCGATCATTCCGATTACGATCTCTGGAATACTTCGACGGATCAGAGAATTTCGAATGACGGCAAGTGGATTTTATATTCGGTTCGTAGCGGGAAACCCGGCTCAAGCTCGACACTCAACGTCCGGCAAAACGGAGCGACTCAGGAATACGCGATCCAACGAGCCAGCGGCGCCAAGTTCTCGTACGATTCCAAATACATCATGTATCGAGTGTCGCCTGACAAAGACGAACTTGAGGCACTCAAAAAAGCCAAGGTAAAATCCGAGCTAATGCCTGGCTCCGTGCTCGAGGTTTTAGAACTCAAGAGCGGCAAGAAGTTTGTCGCCGAGGACGTTAAGTCTTTTTTGACGCCGTCAGAAAACTCCCAGTGGATCGCTTACCTGCTAAATAAAACTCCCGAAACCAAATCGGCAAAAAAGCTGACATCCAAAGTCAACGAATCCTATGAGGTCACTGAAGAAGGACTCCGGAGCCCAGAGAAAAAACTGAAACTCAAGAAACGCCAGGAAGAAAACGAAGCCTCCCAAATCAAACAGAAAAAAGAAGCGGCCATAAAGCCAGAGGCCAAAAAAGCTGCCGATTCGAAAACGAGCGACAAAAAGTCCACCAAGACAAAATCCGCCGGAACCACATTGGTGCTTCGGGATCTTAACACGGGCCTCCAGCGAACTTACCCTAACGTCGTAAGCTATTCGTTTTCCAAAAACGGAGCACGACTGGCGTTCGTGACTTCGATTGAAACAGATTCGAAAGCGAGTTCAGCGAAATCAACGACGACGAAAACATCCGCCACACCCACTATCGTCGCTCCGAGCGATGGTGTCACCGTCGTCGATTTAAGCAACTTGAAATCCACCTTGATTCTGGCTGGGCTGGGTGAATACAAGAACGTCGCATTCAACGAAGACGGATCGCAACTCGCGTTCCTGAGCAACCAAGACGACTATTCAACCAAGACATCCAGCTGGTCGGTTTACCATTGGAAGGCTCGACAGACATCTGCGACGAAAATCGCTGAGGAATCCAGCGATGGAATTCCAACCGACTGGTGGATCTCGCCGACCGCAACAGCGACATTCTCCAAAGACAGCAAACGAATCTATTTCGACACCGCTCCCATTCCGGAGTCAGTCACGAAGGAACGAACAGACGCCGCAGCCAAAAAAGGCGACGCCACCGTGGTTGCCAAGCCAGAAAAACCCCAGGCGAAACTGGACCTCTGGCATTGGCAAGATCCAACGCTTCAGCCTCAGCAGCTATTGCAAGCCGAAATGGAGCGACGCCGAAGCTACCGAGCCACCTACAATCTTCGCTCCAAGAAGGTCATTCAGCTCGCCACGAAAGACATCCCGAGCGTTCGAATTGACTCGCGTTCGAAATCGAATCTTGTTGTTGCGTCATCGAACATGCGCTATCGTAAAACGTTGTCGTGGGATATTCCAGGTTTCCAAGACAGCTACCTCATCAACCTCGATACCGGCAAACGTGAGACGCTGGTTGAGAAGAGCAAATTCAGTGGGAGTCTTTCGCCAGAAGGCAAGTATGTCGTCTGGTTCGATGCTGAAGAGAAAAAATGGTACTCGATCTCAACCGGCACCAATCGCGAGCCAGTCGAAATCAGCGCAGGCCTCGAACATCCGCTGCAAAACGAATTGCATGACACACCTTCGTTGCCTCGAGCCTACGGATCGGCTGGTTGGCTTCCCGACGATGAAGCGTTTTTGATTTACGATCGATTCGATATCTGGCAGCTTGACCCAACCGCAGAAAAACCTCCCGTTTGCCTCACTCAAAATGAAGGTCGCGAAAACAGCATTCGCTTCCGTTACTTGCGGATGGATTCGGAACTGCGACACGTCGACGTCGAAGCTCCGATTTACCTGTCGGCGTTCAATGAAGTAACCAAATCCAGTGGCTTCTATCGCTTAGATATGAGACCAGCAAAAACCAAATCCGTCGCGAAACCAAAAACGTCAGACGAATCAGAAGCCACATCTCAGCCCACGCTCAAACGACTGATCATGCTCGACGAGCGTATCTCAAGGCTAGCCAAAGCCAAGCAATCGGACGAAGTGATTTTCAATCGCAGCACGTTCCAACAATCCCCCGACGTGTGGTCGAGCACCACGGATTTCAAAAAGATCTCTCGTATCAGTGACATCAATCCCCAACAAGAGAATTATCTTTGGGGTTCGTCGGAGCTGGTTCACTGGGACGCCACCGACGGCCAGAAACTGGATGGAATCCTCTACAAGCCAGATGGTTTTGATCCGGCGAAAAAGTATCCCATGATGGTCTACTTCTACGAGCGAAACTCGGACAACCTGCATGCGTACTACACTCCCGCAGCCGGGCGTTCGATCATCAACCACAGCTTTTATGTCAGCCGTGGTTACGTGGTTTTCGTGCCAGATATTCCCTACAAGACCGGCGAGCCGGGGCCAAGTGCGGTCAACGCAATCCTACCGGGCGTGCAAAGCATCCTTGACCTAGGATTCGTCGATGCCAAAAAAGTTGGCATGCAAGGACACAGTTGGGGCGGCTACCAAACGGCTTACTTGGTCACCCAGACCGACATGTTCGCATGTGCCGAATCAGGCGCTCCTGTCAGTAATATGACCAGTGCCTACGGCGGGATTCGCTGGAGCAGTGGCATGAGCCGAATGTTCCAATACGAACGGACTCAATCTCGAATCGGTCAAGACCTGTGGGCGGCTCGCGAGAAATACATTCTCAACTCGCCTGTATTCTTTGCCGACAAAGTCAACACGCCGCTTCTAATTTTGCACAACGATGAAGACGGAGCCGTTCCGTGGTACCAAGGCATCGAGCTTTTCGTCGCCCTCCGTCGACTGGAACAACCAGCATGGTTGTTGAATTACAACGGCCAGCCTCATTGGGTCATGAAAGACGAGAACCGACTCGATTTCGCAATCCGCATGCAGCAGTTCTTTGACCACTACCTAATGGACGCGCCAGAACCCGAGTGGATGGCGTACGGAATCCCGGGCGTCGACAAAGGCAAGAAATTCGGTCTGGAATTGCTTGAGCCAAAAAAGTCGGCGACAGAAAATGCTGAAGAACCCGCAAAAAACTAGGCCTGCAAATCAGCATACCGACAAGGCCGTTCCAATTATGGAGCGGCCATTTTCGTGGCTTGATCGCGGAGAAGATCGCAGACGGCAACCGGTGTTCGAGCTTGAACGTGGGAA
>JBLINZ010000246.1:0-9307 GCA_047639375.1 Mariniblastus sp. | reverse complement strand
CGATTATTGCCGACGGAGGAATTCGTTACTCCGGCGACATCACGAAAGCAATCGCCGCGGGCGCAAGCTGTGTGATGATTGGAGGTTTGTTTGCCGGGCTGGCCGAAAGCCCGGGCCGGACGATTTTGTATCACGGACGCACATTCAAAATGTACCGAGGTATGGGTTCGATCGGCGCAATGGCCAAAGGATCAAGCGAACGTTATCGACAATCTGATTCGGGACCTGGGAAACTAGTCCCCGAAGGGGTTGAAGGGCGCGTGCCGTTCAAGGGGGCGTTGAGCGATTTTGTATACCAACTGGTAGGCGGTTTGCGTGCAGGCATGGGCTATTGCGGCACTCAAACCATCAACCAATTACGGACTGACGCCAGATTCATTCAGGTGTCGGCAGCGAGTGTAAGAGAAAGCCACCCACATGATATTGCGATTACTCAAGAAGCTCCGAACTACACGTCGGAGTCGACAGGCGACCAACTCTAGCTCGCTCGCGTTCATTCAACCTGCAAGTCATTCTTCAACGAATCGGCCAGTCTCTACCGTCTCACTTTGGGGCTGGACCAAAACCAGCCTCGCAAGCGCCGGTCTTGCACTCGCCCTGACTCCGCTTGCCAGTGCCCAACAATTTCGGACGCCGACCTTACCGGGTTCATTGCCCGCATCCGTGAATCAGGAAGCGCTACAAGCCCGAGTCGCCCATGCCGAGGCACTCAAAGCTCAAATGCGACGCGTTCAGCAAGAACAAGCTGCCGATCAAGGCTTCGCTCGCAAGGCTTACGAAGCCCAACAAGCGTACCAAACCGAACTTGCATTCCAAGAATATTTGGCGTACCAAAATCAATCCCCGAATCGTTCGACAACTGCAGCTCGACCTCCGCAACAGTACGCAACGGTTCAAACGCAATACCGCCCCGCACCGCAGACGAATCAGCAACCGGTCTATCGACAAGCGTCGGCTCAACCCGGTTCACCGTCAGTTCGCCAGACCGCTCATCAAGCGACTCAACCTCAGAGCCAGCGCACCTACCACCCTCCCGTTCACGCAGCCCCGAGTGGATTGCAACCGTCAGCTCAAACGAAAGCTGCAGGACGAGTGAACCAGACACCCAACCGAACTGCCGAGGCCGCCATTGGATCCGGCGTCGTGTTGCCGCAGCGTCGTGTTAACACACCGGCTACCACGTTGCCCGTGCAGCAGACCTCCTATCAAGCTCCGCAAGATACACGGAAGCAATACACTCAAATTCAACCAGCCTCCGCTCAACGTGAATTCATCCTGCAAGAAGAGAGTCCACCCGTTGGATTGCAAGATCGAATCGCGAGCTTGCTTTCCCAACCTCGCTACGCCAAAACGAATCCGCAACCAACATCCACGTTGCGTGACGCTGCGAACTCAACCTTGAATTCTGGCCAACGCAAGCCACGATATGCCCCTCAAAATCACAGCGCCCGTCAACAGGCGGCTGAACCACAACTGGCGAACCAGCCAACAGCCAAGCGAGCATTCGCGACGCGAAGCACGCTACGCCCTGGCCCCCAATCGACACTCCAACTCAATCAGCCAGCCGATAAACAGCCATTACGAACCGCTCGCTTGACCAACGATCGACGAGACCGTGACGTCCAACATGCGTTCGAAATGCAACAACAGCACAGTTCTCATCCGGACGCACGTCGCAGTATCCAGCAAGTCGCGATGCTGACTCCGGCTCAAGATCCGTTCAATGATCGCTCCATGACGTTGCCTGCCAACAGCCCAAGCTTGCGAGCCCCTCGTTCGGTTACGCAACCTCCACGAAAGTACAGTCAGCCGCAGCGTCAGCCGGCACGACAGATTTCTGTTCTTAGCAATCGACAGGACGAAGGGCAGGGCGGTCTGTTTCAGCCACGAACACCAGCAGTTGAACCCACTCAAGGTGGTCAATTCAATCCGTCACCAGGCGTCGCGAACGACCTGCCAGGTGGCCAAACTCCCCAGGACTTCAGCAAAATTGACGATGAGTTGAATGAACGCCTGCGACAACTGGAACAAGAAAACAACCTATCCACGCCCCTCGATGATCGAGCGAAACAACTGAAAAACGATATTCGCCAAGGCATGGAGCTGCTGCCCGAACCAGAGACCAATCAAGACATAACAGGCGGCGGATTTGACCGAGCCCAATTCGATTCACAGAAACCAGTCGAGAAATCCTGCGAACATTTCCGCTCAGAATTGCTCCAAGGATCGATCACTGAGATCGCCTTAGACATTAGCCCCGGAGCCAGCAAGAACAGAAATCGGTACACCACTTCGACACGAGAATGGTCCGACCGCAGTGGCAACCTGATCGCCACAGGGAAAATGACTGACTTGCGACGTGGTTATGTGATCATTGAAGGAATCAATGGCACCCAACGACTACCTTTCGCCAAACTCAGCGACGCCGACTGGGCGGCAGTTTCTGAATACTGGAGACTTCCAACCCTCTGCAGCGTTGGCGACGACGGGGGAGCTTATCGCAATTGGGTTCCTCAAACCTACACCTGGAAAGCCTCTTCGCTTTGCCACAAGCCGTTGTTCTTTGAGAACGTCCAACTGGAACGCTATGGACATTCTCACGGACCGTTCATGCAACCGATTCGATCCGTCGGGCATTTCTTCGTCAGCATGGTCACGGTGCCCTACCAAAGTGCAATCACGCCAGCCAACGAATGTCAGTATGCCCTCGGTTTCTACCGACCTGGAAACTGTGCTCCTTGGTTGAAAGATCCCATCCCGTTTAGCCTTGATGGGGCACGCCGCCAAGCCTTGATCACAACAGGACTGGTCTTCATTCCATAAATCACTGTCGCGTGGGCGTCGCCCGGAGACTGAACTCGCTCTTCAGTTTATCGGCCAAGATCGACGATAACCCACCAACAATATTGAGGCTTTCAAGACGCCTACGGAAACGTAAGCGTTGAGAACTGAGGGCGATTGGACCGACCGCAGGCGTAAAAACCCTGCGGTCGTTTTTTTGTGTCCACTCGCGAACGGCAATACCACAACTCAAGCACCCAAGTCACGCAACGCTGGCTGTCCTCTCGTAACGCAAATCACCAAGACTTTCGGAACCCACGCTCGGCCCTTGGTAGCGCAAGTCGTCAAGACTTTCGGAATTGCCAGCCAGCCGAAACTCTTGACGAGGTTCGCCCGTAAAAATTCGCGCGACCGTTTTAGCAGAAAGCTCAGATTTGTGTCCCTCTGGATAGAACAGTCTTCTTTCTTCCTCTGACCATCTCTAACCTTGACTGCGAAGAGTCCCCCAGGAATTACGCCTCAATCTACGGAAATATCACCGAATCACGACATATATTTGTGGATCAAAAGTCAATTATTGCTTCCCCAGAACGAATAAATACATCGAGGCGTTGGCATTCATCCCACGAGAACCAGAAATCATCGTTTTCCTTGATGATTTCACACGATAACATGATGATGTCGAACGTCGAAACATCCGAGTCACTTGTCTCTGAGGCATTTCCCATGCAACCGAAAACTCAAAATCAACCTTGGTTGGCCAGCCTAATCGCCTGCGCCCTGATGCTGATCTCGGGCATCGCGATCGGACAAACCGACGAAGTCCGACAACAGGAACAAGAGGAAGTTCAACGCTTCTTTGAAAATGCCCACGAAGCCCTCGACGACGCCCTCCAGCTTTTCGACGACGCCCAACAGCGTCCGGAAGAAGGCGACCTAGCGTTCTACGACTTTCTCAGCCGCACCAAAGAATCACAAGAACGCAAAGTCGAAACGTATCTCGACGCAGCCGGAGAAGCACTTGGCATCTCCAGCATCAGCGACCGACGCCAACTGATCGGCGACCTGAGGCAGAAAATGGCCGATACTCGTCGTGACATCACCGTCTATCAACGCAAGCGAATCTCGGCCCCGGAATCGACTTACAATCCACTCGGTACTACGAAATCGGGATACGACAAGAAAATCGCCAAGGCCAAAGAGACGATTGTCGAATCGGAAGAGCAAATCGAAACGGCCAAACAGGAACTCGTCCTAGACCTCAACCGCATCGGCATGAAACTCGATCCGGAAAGTATCGACAGCTTGTTGGAATCAATCACCGGCGACGAATTCGTTCGCGTCTCAATCATTTTCGATAACGCCAAAAGCTTCGCCGCTGAGCTGGAAAAACTTACCAACGAATCAGGTGAAGACTTAGAAGCCGCCAAGAAATATTACGGCGTGTATCTAATGCTGTTGAAAACCGTTTCGCGGCTGCAAGAACAGTTTGTCGAAAACGTCGACAACGAATACTATCCGAAACTAGACAAGTTCGCCCAAAAAGCCCGACGCAACATCAAGGAAGCCAAACGTGCGGTAGAACTGGGTGGCGATCGGACGGTCCTGCAAAACAACATCGACAGCAATCAACTCACTTACGACGCGGCAATGTTCTACAAAGAAGGCTTGGCTCACCAAAAACATCAAATGATGATGGCCAATCTGGAAACCAAAAAAAATATCCTGACCGCGGCCAACACCTACAAAACAGTTGCGCTCTCCAAAGACGTCGCAGCCCTGATGGCGGTCAGTCGTCGTGCATTCGACGCAATCACTGGACTTTCAGTACCTGACCTACGCCCCTTCAAAAACGAGAAAATGAAAAGTGCGTTCAGCCAAATGACTCGGGAACTCCGCAAGTAAAGTTGCCGAGTCGACACAGGCATCGAGCCCATTGCACCCCCCAACGCTCAATCAATCACGCCGCGACGTTCTACTGGGATCGCTTGTAATTTCCGGCGACTTGCAATGCGACGAACGCGACAATGAGGTTCACGACGATCCCACCCCAGGCCGCGACAGGATAGGCGATCGCAATGCCAACGCCCGATGCCGTTTGCAATCCGATCAACACTCGCAACGAAATGGCAACACAGGTCAACGAATAACTGTAAATCATCAATTGACCATGCCACTGGAAATTGAATTTTCCTCCCCGAGGATAACCCGCTATCGTGACAAGTGGCCAAAGGATAGCCAGAAACCAAAGGCCCGATTTCACGCCCCAGCCTGACGGTGAATATGGCAGACCTACCATTGCACCAAGAGAACTTGCCAACACACAGATCACGTAAAGTTTGCCAGTTAGTTTGTGCATTTCGAGATTTCGGCGACGCAGATTTGAACTCAATTGGACGCCACCCAAAATCAAAGCGAACGAACCGGCTATGATATGGGTATAGCCAGCCCATGAAATCGTGCTGAGTAAACTTTGAAACACTGGCGACTGAGACTCGAAATCAAACAGTCCCATCAATGCCACGCCGGCGATCAAAACAGCGAGCCCAAACACGAAGACTTTTAATAGCGCAGACGCGCATGCTTGAAAATTAATTTTCACGAGTTCGCTCGATTAGAAAAACAGAGAAACGCAACCAGATCTCCCTCTTCGCTACGCATCTCACTTTCTTGCAAGATTTCCCAATAACCATCTAAACCTTATAGATCTCATTAGGTTCAAGCCATTCGCTCGAATGCAAACCGACTGCTAGACAGGCGATTCAAGATTTGCGATTGAAAGACGAGCCAACACTAACTGCTGGGCTTTCTCAAAATCAACATCTTCGAATTCCGAGACTCCGTCGACCAACTGGTTCAGAATCGCGTTTTGAACTTCCCCCCGCGCGAACGCCTCGGAATAAGGGATCAGGTGAAACATGACCATCGAATATCGAGGCACAAATCGATCGGAAAATCGTTTTTCCAACTCAAATCCAACCAGCTTCTTCAGTCGAAATTTAGGGTCCGCCACGCTCGCTCGCATCGTCACATAATTCTCCAACGCCATGTCAGCAATCGCATTGGCATTAGGTTTCCGGATCCGTTCGAATTCAGGCAACACACGCGACCAGTCTTCGTCAAACTCATCGAGGAGCCGAATCAACTCAGAACAATCCTCGAACCCAGCGTTCATTCCTTGGCCGTGAAACGGAACGATCGCATGCGAGGCATCGCCAATGATCAACGCTTTGCCCTTGTGAACCCACTGAGAACACCGAACCGTTCCCAATCGCCCTTGGTCATTGGCAAAGAAGTCTGATTTCAGATCGGGAATCAAAGCCAAGGCCGAAGGGAAATTCTTGGCGAAGAAGTCATGCAACGACTCGCGATCGGTCAGCGATTCGAAACTGTTCTCCCCCGTTTTCGGCATGAACAACGTGACCGTGAAACTTCCATCCTGGTTCGGTAACGCGATCAGCATGTATCCGCCGCGCGGCCAAATATGGAGGGCCTCACGTTCAACCTTATAGGTCGGATGCCCATTCGAATCTGTCGGTCCGCCTGGAATTTCCAGTTCTTTATAATCGTGATCCAGAAACACAGAAGTACTCTCGCCGCCCGAATCCGACAGCATCGCCCGCCGTGTCCGCGACCCTGCGCCATCGCATCCAATCAGAATTTCGAATGGCTGGAGGCTGACTTCGTCGGTCACCGCATTCCGAATCGACAATTCGTTCCCTTCAAAATCAACCGATTCCAATATTTGATCGAATACTACATTGACCGGAGCCGCTTCTTCCGCCGAATTCATCATCAAGTGATTCAAGTCGCGGCGCGAAACTGAATAGATGACCTCATTCGGTCGTTGACCGTAAGGCGAGAACTCTTCAGTGCCGCCCTCCAAGTGAAGCATTCTCCCCCGCATTGGAATCATCAGTTTTTCAACTTCTTCCATCAAGCCCGCCAGCTTGAGCGCGTGCATGCCCCGGGACGAGAGCGCAAGATTGATCGATCGACCACTGTCGGATTCATCGCCGCGCGGGTCCGAACGTCGCTCAAGAATCGTGACGGCATAGCCACGCTTGCCCAGCAACACGGCGAGCAACGAGCCAACCAAACCGGCTCCGGAAATCGTTATCGACTTGGGATGCTTCACGGCAAATCACTTTCAAAAGTTTCGATCAAATGGTTCGAGATTATTAACAACAACTGCAGTGTTTGCCCCCTGGCAACTACTTTTAGGCCGGAGGCCTACAGAGGAACTGCCGGTGGCGTTGGCCACCGACATGAGTTGTTCCGGTCTCTGACCTGCAAATTTTCGCCCACCGTCGCAAAACGAGTCGCTATATCTACTTGGCAAACGCTATTGAGCGTCATTCCAAACAGTCCCCGAGCATGTCCACGAATCGCCAGATCTCTTCAAACGTGTTGTACAGCGGAACAGGGGCTGCTCGAATCACATTGGGTTCTCGCCAATCCGTCCGCACGCCGTTCGACTCCAATTCCTCATGAACCGACTTACCCTCGACTCCCACTAGATTGACTTCGAGTGACAACTGGCAACCGGAAACTTTGGCAGGTGAAATCGCATCAACTCGACCGTCCAGCCGCTCGCTCAAGCAGTCCCGGAAAAACTGATGCTGCTGCTTCGTTTTTTTGTTCAACTCACTCATTCCGCCCGCCTCGGTGAACACCTCCAACGACGCCCGCACGGCAGCCAGTGAGAGGATCGGAGGATTGCTTAACTGCCAACCTTCCGCTGTCGCGATGGCCTTGAACTCACCTGACATTTCAAACCGAGTCTGTTTGTCGTGTCCCCACCACCCAGAAAGCCGATTTAAATCTGTGTTCGTCGCATGCCGTTCATGGACAAAGCAACCAGCCAACGACCCAGGCCCCGAATTCAAATACTTGTACGAACACCAACAGGCAAAATCGACGTCCCAATCATGCAGGGCAAGCTCAACGTTTCCGGCCGCGTGGGCCAAATCAAATCCAACCACAATCTCGTGCTCATGGGCAACTTGCGTGATCGCTGCCATGTCCAAAACTTGCCCAGTGTAATACTGAACGCCAGGGAGCAACACTAAGGCCAGCGAATCGCGGTGCTCACGGATTGAATCGCAAATCGTGTCCGTCGAAAACAACTGATCCTCACCAGGTTTCAACTCGATCAACGAATCAGCTGGCGAAAAACCATGCAATCGGATTTGCGACTCAACAGCATTTTTGTCCGATGGAAAGGCATGTTGCTCGATCAGGATCTTGTTTCGTCGATCCGTCGGCCGATAAAACGTAGCCATCATCAAGTGCAAATTGACGGTCAGCGTATTCATCGTCACAACTTCGTTGGCCTGACAACCAACGATCGCTGCCATCGGATCAGTTAAGCATTCGTGATAGGCCATCCAATTTCGATCGCCAGTGAAATGGCCACGCACCCCTAGCGACGCCCAACGATCCAGCTCTTCCTGGACATACTCCGACGTTCGCCGCGGCACGAGCCCCAAAGAATTACCCACGAAATAAAGATCTGGGCGACCCTCAACGTGTGGAATAAAAAACTCTTCGCGAAACAGTCGAAGCGGATCGGAATCGTCAAGTCGTTTGGCTGTCTTCAGTGAATCAGATTCAGTCATGGTTTTCAATCAAACTCTCGATCAGGATTGGGCCAATTGAGACTTGGCTAATCAGGATTTAATGACAGTGGCTGGAAGAATCATTGGCCGCGAGGGAGCCGCATCGCTACAGAGCGCGGGGACTTGCAAATTCAACACGCAGACCCCATCCTCGATTTCGTCTTCGACAAATACCATTTCGGTGATCGTTTTGTCTTGCCAAGTCTCGCCGGTCAGCTGATGGGACTTTTCAGGCACGTTCCAAAACAAATGATGGTTCGTCAACAAGCCGTCGTCGTACATCCGATCGACCGAAGGAAAATCAACCAGCAGATGCCTCACGCCCAACTCATTGATCAACTGCATTGCCTGTATCGTAAAAAATGGTGGCGCATTCTCAGCATTGTACGCACGACTACATTTGTCGATCGTATTGGGGAGAGTCCGCACAATCAGAGCACTCGGCTGGAGCGTTTTCACGTCACCAACGGTAGCCACTGCAGCGTTTAGCATTGCCCGAGTGATGATCTTGTCGGTCTCTTCCAACGCCGGTCGATAATCGTCTGAGACCTTTGCAAGTCTCGCAGCGATCGGCGAAACGGTCACCAACATCGCGACCGACAACACATCCATCGCAGCATGCCCGACCCAGATATCTTCATTAATGATGTGGCCAACCGTTTCAGTATGCGTCCCATTGCAATGCGGAATCATCTGCAGTGTGTCAACGTTGCAACTGCCGCCTTGCTTGGTGTCGCCCCGAAAATCACCCAACTGAAGGACCTGAGTCGAAGCTTTTTCGGTTCCGAAATGATTGGGCTGCGGACCCTCAAAATCCAGCTTGATCGCGATCGATTTCGCTTCAGCGACCGCGACCGAATATTTCAAGCCTCGATGTTCCAACGTCAATTGCATGAGAAACTTTC
>JBLINZ010000245.1:0-9315 GCA_047639375.1 Mariniblastus sp. | reverse complement strand
AACTCAACGCCTTTGGATTGATACTGTTGGATTTCATCTTCAAACGTGACCACATGATTTGCACGCCAATCATAGGCGCACCGCTGAACTCCAAGCTCGTGCAACATGTCCGTCCGTGACTCCGGCGATCTGTTTTTTGCATCAAAGGGTACGATACACCAGGCCACGAGGTTTTCCCGTTTGAAATTTTCGGGTGTCTGCGCTGTCAGAGGACCACTTACCATGGCCAATACAAGGAACGAAATCAGAGCTACAAGTCTTTGCATTGTTTTCCTCGATAGTTTCAGTTGAATCGGTTATTGACCAGCAGGCCTATTCGTATTCGCCACAGGCAAACGCGTCCCATTGTTCGCGTCGGCATGGTCGATGTGAAACAGTTCATGGGATCAAATATTGAGGAAAATCCTCGACACGTTTACAGCATAGTTGTTCCATGACCTGTTGAAATTGCATCTTCATCATGACTTCGATTTTGTTGCCGTATTGTTTCGCCAGTTTGGTCATTGGCACGATGGTCGACTGACCCGCATCCAATTGGCGGCCGCCATGATTTGAGACAATGATTCCGTCGACTCCCAATCGCTTCGCTTTCTCGCAATCTGCCTCGTTCACAACGCCTTTGAGAACGAGTTTGCCTTTCCATTTGTCTCGAATCAAACCACTTTTGTCTTCGTCGATCCGACCCTCAAATGTTTGATTCATGAACTGACCGAGTGCCTTCAAATTCAGGCTACTGGGCATATAGGATTTTAACGTCTCAAGATTTGGCTTTCCCTATTTCAGCGTGTTGTAAACCCATCGGGGTCGCCCAAACATTTGTAAAATATTGGACAGCGTCATTTTGGGAGGCATTGCCAAACCATTACGAATATCACGGGCCAGAATTTCTGGTGAATTTGGCCAGATCATTCCTTGAAGTCCAATCGGTGCTACGCCAAACGGCGAATCATATTCCTTCCCAAACAAAGTCGTCTTCATGCTCGACGAGGGATGTTTGGCGATGTACGTCGGCATCAATTCGACTAGTTGAATATCTGATTTGTTTTTCAGCAAATTCAGATCGTCATTGCATCCCCTGGGCAGGTATTCGTATGCAAATCGAGGGATCCTATTTTTCGCTTTGCGTTTCAAATCCGGTGTGGAGGGAAAGTCAGCGATAAAGTCCTTTTTAACTTCTTCCAGATTCATCAATACGGATCCATTACGGCGGTGGCGTGCCGCTTCAGTATAACAACAACGTTTGCGCGGGTTAACAGAGAATCGCTTTGAGCAGGTTCCGCATGTCCCTATCCGTCCGCCGCAGTAGTAAATCCGAGGAAACCTGTACAACACGGAAGTTGAAACAATTCGCTACGACGCGGGAATGGTGTTGGTGTTGCTGGGAAATGGCACCGGCAATTTTGAAGCGAGGTTCAGCGGCGAAAGCGGATTCCGAGTCAAGAAAGACAGTCGTCACATTGCGATCATCAAAACGGTCGATGGCGATTAATTAATCGTGGCCAGTTACCACGACCGCTTAATGTTGTTCGACATCCAGTGAACGTTCAATTGTGGATGGCGAATCAGTTTTCTGAATCGGTGATAGAGCGCCTGTTTTGCTGTATCGTCGCCGAATTTAATGGCTGTTTTTTAGTATGCCATTAAATGATGGTTAGGCCCGTAGGGTCGGCCCTATCTCATTGGCGATGCGTGATAAGGCGGCCCCGTTGGGTAACGCCGTAGCGGATTATGTCGCTAGGAAGAGTTTGTCATCTCTTTGCTGTTGTTTTTCTGTGGCTTGTTTGACAATCGGCTTAGTAGTAGAAGGTTTGGCCCATCGAGCGTCATCCATCCGAATACGCCCGGCAGTGTTGTGCCTCAGTCGCTTGCGTTCCTTCGACAGAACACTCCCGAAAGAAACAAGAAATCAACGAAGACTTTAACCAACCCGTATTCTCATAACCGGTGGTACAGAAAATGGGGGCATTTCATGGCAAAGACTCTTGCAATTGGCCCTGTTGAAATGGAAACGAAGCCAAAGGGCAAATGGTGCCTCGACTCCGGTCTGAAAATCAGCCAGTCTATGAATCGGATGACATTGGTTGAATACGAAGAGCCTGTTGCTAAATGGCTTCCATCGATTAACTTCTAGCCGAAAGAAATACGCGTGGAAAAGCTTGATGCGTTATAATGATGAAGGACTTACGGTTCCACTGACAGTGGGTTTCCGAACGAAATTTGCAAATTGGCTATTACGTAATCGCTTGCTGAAGAGGCATGAAAAGTGAACCCTATCAAAAAGATTGAAAATCGGTTGGCTCCGTTTAGAACTACCTTGTTCGACCATGGAGTCTACGGAGAAATTGACCGTCTTGAGTCCCTGCGTTTATTCATGGAACACCACGTCTTTGCCGTGTGGGATTTCATGTCATTGCTCAAGGTACTGCAACGTCGGCTCTGTTGCGTTGACGTGCCGTGGTTGCCCCCCATCGATTTGGAGGGGAGTCGTTTCATCAACGAAATCGTTCTCGCTGAAGAGTCTGATGAGGATGGACGAGGCGGATTCGCCAGTCACTTTGAACTTTATCACCGCTCAATGAATCAATGCGGGGCCAGCACGGCTGCGATTGATGGTTTTTTGAACGACCTTCGCCGGGGTGTCGATGTTTCGACGGCAATAGCATCGCCAACAGTGCCCGAAGCCGCTCGCCGGTTTGTCCAAAAGACTTTCAAAATTATTGAAAACGGCGACCTCTGCGAAGTTGCTTCGGCCTTTGCGTTTGGACGAGAAGATTTGCTGCCCGACGTGTTTCAACAGATCGTGGACAATTTGAACACGGAGTCTGGGGGGAGACTGGAAGATTTTAAGTATTACCTTGAACGGCATATCGAATTGGACGGCGACGATCATGGTCCAATGGCTACTCGTCTGCTTGAGTCACTTTGTGGTGACGACCAATCACGATGGGAAAAGGCCGAACAAGCAGCGGTTAACTGTTTAATCGCCCGACAAGAGCTTTGGGATGGAATCTGCGAGGCGATCAGCAGCGGTACTATCGTTAATCAGTAGATCACTTGGCTTTGACTCGCCGAGTAGTCGGCCCAGCCGCTTGAATCAAAGCTTTCTTCGCCTTGCGGGACAGGGCTTTGATCGCCAACATTCGGGAAAGTCCGTTACATTGATGAAGTCGTAATGGAGTCTTGTTTTCGGCCCAATCCAGCCCTCCTTCGGACTGGAGATCTGGAACATTGGTTCTCGGTTCCAAGTGTCCACTGCCTGCTCGGTAGCCTTCTCGACCGAAAGCTCGTCCTGATTACAGCGATGGTGGTGAACGTCGCAGACCAGAGGAATGCCTTTGGCCAGACAAATCGGCAGTAGATCAGACGGTGTGTAAGTCGTGTCGTCGTTCTCTACGGTCAGTCGGCTTCTCGTCCGGTCTGATAGCCGATTCAGGTTTTGAGCAAACCGAGACTGAGCGTCGGCTTTATCGCCATATGCTCCGCCACCGTGAATGTTCACAACATCGGCATCGTGTCTCGGGCGAGATTCTAAATGGGTGGCGATGGTCGTATTGTCCCTGATTGACTCGTTTTGTCTGCTCCGTGGGGGCACTAACCGAGCCGCGTCATCCGTCGCTTTCGCCTGAGCAATTTCAGCCGGTCGATTTGACGACGGCAGCGAATCCAAGGCCCCATGAATGTCCGATAACTTTGGATCTGTTTAGACGTTCATTTTCAGTCGCAAGTCAGAAAGCCCCACGTGCGCCCCGTAGAGCCGCGCCAGACGTCGCAAGTAATGTTCCAAACGAGTGCCGTGGCCCGTGAACATCGTCCGTCTTACCGCGTTCATCGGAGTCAGGAATCTTTGCCACCTTCAAATTTCGATTCAATATCCGAACCAAGCCACTTGGAACAGCGAACCAAAGTTTCTCAGAGATAGCCGGATTCGAGTAATCAGAGTTACTGCTTCCACTATCGACGGGCAGTTTTAGTATTTCCGCCGGTTGGGATTCCATGTCGGCAACCCCGGCTTGTAACTCACCCGACAAATCAGATCGCATCGGGATGTCGTTACCTTGTCCGCTCTTTTTATCGGGGCCATTTAGATCGATATATGGCGGAGCGACGTCCAATCAGCTTTGCTTCACTTTGATCGATGCAAGTTCACCCATTCACCTGCCAGTTAGAATTAGCGACTTGTAAATCTACGCAGGTTCCCGGCCTCCTCCGAGCCAAGTCAATGGCTGACGGTCAAAACCACCTGTCCGGTTTTGACCGCCGAATCAACATAAAGGTGGGCCTCGACGACCTGTTCCAGCGGATAGCTGCTGTCGATCACCACGCTGAGTTTGCCCGCTTCAACCAAACCCGCGAGATAGACCAAGTCTTCGCTGTTGTGCTGAGCGGCAGTTGAGATCACTTGCTTGTCTGTATGTTTACATGCACGTTTGGCTTTTGCTGTTTGGTTTAATATTGAGTTGGCTAATAGGTATCGTCCGCCGGGGTTAAGTTGCTTGATACAGGTTTGGTGGTTGCTTTTACCCACCACGTCAAAAATTACGTCATAGCGTTCGCCATTGTCGTTGAAATTCTGTTGGGTGTAGTCGATTGCCTTGTCGGCACCAAGAGACAGTAGGGTGTCGAGCTTGCCAGTGCTGTCTACCACGGTTACCTCGGCTTCTAAGGCTTTGATGAGCTGGATGGCTGTTGTGCCGATGCTTCCACCTGCACCATTGATCAGCACTTTCTCGCCCCGTTGAATCTTGCCAAGCCGGACAAAATGCAAGGCGTTCATGCCGCCCGTTGGCAGCGCCGCTGCTTGGGCGTAACTTATACCGATCGGGATTAGTGCGATGTCAGCTTTCTCATGCAAACAGACATATTGGGCGTAGGCACCAAAATGCAGCCCGGTATTGCCAAACACTTTGTCGCCGAGTTTAAAGCGGGTCACGGATTTGCCCACCGATTCAATCTCTCCGGCTAATTCCTGGCCAAGAATTTTCGTGCCTCGGGGTTTGAACAGTCCAAAAAGAAGCCGAAATAACAATTGGAACACTTTGGGAAATTTTAGTGCCCGGGTTTCGCAATCGCCGGGAAAGGCCGTGGTTGCATGGATTTTGATTCGGATTTCACTGTCTTTTGGCTGCGGTTTGGCGATGTCTCTAAGCACCAGCACTTCGGGCGGGCCGTATTTTGTCCAGACGATGGCTTTCATTGGGTTCCTTGTTTTCTTTTTTCGACAGGTCGCAATGATTATGGCCGCTTACCCCCTCGACCGAGAAGACGAGATCTCTCCTCACGCTTCAAAAACCGTCATCGGACTCTATACTAACAACAGGAACATTGGGGAACATTGGGGACATGCTGTGCTAGGTCGACTCCAATTTTGATTGACACTCCGGGCAGTCAACGGTGAAATCTCGCCACGATCCATTGCCTGTCCCCGGATTTTGTCCCCGGATTTTCCGGATTTGTGTCCCGGATTTGGATCTTTCGCTAGGATCGTACATCGGTCTTCTTTGGAGACGTTGGGCATTGCCGTCAGTCTGAGGACTCACGCTCGTCAGAAGTTTTCGAATTCCACGATCGAGGCATTCCCATGATTCTGCCGACGATCATCCCAAGCAATATACTGATTCCGGAAGAAATTCCAGGAACGATGATCGTCATAGAAATTGAAGCATTGACGCCCGTTAGAGCGACTCCCAAAATAAACCCGATCGTTGCAAAAACAACCAATAGCGCAAAATACATTGCATGGATTTTGTTTGTTAACAGCGTCAGGCAAAACAATCCAATTCCAGACACGACCCCGCAGGTCAACGGACCTAGGCCATAGGGGAGGAAACCCGTCAGAGGCAATGCGAACAGTGCGGTCGCCATGAAAAGGCGGCGAATGCCGAATTTGGGACGATTCAAGGTTTGTGAATGGGGTTTGAGTTGACTTGGAAAGCAGACACTTGGCCAGCAAAAAAAAGGCCAGCGAGAATTCAAGCTGACTTCATCTTACCAGTTGCGACGGCATATTGAGCGCCGTTCTCACACGGACTCTTTGAGAGCGGCGAGTGGGGGGCGTTCGATTTGCCGATGAGCAACCTCTCGTTGTGCCCCTGCATGCTAAGTAGCGTGGGGATGTGGTCAGAGCTGGCCGTGGCTACCGGATTTATCCCGCATTCGGTGCCTCGGTCGCACAATTTAGTTTACCAGTTGTCGTAATCGGATGTGAATTCGGTAATGCCATGCTTGTTCAATTCGGATGCAAATGTTTCGGTGATTTCGTCGCATGTGATTCCATCCGGCACTTGGAATCCTTTGTGTCGTCTGGAAACGTGAGTGAATTCTAAGAAAATCTCGCCGGTCAATTTTGATTTTACAATTGGGCTATTCAGTTCTTTGCAAATGTCAGCCAGTGTTTCTGCGGTTGCTAAAACAAACCCATTCTCGTCGACAAAATCGTAGCCATGTGCCTTCGGTTCCAGTCGTAGCACAGGATTTCGCTGGCATCCTGCTACGAGAACAGAAAGAGTTGCCACCACCAGTAGCGTGCGTTTCATGAAAGTGTTCCTGAGGTAGATGACGCCGCCGTTAACTAGGCCGGAGCGATGGTTCGTAATATTCAAAATTACGCACAAGCCCGGCGTCTCGTGCATCGCATTGTTGCTGCAGGATTCGGGTTCGGTTACCAGTTTCGCCAAGTATCCGTGATTTCCGAGCTATCGCAACCGAAATTTACAGCATATTTACCAAGATCGACAGCAGATTCTTCAATGACATCTTCAATGAACTGGCAAAGTTGTTCGCGCTCACCTGTTTCAATCACGGCTTGATCGAATTTTTCGTTGATTTGATTCAAGGCCATCACAAGCGTTTTGATAGCGTCCGAAACAGCAGGATAGTCCAATTCGTCGATGTCAGAAATGCGATCAGCCAAGCTTTGAAGCAGGGGTTCGGTCTCGTTAATGAACTCGTCCGGAAATAACTCAGCCATGCAGCACTCTGAAGCGTCAATTTCGCCAGCCTCAAACTGGCGTTTTTCATTGATCTTCTCATCTCGCCAAATTTGTGTCAGGAGTTTCACGGCCATCTAAAAACCTGACCATGCGGGATAATGAATCAATGTAAGTCCCATGTTTGGCCGCGGTGGATGCATTAGTTTGTTATTCTGCATGGCGCTCTACCTCGCATTGGGGAGTGTTTCTAATGAATTCCCGTAGAGAATCTGCGTCTACCTTCGATCCGGGGAGGTCTAGATAACGCAATGCTGGAGCGCGTGATAGAATGGAGAAATCACATTCAGACAAATCGCAATTTAGAAATACTAGCCGCTCAATACTGCGGCAGTCAATGAGTTTGGTGAACGCTTTGTTTGTTAACGTGGACTCACCAATGTAGATCTGCTGGGCATTAATAAATCTGGTAAGTAATTCGATGTCATTGTCGTCGCAATGCAATCCTGGGGTGTACAAGCCTTCGGCCTGAACAATGCCCTCGATTGCTAGGACTCGTTCAGCTGGGAAGTCCAATCCGAGCCAAAAACCTAGACGATTCCGATCGACCTCACTGTCGTAATGGCCTCCGCCCCGGTCGACCAAATCAGCAACCAGTGAAATTTGTCGCAGCGATTCGAATCGCATGGCCGAATAACAGGCTAGAAGGAGTGACAGGATGACAAACCCAACCAGCAGGGTTTTAGCTGAAAACCTAAAAGTCATGAGCGTTGCATTGACCATTCGATTAGCAAAGGAAACCAAGTTAACCGTGTCGACGATTGACGTGAATCACCGAACATCAGAACGACGTAAAAGCGTGTACCCAGAGCAAAATATTCCCGCGACCAGCCCAGCGTTGAATGTTACCGACCTCTGCTCAACGCATTGGTGCTCGGCGATTGTGCCCGTCGAATCAAGGTTCGTATTCCTATCATCGCGAATGCAATTCCGATGCCCTCCCCCGCAAGCCAGATGTTGCGATCAAGTATTGCCATGGTCAGTATACCCACCAAGAACAGAAATCCGAATATTTGGATAAATGATTCTGGCATCACGGTTCGACCGTTTGAGGCGCGCTCTTGTTTTATCAACCTAATTGCCATCCAGCATGTTGAGAACGCCAAGAATCCGAAAATCAAAATGCAGGCAACAAACGAGCCAATTGGAGCATTGGGTTTCTCTGGCAGGAACAAGATTGCTGTTGCTAAAGCAATGAAAAAGCAGGCACCAGATATAAGTGTTGCGGGAACAAGGACGATGATCGCCAACTTTCTAGTCGACTCGTCCATCTCGGCAATGTAGTTTGTTTTGGCCATTGGTGTAGTCGGATAACGGCGGCGATTAACAAGCCGGTACGATAGAACTAAACATTGAAAAGTACTTGCAAGTCCGAAGAGACATGCATCGTGTTGTTTATACACCGTCCGTCACTAGCCGGCCTGCAGTGCTAGGTAGGCGCCGACTGGATCGCGGACAACGGCGTAATTCGCCTCGACGTATTCCTTGATGACTTCACCGCCGCCCTCGCTAACGCGTCGAAGACTTTCAGCAAGGTCGCCGACGGGTAAGTGAATCAGCCAAACCGATGGGATACCCTTGTGTTCACTGCGATCCTGACAGATTTCTGCTGCGGCAATTTCATTGTCTCGTTGCATCTCAAAGCTTGCGAAATGCCCTTCGCTATCCTCCAATTCAATGGATTTTGCGTTCCATCCAACAACATGTCGATAAAAGTCACGACTCGGCAAAGCGTCTGGAACGGTCAACGAAAGCCAAGAGATGCAGCCGAGGCGTTCATTCTGCCCCGTGGAGCCTGATTCGCCAGCGACGACTGGAATAACGCCGAAAGCAGCCCCAATTTGGTCGGCAAGAACAGCCCATTCATCAGTTTCGGAATGCATGAGTTCTTTGCCTCCCATGTCAATCGCGCAGGCAACGCTGGCGGCAACATCAGCGACCTGAAAGTGGGGCATCCACTGCAACGGCAGCGTGTTGTATTCGGGAGTACGAACACCGAGGCCGATTACAGGTGTGCCAAGGTTATTCGTCAGATCGTCACGCCAGAGTGGGGCGTCACCCGTCGTAAGGATCGTCGAGTAGAAATCGAGTTCACGCTCATGATCAGGCACCGCAATGTCGGCGCTGAGGACACCACCAACGCCGTGGACAAACGTTTTTTTCATTTCTTACCCTCGGGAGTTTCTCTCGGCCAATTGGCCACAGGGGACTGGAATCTGTAAACTCGGCGGCAAAACGGCGAGGACTACCAAGCCGACGAGCGATGTGGCCCACCATTAAGCTGAGGATCAAACTAAATTGGAACAAATCAGGCTTGGACTGTCAAAAA
>JBLINZ010000244.1:0-9329 GCA_047639375.1 Mariniblastus sp. | reverse complement strand
CGGATTGAGCTTTCGCCAAGTCTACGACTCAATGGGATCCAATCTCTATCAAGTCAGCGGTTATCTCTATGCGTTCATTGGAATCGCTGTGTGCTATATCGTAGGCTATCTCGCCAGCTGTGTAATTTCGAGCAAACCCAAGCCGCTTGACGGGCTGACTCTGTTTGACGCTGCCAAAGATTAATTTAAAAGTTACACAGCACCGGACCACCGTTTTTGTTAATGGTCACCCGGCAGGTTAGGGAAGGGGCGCCCTCGTTGGGGGCTCGCCTTCAATCGCAGCTCGTCTTCGCTTACGCGTCGGGTTACCACTTCATAGCTTGGATGAAATCTAATGACAACAAGATGCGAATTTGCAAACATCTACCGTGACGGCTTGCTACACGATGTATTGCCTTTTTGGTTGACTCATGCGGTTGATCACAAGCATGGCGGAATCATGGCGTCTCTCGACCGGGACGGTTCGCTATTGGATACCGACAAAAGCATCTGGCAACAGGGGCGATTCACGTGGTTATTGGGGGAACTTTACAACAACGTTGAGAAGAACGACGAATGGCTGGAGATTGCCAAGCGGAATTTGGACTTCCTCGATGCCTATGGCTTCGATCCTACGGATGGTCGGATGTGGTTCCACGTGACCCGCGAAGGACAACCGATTCGCAAGCGACGATACGCATACTCGGAAAGCTTCGCGGCGATCGCCTACGGTGAAATCGCCCAAGCGACAGGGAATGAGCGATACGCAACCAGAGCACGCGAGTGCTTTGATCGTTTCGTCAGCCACAGTCTCGATCCGCAGGGCTGCGCCCCTAAATTCACCGACGTGCGGCCTTCCAAGGCGATCGGTTTTCCAATGATCTGCATTAATACGGCGCAGGAGTTGCGAGATTCGATTGGGCTGGATTGTGCCGATGAGTGGATAGATCGGAGTATCGACGAAATCAAAAATGACTTCATGAAACACGATATTGAATGCGTGATGGAAGTCGTCGGTCCCTCTGGCGAATTGATCGATCACTTTGATGGCCGAACTTTGAACCCAGGCCATGCGATCGAAGGGGCTTGGTTCATCATGAAAGAGGGGGCCCGACGGTCGGATGCAGGGCTAATCGAATGTGGGCGAACGATGCTGGATTGGATGTGGAAACGTGGTTGGGATTCAACGCATGGTGGTTTGCTGTACTTTGTGGGCGTGGATGGAAAACCGATCCAGGAATACTGGCACGACATGAAGTTTTGGTGGCCCCACAACGAGACGATTATCGCCACCTTGATGGCGTCTGTTTTGACTGGCGATCCAAAATACGCTGACTGGCACCGGCAAGTTCACGACTGGTCGTACCAGCATTTCGCCGACGCAGAACACGGAGAATGGTACGGCTATTTAGGTCGCGACGGTCAAGTCAGTAATCCTTTAAAGGGCAATCTCTTTAAGGGACCATTTCATTTGCCGCGAATGCAGTTGATTTGCTGGAATCTATTGACTGAGAATTTTGAGCTATAACAGCGGGGCGGCTTGGATGTTTGCTCAAAAAAACACTTCACAAGAACTCGGTTGGTCGAATAGACTCGTTATATTGGTGTCACGTCTAGTGAGAAACCCGGTCAAGAATAGAGCCGCTGCGTTGATCACCCCGCGCGTCCAACTCGCCTAACGATATTGTCAGGCCTAGCTGTGCGGTCCAGCCCGCTTTAGTTACCTTTAGATTCCGAAAGTCCAATTGATGTTTCTATCCTTTCGTTACCTCGCCTGCATGACGATTGCAGGAGCGTTTTTGCTCAACAGCCAGAGTGAGCTTGCCGGAGCCGATGGACCAACCGAGGCTGCCAAGCCCATGAATGTGTTGGTCTTGTTCGCCGATGACTGGCGGCACGACACCTTGGGCGTGGCCGGAAATCCGATCGTCAAGACTCCCAGCATCGACGCCTTGGCAGGTGAGGGGACTCGGTTTACACACAATTGTGTGACGACGTCGATCTGCGGCATTAGCCGAGCGACTTTGTATACCGGGCAGTGGATGTCACGCCACGGATGTCGGGCGTTTAAGGCCTTTAAAACGCCTTGGAATGAGACTTATCCCGGCTTGCTACGAGCAGAAGGCTATCACGTAGGGCACGTGGGGAAGTGGCATAACGGAAAATTCCCAGCCGAGCATTATGATTTCGGCCGAGCGTATCACGGCCGGCATTGGCTCAAGCAACCGGATGGAAGCAAAATCCATGTGACCAAGAAAAACGAAGTCGACGCTTTGGAGTTTTTGCAGACCCGACCAAGTGATAAACCTTTTTGCTTAACCGTCGCGTTTTTTGCCACGCACGCCGAAGACTCCAGCCCGCTTCAGTTTCTGCCTCAACCAGAAAGCATGGAGCTTTACAAGAACGACACAATTCCAGTTCCAGAAAACGCCACGGACGAATCATTCAAACGGCTACCGAAATTCTTGGGGACTGAAAAAAATGAAGGCCGCAATCGGTGGCACTGGCGATTTGACACACCTGAAAAATACCAAACGATGATGAAGAACTATTATCGCTTGGCCTCCGAAGTCGACGCGACCTGTGGAGTCGTGATGGACGAGCTTTCAAAACAAGGCGTGTTGGACAATACGCTGGTTATTTTCACCACCGATAACGGATACTATCACGCGGAGCATGGATTGGGTGATAAGTGGTATCCACACCAAGAGAGCATTCGCGTGCCCTTGATTATCAAGGATCCTCGGATGACCGATTCAGCCCGTGGCAAGGTCAGCGAAGCCATGACGCTCAACGTTGATTTAGCTCCTACGATTCTTAACGCCGTTGGAATCAACGCTCCGACGACGATGCAGGGCACCGATCTGAGCCCGTTGTATCTGGCCGATGAGCAGCCGCAATGGCGGACGGAATTTTTCTACGAACACCCAACGTTAAGGAATACCGATTTCATTCCTGCTTCCGAAGCTCTTGTGCGTAAGAATTGGAAGTATTTTTACTGGCCAGATTTCAACCGCGAACAGTTGTTTGATCTAGCCGCCGACCCCATGGAAGAAAATGACTTGGCCGGCGATCCTACGCAAGCAGAACGATTGGCTGAAATGCGTACGCGATTTGCTGAATTAAAAGAGCAAGCCAAGTAAATCCACAAAAAAGGCGAAGCCACCCTAGGTGGCTTCGCCGTATCGAAACTCGTCAAGAGTTTCGGTCAATCGTCAAGAGTTTTGGCCAATCGTAAAAGCTTAGGATCAACCATTACCCCGCTGTTGCAGCGGCCTTGGGAGCGCCCAAGTACTTGTCTCGGCTGGCTCGTGACATCAAGCGATTGGCCATTTCGTTTCCAAGGAAAACTTCTTTCTTGGGATCCCACTTTAGATCTTGGCCGACCATCAAAGCGATGTTGCACATGTGACAGCTGGTCATCGTGCGATGATGACTGAAAACGTCGGAGACCGGCTCCGAGCGATCTTTGACGCAGTCAAAGAAGTTCGCCATGTGGCCTTTGATCGGCTTGTTCTTGTAAAGCTTGGCCATGGCCACTTCGAGGTTCTTGTTGTCTGCCGTGGTCAGTTGCTCAACCGGTTTTCCGGTTAGCTTGCCACGGTTGACGAAGAATCGCCCTTGACTGCCTTCGAACAAGATTCCGTTCGGGAATTTCGTTTTGCCGTCTGCTGAAACGTATTCATCATTAACGTTGAGCAGCGAGCCATTGGCGAAATTCAAATCAATGTTGAACTTAGTCGCGGCGTTGTAGCCGTTTTCGAGTTTGGCTTTTCCGTCAAAGAATGCTACCCAGTCAAAGCCTTCTGGCACGACGTTTCCAAATTTCCCAGTTCCACTGATACTGGTGGGCCCGGTGCGGTCCATCCCAATCGCCCATTGAGCGATATCGATGTGGTGGGCGCCCCAGTCAGTCATTTTGCCGCCGGAATATTCCATGTACCAGCGGAAGAACTTACGTCGCTCGAGCGAATAGTCCGCAGCGCGAGCCGGGCCAACCCAAAAATCCCAATCTAATTTCTCAGGCGTCGCGGTGTTAGCGAAGGGACCTTCACCGGGTGCTCCGCCGATCGCAATCCGGGCCTTGACGTTGTCCCCGATGTAACCGCCTTGCACAAGCGCCACGGCCTTAAGGAATTTTTGCCCCATCTCTGATCGTTGCTGCGTTCCAACCTGGAAGACCTTGCCAGTTTCCTTGACGACCTTGCAAACCTCTTTGCCTTCGTCGATGGTCAACGTCAATGGTTTTTCGCAATAGACGTCGCAGCCGGCTCTCAGTGCGTAGATCGCGATGGGAACGTGCCAATGATCGTTCGTTCCAATCGTCACGACATCCGGTTTCTCGGAGTCGATCATCTTTCGATAGTCAGTATATTCGGTCAGTTTTCCGCCGAACTTTTTGTCAGCGTTGAACTCAGCGGTGTGCATTTCGTCGACGTCGCAGACAGCGATCATTTTCCCAAAGCCTGCAGATTGCCGAGCGATGTTTCCTCCTCGGTTGTAGCGTCCACGGCTGCCGCCCACGCCAATCGCTGCAATCGTCAAATCGTCATCGCGCAAGTTTTCGGCGGAGGCTTCGCTCGTCCAAATGTATGGCGTGACGGAAGCCACTGCCGCAGCGCTCGCTGACTTTTTCAAAAAACTTCGTCGTGAATTTCCCATCAACCGTTCCTTATAATCTCGAATAGTGTGGTACCGCATCACAGTATACCGCCATCTAAGTGCGGTGACAAAAAAGTGGCTAACTTTCGCAACGCAAATCAAAGTCAGCGACGGACGCGATTCGATTGTGCTGCTTGAGATTTAATCGCAGGTTGTTTTTTTCCAAACATAGCGAAACATAGCGAAGGGGTGAATCTCCGACACAAACCATGGCGCAGGTGGATTAATTGCGTGCCATTCTTATAGATACTTAGGTTCGTTGCCGGGTTTCCACTTAATGTTGCAGCCGAGCGACGGAAGCTGCGTTTCGGTGGGCGTTTGGCCCGCCAAGACGGCTGCAATCGCGGCGCGTAGGTCCTTGCCATGCGGCTGGTTTTCAGTCGAGTCGTAAACGCCGGAGCGAATTCTCGCGGGGCGGGTTTCGTCCAATCGACCTCGGTAGACCAAGCGGTGAGCTGAGTCGAAAAGGAAAAAATCGGGCGTGCAGGCCGCGGTATACGAATTGGCCACCGATTGTGATTCGTCAAACAGATAAGGAAACACGTACCCCCGGTCGACCGATTCTTGCTTCATTTTTTCAGGCGAGTCGTCAGGGTACTCCGCCACATCATTGCTTTGGATCGCGACTATCCCGAGTCCCAGCGGCTGGAATTCCCAGCCGATCTGAGCCAATTCTTCCGCCACGTGTTTGACGTAGGGGCAATGGTTACAGATGAACATCACAAGTAACGGCTGGCCTTCGAATTGTGCTCGGGTGGTTTTCTCGTCGTGGGTGTCAAGGAGTTCAAAGTCTGGCGCTGGCGTGCCAATTTTCATCATCGTCGATTCGGTAAGTGCCATTGGGATTCGCCATGGTTAAGAACTAGAAGCTATTGGTGCGGCCAATCGTAGCACGATTCAAACTGATTTGAAGGAGCAACTCACCCGCCACTCCCACGTCCGTCACTCTCGAGTGGCCAGAGGGCAGAGTGCTTGGAAAAGGGACCGACAAAGCCACTTATTTCAATGCTTGCCGGAGAATTTCGATTGGGTGGAGTGCTCTGCGGCCTGTGCCATCGGCAATTTGGTGCCGGCAGCTGGTCCCCGGAGCCGCGATCAACGAATCGGCTGGCTCGTCCCGCACGGTTGGAAACAAAACCAACTCGCCGATTTGCATCGACACGTCGTAGTGTTCCGCTTCATAGCCAAATGAACCTGCCATCCCGCAACAGCCGGAAGGAATCAGGCGGACGCGATGCCCTTGGGGAAGCTGAAGCATCCGGACAGTTGGCTTGAGCGATGCCAATGCTTTTTGGTGGCAATGGCCGTGTAGTCGGATCGTTTGTTCTTGCTCAACAAATAGGCTTGAATCCAGTTCGTCAGCGTCAATCAAACGTTCCAGGAATTCGTCGATCATCAAAACGTTGCTGGCCAAATTTCGAGCATCAGTTTTTAGCGAATCGTCAACCAAATCCAGGTACTCATCACGAAATCCGAGGATCGCTGAAGGCTCAATCCCAATCAAGGGCTGGTCAGCGGAAACAACCGAAGCCAATCGTCTCACGTTTTCGTTGGCCAATTGCTTGGCTTCTCGCAGCAGCCCCTTCGACAACGCCGGCCTTCCGCTATCGACGTGGTCAGGAATCACAACGCGGTATCCGATGCGTTCCAAGAGTTCGACGGTTGCGATCCCGACGGGTGTGTCGTTGTAATTCGTAAACTCATCGCAGAATAAAAACACTTGTCCGCGGGACCCGGCGTTAGAATGTGGAACGTGTCGAGCAACCCACTTCTCCAATGTCTGAGGATGCAGCATGGGAAGTGAACGTTGCGGTGAAAAGCCAGAGATTCGCTTTAGAATCGAGCCCGTCGGAGAAAATTTGATCAAGAAATTAAACAGCCACGGCAGCTTGGACGCGAGCCTCATGTTTTTAGAAAAATCAGCGATGCGCCGAGCGCGTTTGGGAACCCCGTGCGTGTCGTAATAGCCCTGTAGAAACTCCGCTTTCATTTTTCCAACGTCGACATTGGAGGGGCATTCTCGTTTACAACCTTTGCAGGAGAGGCAAAGATCCATGACTTGCTTGAGTTCCTCATTGTCGAACGGGTTGTCCGGATTGGTCGGCTCGGTCAAGACATGGCGAAGCATATTGGCCCGGGCGCGTGTCGAGTCCGCTTCGTTTCTCGTCGCCATGTAGCTGGGACACATCGTGCCACCAGACAATTGGGTCTTGCGGCAATCGCCTGAGCCGTTGCACAGTTCTGCGGCTCGCAATACGCCTTGCTCGTGACTGAAATCAAAGACCGTCTCAATCTCGGGCGTGGCTTGGCCAGGTTGATACCTCAGCTGGGTATTCATGGGTGGCGTATTAACAATTTTGTTGGGATTGAAGACGCCTTGAGGATCCCAAATCTGTTTAATCTGTTGCACGATGGCGTAGTTTTTTTCACCGATCATGGTCTCTAAGAACTCACCCCGCAAACGTCCATCGCCATGCTCGCCGCTGAGGGAGCCACGAAACGATTTGACTAACGTGGCGACCGCCGCGGCCACGTCGCGAAATGTTTGATTGCCTGCTTCGGTTTTGAGATTCAAGATCGGGCGAAGGTGGATTTCGCCTGATCCTGCATGAGCATAATGCACGCACTCCAATCCAAATCGCTCGTCCAGAATCCGATTGAATTCGCGAATGAACTCAGGAAGGTCCTCCACAGCAACAGCGGTATCTTCAATCACGGCCACCGGTTTGGAGTCGCCAGTCACATTCGCAACGATTCCCAAACCTGCCTTGCGAAGCTCCCAAACTTTTCGGGCGTCATCGCCAAACAAGACCGGGAAAGCGTGCCCAAGATTCGCGGCTCGCATTTCTGATTCGAGTTGTGTCGTGATGTTGAGGACTTCTGATTCGGAGTGGCCTCGGATCTCGGTGACGAGAATCGCTCCAGGCGAACCCATCACAAACGACGCGTTTTGCTGTTGTTCGAGATTGCGAGCGGCCCCTTCGAGGATGAACCGATCGATCAATTCGACGGCATACGGAGCGTGCCCAACGGCCAGCAATGTAGCCTTGAGTGCCTGATCGACATCGTCAAAATGGGCGCATTGCAGGCCAGCGATTGGGGGCGGCAAAGGAATGCAGCTGAGCTTAATCTCTGTAGCGAAGAACAAAGTCCCTTCTGAGCCAGCCAAGAGTTTGCAAAAATCGAACGGGGTCACACCCGCTGCCCCAAATAGTTCACAGTCCATCAGGAGGTCGACGGCGTATCCGGTGTTACGTCGGGCAATCGAAGGCTTGGGGAATTCGCGAACGATTTCGGCTCGGACTTCACGGTCAGCCAGCAAGTCATGGATCTCTCGGTAGATCCGTGACTCTAATGAATCATTGTCCGGATCGCACTTTTGTTCGTACTGTTCGATGGACACCGCTGAAAAACTGGCAGAAGATCCGTCACTCAGAAATCCTGTGACCTCGATCACGTGTTCACGGGTGCTACCGTAGACGACAGAATTGGAACCGCAAGAATTGTTGCCCAACATGCCGCCAATCATGGCTCGATTGGCCGTCGAGGTTTCGGGCCCAAACAACAAGCCGTGGGCTTCCAGTTCGAGGTTGAGTTCGTTGCGAATTACCCCGGGTTGAACGCGAACCCATTTTTCCTCCGCGTTGATTTCGAGAATTTTCGTAAAGTGTCGCGAGACATCAACAACAATTCCGGCCCCTACGACTTGCCCGGCCAACGAAGTCCCGGCCGTTCTCGGGATGATTCCCACGCCGTGTTCTCGAGCGAGTTGAATCAGCGCCTGAATGTCTTGCTCGGTCTTAGGAATGGCGACCGCGACCGGTGTTTCCTGATAGGCCGAAGCGTCTGTTGAATAGAGCGTCCGCTGGAATGAATCGAGGTGGATCTCGCCGGCGAACTGTTCGCGCAATCGTTCAAGCGAACGGTTTAGTGGGTCGGCGGGCCTCATTCGAACTCTACCTCAATTCCGATGGTGAACGATCCATCATAGTTTCACTTCTTCCCAACGGCGAGAAAAGTTTTGTTCAAAGTTCGCAGAACGACGTGTCATCCGTCAGTCGTCGGCAAGGGTTGCGCCAACTGAGCTCCGGCGGTTCAATCAAATCGTCGGCGATTTCCGGACCCCAGGTCCCGGCGGGATAGCCGTAAACAGGAATCGAAGGATCGTTTTCCCAAGCATTGAGGATCGGCTCGACGAATTCCCATGAGTACTCAACGCTGTCGCCGTGGGCATACAAAGTTGCGTCGCCACGCATGCAGTCCAGCAGTAGGCGCTCGTAGGCTTCAGGCACGTCGTTGTCGCTCAAGTCGGAATAGTGGAAATCCATTCCGACATTCTTCACGTGAAAACCTTCCCCAGGAACCTTCATTCCGAAATTTAGCAACAGGCCTTCGTCCGGTTGGATGCGAATGATCAGCTGGTTGTGAGCTGAGTCGAACATCTCTTTTTGACGTCGAAAAAGTGTCTGGGGCGGCTGTTTGAAAGTGATGCTGACTTCGGTGACTTTGGTCGGCAATCGTTTTCCAGTGCGTGCGTAGAACGGCACACCCGACCACCGCCAATTGTCGATGAAAAACTTCACCGCGGCAAACGTCTCGGTTTTGGAATCGTTAGGCACGCCTTCTTCATCCCGGTACCCGATCACGGATTCACCTTTTACCATCGAAGCGGTGTACTGTCCGCGCAC
>JBLINZ010000243.1:0-9345 GCA_047639375.1 Mariniblastus sp. | reverse complement strand
AGGCTGGATTCGGGACGAGCCATCGATCGAGAACACCCATATCATTTTCCTTGCGAGCACCAAGCCAAGCAGTACCACGATCGACCGCGGGATATTAGGGATCGACGACCAGCTCCTCAAGCCGGTTAAGGAAGAAGACCTGTTTCAATCGATTGCTGTCGTACTGAAGTTGATGGAGCCTGAATCTGCAATCCTGAAAAAGAATGACGCTCGTGAAATCCCACTTTCACCGCTAAACATTTTGCTGGCCGAAGACAATCTGGTCAATCAAAAACTAGCCGTCGCTTTGCTCAAGAAGAAGGGCCACAGAGTTGTCGTAGCGAACAACGGCCAAGAAGCCATCGATTACTTTGAAACGCGTGCGTTCGACGTGATTCTCATGGACATCCAAATGCCGGAAGTTGACGGGTTCGAAGCCACGATGGCAATTCGAAAACTTCAATCTCAACACTTGCCGCGAGTACCTATTATCGCGTTAACCGCCCACGCCAGCCCTGATGATCGCAAACGTTGCTTGGCCGCGGGAATGGATGAATATATTTCGAAACCTTTCCGAGCGAGCGAACTCTACGAGCTGATCGAGAACCAAACGGGCTTCCGATCCGAAACGGCACCGCTGCCGGACGGCGAAAATCCCGCACCGACAAAACTAGTTGACTGGGGCAGGGCATTTGAAACCGTCGGCGGTGACCATCAATTGCTGCGTGAACTCATTAAAGTGTTCTTGAAAGATCGAGAGATGTTGGTGGGTAATATCCGAGCGGCCATCGAATCCAACAACGACAAAGAACTCAGGCTCAGTGCGCACTCGATCAAAGGCGCCTTAAATCATCTCGGAGCACGAGACGCAGCGATCCTGGCAACGAAGCTGGAAACTCTAGGGGCGAATAACGAAGCGGCGAAGTCCAAAGAAATATTTCGGGACTTTGCCCAGTCCTTGGTCCCGTTGACGGCTGAGATGCTGCAGTTCGTCAGGGGAAAATAGCCAGCTAATGACTTACTAGCTGGCAAATTCACACATCAGGATCTTTTCATTGGCATCCGGCGTGGTGTTTTCGTAAAACTAACCAGATATTAATGGGTGCCACAGGAGGACAAGATGCCAACCATTCTCGTCGTTGATGATACCGCCGTCGATCGAAGACTAGCGGGCGGGCTTTTAGAAAACGCCCCTAACATGGAAGTCTGCTATGCCGAGAACGGAAAACAGGCGTTGGCCCAGATCGGTGCCTCGCTTCCCGATTTGGTGGTAACCGATTTGCAAATGCCGGAATTGGACGGACTGGAGTTGGTAACTGCAATCGCCGATCGATACCCGGATCTCCCCGTTGTCCTCATGACCGCTCATGGGAGCGAAGTCGTCGCGGCTCAAGCATTGGCTAATGGAGCGGCGAGCTTCGTTCCAAAATCTGAGCTTTCAGACAATCTACTACAGACCGTGATGCACATCCTTGTGATGTCGGAAACGGATTCTCGCTATAAGAAGCTGATCCGCTGCACCACCAAAAGTGATTTCGAATTCGATTTGGACAATGACCCGTCTCTGATCGACCCCTTGATCGACATGGTTCAACAAGTCGCCTTTGGTCAGAGTTCCATGACGCACAACGAGCGTGTGCAAATTGGTGTCGCGTTAGAGCACGCGTTACTCAATGCCATGATTCGAGGCAATCTAGAATTGAGTCGAGCCGACATGCCCGTTCTCAATCGAGCGATGGTGCAAGAACGACAATCCGCATCGCCCTTCGATCAACGCCGAGTGTATTTCCGCTCGCTGGTGACGGCGGAGAAGACTCAGTTTACGATTCGAGACAACGGTCCCGGATTCGATACTTCAAAGATTCCGGCGGCAACCGACCCGGATAGCTTCCGTGATGGAACGGGCAGGGGATTGGTGCTGATACAATCGGCAATGGATGAAGTCACGTTTGACGAGTCCGGCAATGAACTAGTGATGACAAAATACGGCTCAAAGTCACCGACCCTACCTCGATAGGTCGCGATAGCCAAATTTGTCGCGGACCGACATTTTGCGGTAGGCCTCGTGTTTTACCCCAAGGTCTGAATTCAACTTCTGTCGCGGAGCGACAGTGCGTGCCGGCTTCAGGGCGAAGCAACATTACACAAATTGCCTTGCCAACGGGTTGGGCCAATCGTCTTGAGCCTGATCGTGTTGTTTAGTTGGCCCAATGGCTGCCGCAACTACTGGTTTTTAGGCTTGCTGGCTGCTTTGCGATCTGGTCGATAGCCTTGGCCGGGCGCGAATCGACCTTGTTTCTTTTTGCCTTTTTTCTTGCCGCCGGTTTCTCCCTCGGGCCGGGCTTGGGTACCATCGGCCATTCGATGAACGTACTCACCTCGAAACTGCTTGCCCGCCATTCGGCGACGCTGATCGACTGCTTCTTTGGGAGCTTTGGCTGGGATCAAGCAATCGCACCCGTTGCCAATGAGTTCTTTCCGATTGGCATCCAACAACGCCTTACGAACCTCGAAGTAATTTTCGGGCTTGAAAAACTGCATCAGGGCTCGTTGTGTTTTTCGATCCTTCAGTTTTTTCGCGATAAAGACAGGCTTCTTTGTGAAGGGGTCCATTTCGGTGTAATACATGCACGTCGCGACATCGAGTGGCGCGGGGATGAAGTCCTGAACCTGATCCGGTTTGTAGCCATTACGTTTGAGGAACACGGCGAGGTCGATCATCGAATTCACATCGCTGCCGGGATGACTCGAGATGAAGTACGGAACGATGTACTGCTTCTTGCCGGCCTTCTTGGATTCCTCCCGGAATTTGTTCGAGAATTCTTCGAACTCTGCCACGCTGGGCTTGCGCATGTTGTTGAGCACGTCGTCGTTGGCGTGTTCGGGGGCGACTTTGAGTAGACCGCCCACGTGGTGCTCGGTTAGCTCCTTCATGTATTCCGGGCTTCGTTGGGCGAGATCCATGCGAATCCCACTGGCCACCAACACCTTCCGAACGCCTTTGACTTCTCGGGCTTCTTTCATGAGCTGGATTAAGGGCGCGTGGTCTGTGCCGAGCAATTTGCAAATTTTCGGATGTACGCAAGACTGCCGTCGGCAAACCGCTTCAACTTCCGGCTTGCTGCATTTCATCTCGTACATGTTGGCGGTGGGGCCACCAATGTCACTAACAATCCCGGTGAATTTGGGGTCCTCAGCCATCGTATTGATTTCACGGATCACCGAGTCTTTGCTTCGCGACTGAATCACGCGTCCTTGATGGGCCGTGATCGAACAGAACGTGCAACCGCCGAAGCATCCTCGCATGATGGTGACGGAATCTTTGATCGTGGCAAACGCAGGGATCGGCTCTTTGTAACTGGGATGGGCCAGGCGAGTGTATGGCAAGCCATAAATCTGATCCATCGCGACTTGGCTAATCGGAAACTGAGGTGGATTGACGACCACCATCTGAGTTCCATGCTTTTGAATCAGCCGCTTGGCGTTGTAGGGATTGGTTTCATTGTGAATGATCTTGGTGGCTTCGGCGAACGCAAATTTGTCTTCACGTACTTCTTCGAAGCTGGGGAGTTCGATCGCATCGTCGGGAACTGGGTCTTTGGCCCCACAAACGTAAGCGGCTCCCAGCATGTCACGGAGGTCTTTTACCGACTCACCTGCGTCAAGGCGTTGAGCGATTTCGACGATTGGGTTTTCGCCCATCCCGTACAGTACAAGATCCGCTTTACTGTCCAGCAGAATCGATTTCCGAACGTTATCGCCCCAAAAGTCATAGTGAGCCAATCGTCGTAGAGAAGCTTCAACGCCGCCGGCAATCACTGGCACGCCCTTGTAGGCTTCGCGGGCTCGGTGGCAATACGCGAGCGTGGCTCGATCGGGTCGCAGTCCGATCCGGCCCCCCGGCGAATACGCATCGCTATTCCGAACTTTACGATTCGCCGTGTAGTGGTTGATCATTGAGTCCATATTGCCCGCGCTGATTCCGAAGAATAGACGTGGCTCTCCAAACCTCATCCAGTCATCGCAGTTCCGCCAATCGGGTTGGGAAACGATGCCAACTCGAAACCCAGCCGCCTCCAACGTTCTCCCCAAAATTGCCATCGCAAAACTTGGGTGATCGATATAGGCGTCTCCGGTAACGAACACGACGTCCAACTCGTCCCAGCCACGGTCTTGGGCCTCTTTCATGGACATGGGCAGCGGGATTTTTCCGGCCGGGGTCGGAACAGCCGTTCCCTTGAGCGTCTCGAGACGAGCGCATTCTTTTTTTGCGGTTTCAATAATCGGAAGATTCATAATTCAGCCACGGTAAAAGATCATCTTTGAACAGCATCGAGATCGTTCTGACCAACAATCGGCAGCGAAAACGAGTTCGAGCAATTGTATCCGGAATCTTAAAAATCGTCTTGCCAAAGTTGCCGATTCAAACCGATTCCCCAACTCTTCCCCACGATAAAACCAAAAATGACAGTTGACGATCTAAAAATTGGCCATTCATCTCAATCGCGAGCGATTTCGACCTACAAAAAAACCTGCTGACGTTGCCAGCAGGCTTTTCTAATTATCTAATTCAACCGCACCCACGAACTATCGTTTCAACTCGATTTTGAATTCGTTGTTTTCGGCGCTAACTTCGTAGGAGAGGGGCGTGGAGCCGACTCGGCTATAGTTCGGTGGAATCGGACGATTGGGAAGCGAATCCATGAATTTTCGCAGACCGCCCAGGTTCGTTCCGTTTTCATGTCCCTTGCGAAGCGCATCCGGAACTGGGCCTTCGGAGACCAACACACGGCATAGACAAGCACAGCAGCCTGACTCTGTTTTAGCCGGCATCGTCAACGTGAATGCACCGTCTTTGTCAGTCACCGCGGACGCAACGTAGTTTGCATCGAGTCCTTCTTGCATCGGCATGAATCGAACTTCTGCATTCGGAAGCGGTTTGCCACCCAACGTCAGAACCCCACTCGCCGGAACAATCTCGGGAGGTACTTCGCCGCCACAGCCTGTCGTCATCAACCCAAT
Organism: Mariniblastus sp.; assembly: GCA_047639375.1. GTDB lineage: Bacteria > Planctomycetota > Planctomycetia > Pirellulales > Pirellulaceae > Mariniblastus. The sequence continues at coordinate 4,344 of JBLINZ010000243.1, read as the reverse complement.
TGCAATGACTGACACCACAGCCAGTTTGGAAATATGCTTCATCACAAATTCGAATACCATGAGATTCCAGTCGAACCAATCAAAAATAAAACTCAAAAAAAAGGTCGCCTAGCATCCACCAGGCAACCTAAACGTTTTCACTGTCCCAAGCCTAGTTGCTGTCGAGACTTGTGATTGATCCATCGTTGATCACAGCTAGATTCTGAAGCAATTCCAATTGAGAACCAACACCCGAGAGCGTCAGCATGTGAATCGAACCGTCGGCCATCGCAAAGTTGGCACCGCCGGGGTGACCACTTCCGAAAGAATTGAATTTCTTGTCTGTCCAAGCAAACGAAGGATTTGGCCCCACGCCTTCAGGAAGCATGTAGTTGATTGGCTCCAAGACGCCAACGATGCAGTCACGAGCAGCTGAACGATTGGCCCAGGCCCATCCGCGGAAATTTGCAAAGGCTTCGTATTCTGGATCCTTCGAATTTCGTTCACCAATCAACAAAGTATTGGATGAACCATCGCTAATTTTTCCGAATGTCGTCTTGCTGTTGTAAGAGAACATGCCGTCTTCGGTAACGCCCGATGTGTACCAGCCTTGAATTCCAGCGACCCCAAAATAGTCATTGGCGCCAAAGACATTTCCTCGATAAGTAACTGAGTCGTCTGAACTCTCTGAGGGACAAAGGAACGTTGGGATTTTATTCGCTTCTACAAAATTTGGCCCAACCGAAGTCGCATACTCGCGAGTTGTAAGATCCAGTTGATTGTAAGCATTGTTCTGCTCGATGAATGGTAGAATCCAAACCATCCAAGATCCAAATTGACCGGTGTGCGGTGGTTGGGGCGGAATCACGACGTCAGCCAAGTTATCCCAGTTTCGAAAACAACCCGAAACTCCATTTTCGATCGGCAAATTGAGTCCCGGTGGAAAATGCTTGTAGGTGCTTTCGTAGTTGTGACAAGCCAAAGCCAATTGGCGAATCTGGTTGCCACATTGAATCCTTCGTGCCGCTTCGCGGACTTGCTGAACTGCGGGAAGCAACATGCCGATTAGAATGCCAATGATGGCAATCACAACCAACAGCTCAACCAACGTGAATCCTTTACGATGCGTATTGTTCGACATCGAGACCTCGGTTTTGAATAGGGAATTAGAAATCAGATAAAAATGCGTACATCCAAGCAGGTCTGACCAATTCCTTGGACAGGACGACCTTGAATGCTCAGATGAGCAAATTGTAAGGACAAATCCAAATCCTGCTAGTTATTAACTTCCCTAGTGTTTCGTAATTCCCGAAGTCTTCATATTTTTTCACTCAATTGTCGACCTTTCAATACAGACGGCAATCTCAACTCTCTCGTCGATCACCTGAATCGTCCAATTCTGACAGCCAATTTCAACCACCGCCCCCATCAATGCGGGGGCACTAAGGCATTGTTTGCCTCGATAGTTGAGTAATCATCCGCAATCAACTGTTGATGAATAGATGATAATCACCACCAGACAAAGGAATCGTAATTCCATATTATGACCACTATCTTGATTTTAAATGGCGGCCCGCGAATTCCATGTACTGCCCCCAATCATACAGCGTGATGTCGTGAGCGCCGGAGCGAACATGGTACGCTCGACACCCGACCCTGACCGGTTGATCAGGCTGGATAATGTCGCGCGCCATACTCTCGAATCCGCTGCCTTCGTATAACCCGAACGTTTCGTCTGATTCGGCAAGCGACAAATATTCACCACGTGGATCTGCCCAGAGATCCTGACTCGCGCTGGCAACGTAAATGAGTCGAGGCGCGATCAGGGACATCAATTGATGCTGATCAACTGGGATCAAGTTTTCGTTGTCGTTGTATTGGACAAACTGATCACAAAACCAATGCGGAAAACTAGTATTGATGACTTTGACCGTTTCTCCAAACTTGCGTCGATGCAACGCTGCTCCGCCACAACCGGAATCGTTGCTGACGGTCATCCAAAAACGCGAATCCCTTGCGCCTGCCCACAACGACGTCTTGCCCAATCTCGAATGCCCGATGACAGCCACACGACTCGCATTGATTGAACTATCTTTCTCGAGGTAATCCAACGCACGCGAGAGCGCCCAAGCCCAAGCTCCAATCGATCCCCATTGCTTCTCACTTGGGCTGATTTGGCCCTCAGCATAAAACAAAGGATGAACGCCGTTGGAGAAATCATTCAGGTCTGGATCGACATCGCCGTAGTAGATCGTTGCCACCGCGAACCCGCGTCCCACGATCTCTCGACAAGGCCAACGTGAAGCGGATTTGCCTCTACCTTGTTCACCCGCCTTGTTGTCTTGAGTTCCAAAACTTTTCTTGTTTCTCACCCAACTGGCGGGAATTGTTACGTTTGGATCACTCGTCGTGGTGTGATTCCCATTAAAGTTGAATCCCAGAAAACAGGGAGATCGCTCGCTTGCCGTCGGGGTCGTCAACAACATCGTGGCCTCGACCGCGGAGTCACCTTCGCCGAATCGAATCACAACTTCCTTGCGCATCGCGGCACCGTCGAGCACTTCCCATTGATCGCCAACCGAAAACGAAACTGGAACCGTTTTCTCTGGCACGTTTCCGTAGACGTGATCACAAAACAGTTGCAGCAATTCGGGGCGGCGTCTCTTTTCCCACGCCTCCACCGATTTGACCACTTCTCCATCTTGGCAAGCCAAGACCCGGGGCAACTCAAACTCGGGAACTTTCGACTCGTCCTGATTGATCCCTTTGCGTTGCACGATCGCATCCGCCGATGATACCATCGTCAACACTCCGACCAGCCAAACCAACGAGAAAAGAAATGGTGTTTGCATCTTGAATTCCTTGCATGTTCTAACGCCACGTTTGAAATCATTGTAGCAAGTATTTGTCGTGGACATGGCATGGCAGCGACAGATTGAACGGACACCCAATCCGGTAAAGCTTGATAATTCAAAACGCCCCTAAGCGAGGTCCTCCCGGAGTCAATATCGTTTAACGACAAGCCAGCAGGCGACCGTGTTTTCGTTCCCATTGAGGCCCATTTCCCCACCCGAACCCCGACCAGCATGCATCGGGCGTGCGTTGCATGCAGTAACTTTCTTCTCGCACGCCGTCGCCTGGTCGTTACCTTTCGCATCCACTCGCAAAACCAAACACCTGGACGCAGTTGGGTTTCAATCCCAGAGGGTTTTCTGCTGTTCCTCCCCAGGCTTTTCAACTTGTTTGCTTTTTGGCTCCGGTGCTCTTGGTTTCGTTCTCATCTTGGGTCGTTTCGGCTTCTTCGAACTCACGGAAGACTTGGATTTAGGGCGCCCAGAACCGGCCTTCGAGCCTTCCGTTTTCGAGTCGACGACCGACTCGATTAGATTCAGATTAATTACATTGCCAACGCCAGGAAAAACCAACCGGGTTGCGATTTGGTTACTTGAAATACCAGCGAACTTACTAACGGCCATCCGGTAACTTTCGACTTGGGGACGATAGAACTCGATCAGGCGTTGAAAATTTGACTCGTCAACAAAGTCTGTCTTGTAATCGATCACGTCGGCAGCCACGATCGTGTTGCCTTGATAGACCAAGATCAAGCGATCGATAATGCCCTCCATCAACCCAGACTCTAGCGAGACGGCAAACCGACGCTCGTTGTGAACCTCCAGACGATTGGCTTCCAACATGATTTCATTGGGGATCGCAAAATCCAAAAGATGCGATTCTTGATAGGCCGAACGCGACAGCAGCTTTTTAATATTGTCTTGTTTGATCATTTCGTAGAACTCAGCAATGATCAAGTCGAAATTATCGAGCGTGGGCTCGATGGTCCGCAGATGCGATTCCAGCTGTTCTTTAGATGGGATTGCTTCATCCAACCATCCCACCAATTCAAAACAGCCGTGGATCAGGGAGCCACGTGTGCGAGATTCATGATTGTCATGCGACTCAAAGATACTTCCCAAACGGAACTCTGATCCGCCTTCCAATTCCGACGGACTCCTGCGAGTCACACCACGACGGGACCTAAGTTCAGGAGAGATTTGGCCCTCAACCAATTCAATTTTTTCTGGCAGATAGAATGCGTCGAGCTGGTGATTGTCTAATTCTGAGGGTTGCTCAACCTTCCGATACCAGTCCGCTTCGCCACGCTCGAGCAACAAGCCTTCTTCCCGAACTTGGCCTGGACAAAGCGTCGAGAGCAAAATACCAGCGGGGGATTTATGGTCCGGTTTCGCGCCGTACGACATCACGATGTGAGTCGCATGCACGGCGCGTGTGAGGGCCACGTACAGCACGCACATTGCTTCCCGGACGTTGCGCTGCTTGTCGGCGGCGAACAAGGCTTGGAAGTTT
>JBLINZ010000242.1:0-9383 GCA_047639375.1 Mariniblastus sp. | reverse complement strand
CCTCCGCCATCCGTGGCGACATTCGCTGCGAAGCCAGAACCTTCGAGGGAGAAATCCCGACTTCGCGGTCGGCTACAAAGATGTCCGGGAATTGAGCCGGACGTGGATCGGCCTTACATTGCACCCAGAATTCCGCTTTCGGGCGCCGACTTTTGACGACAAAGTCAAAACTGCGGTCGCCGATTGTCGGGTGACGCTCCGCCGTCCAGCCCCGAATCCACGAAACATCGTCGAGAATCTCGCGTAGCTTGGCGAGCAGCGCCTTCTCCAAAGATGCCCCAGTAAGAACTTTAGTGTTCACGTTAAATGCTTTGTTCACGTATTCGCGAACATGGGGTTAAACATGAACATATGCAAATTCATTCTTTCGACGATCGCATCGTTTCCGACGCAAATTTCATCTGGCTGACCAGCAGGAAATCGTTCTCGGCGGGAGTCTCCCAATCGATAACACGAACGCGTTCCTCCTTCTGCCCGCCTCGGTCGCGATCCGGCACGGTGACTTTGACGCCACCTTTCAGAAGCTCGTAAATCTCTCGATTTGCGGCGACGGGAATCATCGCCGACCGATCACGCGTCAACTCATCCAGCGCGCTGGTGATGGCTTCCGACGGCAGACCAGGATTCAGCTTCTCCAGAGTAATCTTCAGCCGTTGCGCCAGGACCACTTCTCCAGACGTCTCACGACCCAAATTAGCCGGGCCTGCATCGCTCCCTCTCCCGCTGGGAGAGGGCCGGGGTGAGGGTTTGGCTCCGCCAAATAACTCCTCCATTACCGAGACGGTCGTCCAACCAAGCTCCGCAAACAGCCCAATCGCCGGTTGCTCAACAAGTTGGTCCTCGGAATAAGCGTGGGCAGTCATAAGCCTGCATCGAAACTTGGCAATAAACATGGGGCGCGTGATTCGGGCTCCTTTGCATCGATACCAACATCTTGAAGATCAAGCGCTTCACGACTATTCAACCGGCTTCGCATCTTGTTCATCCTGACAATCATATGCTGATTGGCGCTCATTTGTTAACACTCGCCCTTCGACGCGCTTCATGCCTTAACCCGAGTTGCCGCTAATGAATAAGGTTGACTTGTTGCAGGTATACCGCATGTTAGCGGCAGTCTCATCTACCACGTGTGGAAGGAGCATCTGAGGCCGCCTAATTGGCGGCCTCTGCTTTTTTAACGATTTTTCCAGTCGATCCATTCCCTTTCAAACGCTGCCTTTCGGTGTTCAGCAAGGCAAAATGTCGTGACGACAAGGTAGAACGTTTCCCGCCGCTCCAGAATCACCACGTAATCTTCGGAAAAGAGCCAAAGCGGCAATCGAGTTCTTAAACCGCGATTTGTGGATCGTTCGGTTTCCCACGAGCGGACATGCTCTGGATTGTCAGCGTTTTGAATCACCCAGGCGATCCATGGAATCCGCTCGCAACGATCCAGATCCGGAGTGCGGTCCGCTTCGACCCGTCCCTCAGACATCAAATGCCAGAATGAAGCATGCTTGTTGTCAAACGGCTCGTACCAACGGCATTTGATAGGCAGGCCCTGGAACGTCAATCCGCCGTTCACCACGGAATCCAGAAACACACCGTAGATCCCATCAAGGAATGCCTTCCACCGTTCCGCATAGTCCGCGCCCGGGAAGTCATCGACTCTCAATTTGGTTGGCAAATCCATCAACTTACATCTCCCCTACTTGCCTCCCATACAAAGATATCAAATTTCTTTCGTCCCGGCGCAGTGGACCACTTGAGGGTCAGTGAAGTTCGTTCCTTAATTCGTTCGATTAGGGCCAGTTTGGCCGAACCGCTTGTGAGCTGCCGATGAAAGTATCCCAACGCCCCGATCAACAGATCTGCCAATTGCATTGCCGTAAGTTCCTTTGAATGGGCCTGCTGGAGTCCGCGGAGCACGTCACCGTCAAATTCGCCCGGCCCGCTTTTGAGATATCGCTCCAGTTCTCTTACTCTTCGTCCGCCTCGCGTATCCTTGATGTCCAAAAACGCCCGACAAGGAATGCCTCCCGCCACGATCGGACGCAATAACAGGTAATACATCTTGTAGTACCATTGGTCGTGTGTCTGATCGAATTCTTCATGCCGTAGAATTTCCTTATTTGGAATGACAAGTCCACGAAACGAAAGGTGCTCATCTACAAAGAACAAATCCAGCAACTCCAGGTAAAAATCCTGCTTCCCGGGCGAAACCTTCACCCACTTGATTTCGAAGGAATCCGAGAGACCGTGTTTCCGTTTCAGTTCCCTGACTTTTAATGACAGTTTGCGCGCATGTGACGTCGGACATGATACCGCCCCCAAGGTCATGACAGAGCTTTCATCCTTGTCCAGGTGGCAGCTTTCGTCGCAGTAGATGTTAAGAATATCTTTCATTTCCGATATTTCGCGCAAGTTCGCACGGCTCGCCAAGAACTCACTTAAACTGCTGCTGAATGTATTCGTGCGTGTGACTCCCTGGCAACGCTGGCGAAGAGGCGCCCGCCCGGATGAAAAACTCCTCCCCGACATTCGTTTTCAGGAATACCGGCTTGTCGCTTGATTTGCACTCCACCGCCAGGAATCGCTTGCCGTTCAATTCCGCAAACTCGGTCTTGATACAGGCGAACACCGCCCCGCCGAGTTTTGATTTGATCAGATTATCGAGATGCAACGCCATCTTGTCCTCATTGGGGAAATTATCGTTCTCCAGCCCGATGGCCTCGCCGTCATCGTTCACACCGACAAACAACGTGCCGCCCTTGGAGTTCAGGAAAGCCGCGATTGTCTTGAGAACTGCGTGCTCCATCTTTTGATCGCATTGCCCTGTGTGGAGATTGACCCGCAATGTGGACTTAAACTCCGCCTGCATTCCCTCCCCCCGACTAATCCGAGCTTCGTATGTGTCCTCCTCCGGCTCGATTGTGTCGCCATGGGTCAAACGCTGAAAGCCGTCCGCGATGATCTGGGCAATTCCTTTTCGGCGTCCTTCCAGGAAGTCCTTGTATTCCATCTGCTCCCAGCCTTCCGGCAAGGCGTGCCAATACGCCTGGTCCGCCTGCTCTTTGACTGTCAATCGCTCCCAATACTCCGGGAAATACTCGGAGGGCGGTGAATCCGAAATGGCGATATTGTCGTTCCACTCTACCAGCGCGTAGTTCGCGATTTGGTTGGTTTCGCGTGTCGATTTGAAACCCAAACTTCCAAGGTAACTCTTCGCAAACAGGTGATGCCGCTCGACGGCGGACTTCGTGGACTTGATCGCGGGATCGAGCACATCCCGAACATGTTTCTTTGAAAACAACGCCCGCGCGTTCAGTAGATTCAACGAGGCGTGGTAGGCGAAGAGCAACGGACTTGTCGAGGACGACGTATCCAGCTTGTTTGGCAGCGTGACCGTCCAGAAATCAGATGTCAGCTCAGCGACCATCACCCGCTCGATCCAGGTGAGAAACTCGGCCGAGGAATTGACATCGCGAAGAGCTGCAAGGTCGCGCTCCATCAGCGTTTCAGGCGAGCCGCCCGTATAGCGCGAGGTCGTGGACGCCATGAAGAACCATCGTCCGATCACCTGCCCCAGTGTGTTGGGCACGATCTTCAGATCGATTCGCCCGATCAGGTAAAGAACGTAGGTGTAGTAAACCGTGGTCTGCGAACTGATCAGGTTCGCGCCGGTAAAGCCGCTTTGCTTGAGAATGCCCAGGAAGTCGTGCCAATGCGTCAGGTGCAGAACATGCGCCTGAGCCTCCTGAAGTTTGGCGAATTGCTTGTCCCGCTGTTCTTCACTGAACTCCTCCGTCACCATGTCCTTGCCCCGAAGCACGGAATAGGCGGACTTCAATCGCGCGCGACGGAAAGCCATCCCCACCGCGACTCGCAGCAACTGATCCGGCGAAGGCGTCACAAAATGATTAAACGGGCTCGCGCCGGCCTGGCTCGGCTGCCGCGCCGCCCGACAGAAATCCTCCAACTCCTTGCGGCCGTCCTCCCAGAACACCGACATGAGCGTCAGGATAAAGTCCGCCTGATTGAGTTTCTTGCCCTCGCTGTTGATTCGCACAAAGACCTCCGCAACCTGCTCCTCCTCAATGTTGGCCGAAAGCTGCAAGGTCGTGAATGGGAAGCTCGTCAAATTGAACAGCCGTTGAAGAGACAACTCACACGCCTTCTTTTCCTCGGCCGTGAACTCTTTTTCACTTTTTTCACGATGAGCGGCCAGGTTCTCCAAATACTCCCCGACAATCGCAAACTGACTCGCCGTGGGCGCAAACAGATCGGAAATGTTCGGCAAATACTCCGGATCCTTCCGGATCGCAGCATCGCATACCTGAAACGTCCCGTCCGTCGGCCGGAACGCGATTTCGATGTGCTCGTTCTCGTAATTCTCTCTCACGACCGCGATGCCCTTCAACACTGCATAAAGCGAGGTGAGACGCTGCTGACCATCCACGATCAAGAGATCGGGAACCTTCTGGTGGATGTTGACGCCGATCTGCTTGGTCTTCTCTCCGACCTGATTCTCCCAGAACAAGAAATACCCGACTGGATACCCCCGATACATAGAATCGAACAAATCGCGAACCTTCGAATTCTTCCAAACAAACGGCCGCTGGATGTCCGGCAATCCAATCTGCCCCATCTCGATATCGTCGATCAGTTTGGAGAGCGAGTATCCTACTTCTTTGAATAGTGTTGTGGTCATTTCCTGCTCAGGTTGACGTTTAGCACGCCGAATTGAATGGTTTAGTCGTTCCCATAATCTGGCTCATACTCCAACTCGCGGACGTCGGTATGGGTGAACTCGTCCGGCAATTCCGCAGATGCGATTTCCTTTGTTCCATAAAGTTTCAGTTGGCAGACGGGACACCAAAATGCCTCAACTGAGAAGGATTTCTCGACTGTTTCCATTGGCCATTCCTCATAAACCTCGCCCGTTTCGTCTATCCCTGACCAACCATCTTCGGTGTCGACAACCTCCTCACCCCAAAGTGTTCCCCATAAGAATCCATGCGATTGACAGGCTGGACAAGTTGCTCGTTGAGAACTATCCCAGTTTAGATCGATCGATTGCAGCTTTATCGAATCTTCCCTCGTTGTTTTTCGAATCTCCGGGTCTTGATGAGACTTCTCAAAATCTTCCTTGAATCTCGTGACACGAGCCTTAACTCCCCATTCCAACGCCTTCTCCGCTTGTTCAGCAATCTTTGCTGGAGCCTTTGCCTCCTCGGTCCCAAGCCAAGATTCAAGGGTTTCACCCTGCATTTCCAACAAAGTTACCGCCGCTCCCCAAAATTCTCGCTCCCATGCCTCCGCAGACATCCCAGAAAAGGGCGATTCCCCAGAGTGCAGCTCAGAGTTTCGCCTGATTGATATTTGATTGCAAAACTCTTGATGCCGCTTATCGAACGCTTTTTCGAGATGCCCAAGGCGGCTATACAGTGTTTTCGCCGTGATTGTTCTAGTATCGGATGAAATCTGGCGACCACAGGCGGCAAATACCGATTGATAATGTTGCGGATCAGCGACAAGAGCTGGATGGACGTGTGCCAATGCCGCTTTGCCGAGCAATTCGAGCGAAAGGGAAGCCCAAAGTTGGTATTCTTCATTGTCCTTTGCGGATTGCGCTCGGAATCCGCGGCGAATGTAAACCTGCGACTTGGCGTAAAGAGTGTCGCGATCAAGTGCAGGATGTGTTGGTGTGCTCATTGTATGGAGATTCTGAGGAGTTTTCTATCCGAGTCAGGGCGAACCACATTCCCTCGACCGTGCAGGACGCGCCAATTGTCAATGATCAGGATTTTGCCCATTTTCCAGTGGAATGTTTCAACATGGCCGGGCCAAGCTTGACGTGCGAAAACGGCAAGGGCTTTTTCGCCATCCTTGGTAGTCGGCGTCATACACCCTGGATCGAAGCGGATGAAGGGACGCGACTTCGAGAGAATCGTTGAGAAAAATGAATTCCTTCCGTTGGAAACACGGAATGGCGTGCTACGAAGCATCGAAGATTGAGATGCGTTCAATGAAAGCCGCTTTGTGTCCATCAGGAGCGTCGGTCGAGCGGCGCTTCCAGGTGAGACACACGCAAGCATCACATAACGGCATGGCGTCAGCCAATGAGCCGTGTCTATGTGAAGGGGAAACTCCCCAACCGCGTGAACCTTGCTGAGGGATCGTGGCTTTGCCGCATCGGCCTCCGTGGGCAACAGAGTATCGCACAGACTGCCGCCAGAGCGCGTCACCACCGGTGTGCCAAGCTCGACCGACTGCGCAAGCAACTGCTCACGCATTTCTGGCTCGTTGCCCGGCGGCAGGACAAACGATACCCAACCGCGACTACCCAACACGGTCCGATCAATCGCAGGCTGATCAACACACGTCTCTTGGTTGCAGGCGCGGGGTAAAACCATGTTCAGTCTTCAATAATTATCGTGTTCAAAGTCATCCACGAAGACACCCAGACTTGAAAGGTGTTCTCGAAAGTGCCCTCCGACTTTTTTCGCGGCATTAGGATTGAGGTAGGCGAATCCTTCGACATTCAGCTCATCGGTATTCGATGATTTAATGGACGTGTCTTCGAGAAATAGGACACCGGAAAGTTTGTCGGTTACTTGTGCGACAGTCTCATTCCCATTGAAAGATTCTACCATCGAGCTAGCTGGCCTGTTATCGTTGGCGTATTGGCAAAAGAACCTCCGGCAAAATGAACGGTAAAACACGTCGCTCGAAAATGATGCGGTCACCACGCGTTCACTAAACCATGGAAAAACGACAAAAACGATCAGGCTTGGACTATTCCTCGAAAACTTTTTGGTATGCTTGAACAAAAGCGTGTGATGGTCGGCTGCATGTTTGAATGGATCATACGTGTTGGCAGTCATGAGCACGCCTGAGTCCCACTTGATTCGATAGGTCAACTCTCCGACAACACGGCTCCTAACCAATGGTGTTCGTTCGCCAATATTGATTGCAGCTTCAAGCTCCGCACAAAGTTCGTTCCTGTTGGTCTGCAATTTATCGAACCCCAAATCCAACGGATATTCGGGGCTTACGGCCATTCCCGAAATGCCAAGATTGCCTGTCACCTGGGAGATAATTCCGTCGAGAATCGCCCCTGACTTATCGCCAAGAACCTTGACATCGAAGCAAACATCAAAATCATCATAATAGCCATCAAAGTTGGCATTCTGGCGTCCCTGTTCACTTGTAAGAGTCTCTGCTGCTGGGACCGTTCTTGAGAGTTCGATGGGCCCGGATAGCCAGTCTCGGTCTGAATTCAGAAAATCGAAGGCAACCATTTCGGCATAAACTCCGTCCCATTTACCCGGGCTGGCCATTTCGTTGAGCCTGTCCTTCAAAGGCTCATAATTGGGAGCTGAGGCAGGGTAACAGGCCGCGAGGCGTTCGCATCTCTTGAGAAACACTGAACGAAAAGGTGCAAAGTCGGTCCGGTTGAGTGCCTCAATAATCGGGTTGGAGACATCGCTTGCGGTATCGAATCTGGCTGTCGCCGGACCAAAATACTGGTCCACTATGGCTTTGTAATTTTCGAGGTCGTTCATAGATTTACTTACTTGGCGTTTGATGGAGCGAGATTCACCTGCCCCGACAGCAGACGCGGCAGCAGCAGGTCGCCCGTCCGGCCGCAGTTTTCAATCTTGGTCTTCATTTCGTGCCTTTGCATCGAATGCCGTGACTCTTCCAGATGTCCGCCAGTTTATGCTTCTTGAGCGTATCCTGAATCATGGTGATGGCCTTTTGCGAATAACGGCCAAAATGGGCTTTACCGACTGTCACTTGCTTGAAGCACTCGTTGTCCGCTTGGAGTTTGGCGAAACGAATGACGGCGGTGGTTTTCGGTCCACTCAGCTCGACCTTCTTTGCCAAATCATCACGACCGAGACTGTAAAACCCAAGTTCATTAACCCGCTTCACGGCCACGACGGGCGCACCGGGTGTGCCTTCTTTCACTAACTGGACCGGCATCCCCGTCTTCGTAATGCGCAGGTCAATGGACGGGCCGTAACCGTTTGTGGTGAGTGACACTGTCGCGACGCCGGGGAAAATCTCATTCCACGCTTTCTCGCCGGAGGCAACTGCCTTCGCGAGGTGTTTGAGTTCGCCAACGCTGGGTTGCACCTTCTCACCATTCAGGGATTTCTCAACGATTGCAAGCGACCGCAGCTTTGCCTCCGCCTCAGTATGCCGGCGCACGCCTGGGGCAAGCAGCTTTTTGATCTCTTTCGTTTCGTTGTCAAAGAGCGTCGCCAAGTCGGTTGGTAGCATTGTTGACAGCGGCAAGACTCGCGCTGGCAGGTAGCGGTGCAAATCCTCGCCGAACACGGCTTTGAATACGTCTCGGAAAAGACTGAGACCAGCTTGCGCTTGAATGTAGAGATGCGGCTCGGAGATATCGAGGATGTGATGCTGCGCTGCATCCCGGAGACTGTTGATCATCTGCACTGTGAGCGCCTGGTTCTCCGCCAAGAATTTCAGCTTCGCATCTGAGAGTCCTTTCCGCACGGACGCATCAAATCCGATTGTTTGCTTGGCGCGTGGTTCGCGAATCCGTCCACCTCGATGCAAGATAGTGGCTTTGAAAAGCATCTCAAAGGCATGGTCGAGAAAGATCAAGACGCCATGAGTCCTGCCAGTGTCCGAGGGGCGATTGAACAACTCGATGCTCAGCACAAGCGACTCAACTGCTTTCGCCCGGAGAAATTTGACCTCTTTCTTCATGGCCTCAGTTCCCGGCAAGGTTGACCTGCCCCGAGAGCAGACGCGGCAGCAGCAGGTCGCGCGCCTGTCGGAGGTTTTGAATTTGCAGATTCAGCTTGTCGACAAGGCGAAAACTTGGCGCGACTATGGCAGAGAATTGGTCGAGCAAGACGCGCGTTGGCTGGGCAATTAGGAAGTCGTCGAAACATTGTTCCCGCACGCGCTGGCGGCCGGTTGCGCCGGACATGCTCTTGATGGCGACGCCACGAAATTCGTCGCTACGGGCAAGACAATAGACAAACTCCGGCGTGAGGGTGCGTGATCGGAGAACGATGAACTCCGTTGAACCGAACGCGACGGCTTCCCTGTCGGGCAGGAATTGAACAAATCCCGTCTTTCCGTTTTCCAAGCAGGGCGTTATGCGAGCAAAAAGTGTGTCGCCGTTCTGAAACTTCGCGCCGCTGTTGCCTTCGCGGGACTCGATGTCGGTGATGAGCATCGAGTCGATGGAGAGACAGCCCATCGGCACAAACGGCTTCTCGCCATCGCGCGGGATGACGACACGCGGCTTGATGCACACACATTCCGGCACGCGCTCCACCTCCCAGTCTTTGGGAATGTCGCCGAGAGCCGATGGAACGAGTTTGATCTTTTCGTGGCCGGGGAAGCGGAAGTGGACG
>JBLINZ010000241.1:0-9456 GCA_047639375.1 Mariniblastus sp. | reverse complement strand
GTTGGCGATTTACGAATCGTCTTGAAGCAGCCGGTGGACGCCTGATCTGGCCAGTCTTTTCGCATCTTAAATCAACAAGCCCTTGCGCGTCGGGTTAGCAATTCGCATTCGGCTTGTCTGGGGAAGTCATCGCCACGTCGGGTTGCCATTTCATGAGTCAAAGCCGACGCTTACGCCCCTAGTAATCCCTCGGGATGTTGATGGGGCCCTACATTTCGTTCACTTTTCGCCCAAAATGACCGTTCTGCGGGCCTGGAAAACTGGCCCGACAAGTATTTCGCGGCGTTTTTTGGCGGGTACCACCTAAAACATGGTCTAACGACAAGCATTTGCACGCTAAAGTAAGTGCTCAATAGCGTGATCTTTACCATTAGCTGTCACGTTGTTACCCTATTGCCTCTGATTACGACATGTGGACAACCCCCACCGCAAAACGAATCACTTCGTTTGCCGGGCGTTTCGACACTGAGACGACTCTCTAGGATCGCAAGATCTTGAGATTAAGAACTTATTCCAAAACCTCGCGTCCGGCTGGAGTGCCCATCGTATTGCCTGGTTTGGGGATCGGCACTTAGACTCTTCCGCGGCAACACCTGAGAAGGAACAACTGCGAAGAATTCTCGGACCGACGTCGGACTCCGAGACCAAACAATCGTCGAGCCGTGCTCGGCAACACTGATACGACCACTAGATAATTCCGAAGAACAAGGCTCAAAAAACATGGCTAACAAATACGTCTACTTTTACGGCGGTGGCAAGAAAATGACCGACGGCGATCGCTCGATGCGAGAGCTCTTGGGCGGCAAAGGTGCAAACCTTGCTGAAATGTCGAACGCTGGCGTCCCTGTTCCTCCCGGATTCACAGTCTCAACCGAAGCCTGTGGCATCTACGAAAAAGAGGGTGCTTATCCTGCGGAGATGATGCAGCAGGTCAAGAAAGAATTGGCCAAGCTCGAAAAACTCGAAGGCAAGAAACTTGGCGCCGCCAAGGACCCCCTGCTAGTCTCTGTTCGTTCTGGTGCCGCTCAGTCGATGCCGGGCATGATGGACACCGTCCTGAACTTGGGAATGAATGACAAATCCGTTCGCGGATTCATTGCAGTCACCGAGAATCCTCGCGCTGGCTGGGATTGCTACCGACGATTCATCGACATGTTCGGCGACGTTGTCATGGGACCAAGCTCAACGCTTGAGCATCATCATTTCGAAGAAGCCTTGACGGCGATCAAGAAAAAGTACAAAGCCAAAACCGATACCGACTTGACGGCTGAGCAGTTGGAAGAGCTCGTTGGCGAATACAAAAAGATCTACAAGAAGCACGTCAAAGAGGATTTCCCTCAAGACCCGATGAAGCAGCTTGAGTATTCGATCAACGCTGTCTTTGATTCTTGGCAAACTGAGCGAGCCGTAAAGTACCGGATCCTCAACAAGATCACCGGCCTGATCGGAACTGCCGTCAACGTTCAAACCATGGTCTTCGGAAACATGGGTGACGATTGTGCGACTGGCGTTGCCTTTACCCGTGACGGCTCGACGGGCGAAGCCAAGCCCATGGGTGAGTACCTGATTAACGCTCAAGGCGAAGACGTGGTTGCCGGTATCCGAACCCCACAGAACCTTGACGATCTTCAGGACGAATCGGACAAGGGCTTGGTCAAGGCCGGAAAAGAGCTCCTCAAGACCATGGCGATGCTTGAGAAGCACTATAAATACCCACAGGATGTTGAATTCACCATCCAGCAGGGCAAGCTTTACATGCTTCAGACCCGCAACGCGAAACGCGTTGGAATCGCGGGTGTTCGTTGGGCCGTCGAAATGGCGACCGGACAGGACGTGATCACAGGCGTCAAGCAGCCAAAATTGTTGAACGCCAAAACAGCGTTGCTAACCGTGACCGGCAGCGATCTTGAGCAGTTGCTTTTCCCGATTTTTGACGCCAAAGAAGAAGCCAAAAAGTCGCCTTTCGTGACCGGCCTACCTGCTGGTCCTGGTGCTGCATTTGGCGAAATTGTGTTGGATTCGAAGAAGGCAGAAGCCATCAAGAAGAAAGATCCAAAGCGGAATTTGATTCTTGTTCGCCACGAAACGTCTCCAGAAGATGTGGGTGGAATGGGTGCTGCTGAAGGCATTCTAACGAGCACCGGTGGGATGACTTCTCACGCCGCGGTCGTTGCTCGTGGTTGGGGTAAGTGCTGCATCTGTGGTGCTGGCGATCTTAGAATCGACTACAAGAAATGCACCGTTTCGGTTGGTAAGAAGACCTTCAAAGAAGGCGATGTGATTTCGCTTAACGGATCGACTGGAAAAGTCTACGAAGGCCAAATCGCCAGCGAGTCTTCCCCCGTCGTCGCCGCTTTGGTCGAAGGCAACAAGAAGGCCCAAAAGCATTGGATCTTCAAAATGTACCAGATCGTTTCTGATTGGTCGGACAAGTTCCGCAAGATCAACGTTCGAACCAACGCTGACTCACCTGCCGATTCAGCTGCAGCGATTGCGTTTGGTGCCGAAGGAATCGGGCTTTGCCGAACCGAGCATATGTTCTTCGAAGGCGATCGGATCACCGATGTTCGCCGATTTATCTTGGCTGAGAACGATGCCGACCGCGTGAAAGCGATCAAGAAACTGCTTCCGCACCAGCGAAAAGACTTCGAAGGCATCTTCAAGGCGATGAACGGAAAACCTGTGACCGTTCGTTTGCTTGATCCACCGCTGCACGAGTTCCTGCCGCACACCGAAGCCGACATGAAAACCATGGCCAAGGAAATCGGTGTTCCACTGGCGAAGATCAAGGAACGCGTCGCTGCCTTGCATGAGTTCAATCCAATGTTGGGTCACCGTGGTTGCCGTCTCAGCATCACGTTCCCAATCCTTTGTGAGATGCAGACTCAGGCTATTATCGAAGCTGCCGTTAAGGTCACCAAGAAGGGCATCAAAGTACTTCCTGAGATCATGATTCCGTTGATCGGAACCAAGGCAGAACTTGATTACCTTGAGAAAATCGTTCGTCGTGTTGCCGATGGGATCCTTAAGAAATCGGGTTCAAAAGTCAAATACTTGGTCGGCACCATGATCGAAATTCCTCGTGCTGCGTTGACCGCGGATCAAGTCGCCGAAACGGCTGAGTTCTTCAGCTTCGGAACGAACGACCTGACTCAAATGACATTTGGTTACAGCCGTGACGACATTGGAACGTTCCTTCCCGACTACCTCGAGAAGAAAATGTTGGATGTTGACCCGTTTGCTCAGATCGATGAGAGCGGCGTTGGCCAATTGGTCGAAATGGCTGTTCAAAAAGGTCGTCAAACACGCCCAGACCTAAAATGCGGAATCTGTGGCGAGCACGGTGGCGAACCTGCGTCCGTCAAGTTCTGCGTAAGGGCCGGCTTGAACTACGTCAGCTGCTCACCATATCGCGTTCCAATCGCACGCTTGGCGGCCGCTCAAGCGGCGATCGAAGATGCGTAGTCGATCGGTTAGATCGAATCGACGAACGCGAGGTTGATTACTGAGCGTTCAAAAGAAAACCTAAATGGCGGAAGGCACTTGTCTTCCGCCATTTTTTTGTGGGACGTGGCCGTTTGCGGATTGAACGAGCGAAACAACACACGGAAAATCGCGGAATTTTGACAGCCTTCATTGTCAAAAAACAATTTCCGGCAATAATGCGGATACCTTTATTAACCCTTTGGAGAGACGCATGACCCCTGAAATTTTGGCGATGGAAAAAGAAGCCGATCAACTTAAGAACGACGGCAAGAATGAAGAGGCAATTGCCAAGCATGTGGAAATTTTGGCGGTCGACGAGAATTTTGTCCGCGCGCATTTGGCTTTGGCGGTTCTGTACCACAAAACTGAAACACACGACAAATCAGTCGCCCATGCTGAAAAGGCGTACGAGTTGGAAAAAGACGATTTCAATGCGGCTGCCTTGAGCGTGACTTATCAACGTGCATTCGAAGGGACTCGTGACCCGATTTATATCCAAAAAGCGGAAAGCGTTAATACGAACATGCAGTAGATTCGTTGCGATGTAGCTTGGGCACGTTGCCCGAGTTGGTTGGGGAGGTTGCCGGGCGAACTTGTTGCGCTCAGGTGGGCAAATGTGCCCTCCTTCCGGTTGGACTATGCTCGCAACGTGACGCGTCGTGGACTACGTATTTTCTGCGACGATTGACATGAGACGAGGCACGAACAACCGGTTGGCCCTGGCACGATGGCTCAAGACGGACTTGACCGCATCACCAAGTTCGCCAAACGTCTTGTGATATTCAGCGATTTCGAACATCGGATCGTACCCGAATCCGCCGGTGCCTTTTTGCTCGGTCAAAATTCGGCCATAGCATCTCGCTTCGCCGTTAAATTTAATTTCACCGAGCGGGTCGGCCAATGCCATGTGGCAGGTGTACCAGGCTGTTCGCTTCTTGGCCGAGACGCCTTGCAGTTTTTCCAATAGCAGTGCGTTGTTGGTTTCGTCGGTCGCTCCCTCGCCAGAAAATCTCGCGGAATAAACGCCTGGCGCTCCGCCCAATGCTGCCACGCTAATTCCGCTATCCTCGGCCAAAACCCATTGCCGCAAATGTTTAGCTTGCTCGGTTGCTTTGAGGATTGCGTTTTCTTCAAACGTGGTTCCCGTTTCTTCGACTTCGATCGAGTCGGGAATCTCTGCCAAGCAGCTGAGGGTCACGTCGTAGGGCGCCAGCAATAGCTGAAGCTCTCGCAGTTTTTTTGCATTGTTCGTTCCCAAGACTAATCGAAACGCAGCCATTTTTATCAGTTTCAGTTTCATCAATGTGGCGTATGACCCAAGGCCACCATCTTACCGTTTCCACGCTGAATACTAAACAGCTGAATTAAGGCGGCTGATCGTGTGGCTTGTTGATTTAATGTCAGTTTTGGCGGTAGCGAATGTCGTCAATAGTTTCGGCAGCTCAAAATTCCGGAAGTCTTGACGACATTCGCTACGGACGAATTGGGTTCTGTTTCTTTGGGAACAATCTGTCTGATGGGGTGTGTGTCGACGGATGCGTTAAATCAAAAGACGCTTGGGAAATTCAGCAGGTCATGGTTCAGGTTGGCATTGGCATTTTTAGTTTCACCCGCAAATGGATGGAGAACCCGATAACGAATGTTCGGGCTTGGCTGGGGATGATGCGATTTCGCAACATTGAGATTCCGGACTTGATGAGGTTCTGAATGCGGTTTTGGGGACATGAGGTTTTTTTGCATCATCGTCGGATCTGGATGCAAACAAAATGAGGGAAAACCCTACTTTCAGACGACGACGTGAGCGATCTGAACATACAGTTCGAATGAGTGCCGATCTGTTTTCTACTCTCGTGAATTTGCTTTCTGATGAACAACACACCCTTTAGGTCAATCCGCCGTACCGTCAACGAATCCGTGGCAACGCTAAGCAAACTGCTCAAGCCCGCGCAACTTGAGCGACCGGACAATCGCCGTTCGCTTCGCTTCGAATGTTTGGAAGAGCGTCGCGTGCTGTCCGCTGACGGTCTCGATGGATGTGATCATTCGCAAGACTCTGGATACGTCACGACGGATTTTGAAGAACCTGATTTGGACATTCAGCAGCAAGACGTGATTCAAAGTCTCAAGGTTTCAGTGAATGGACAAGAGCACGTCTTAACGCCTGGAAACAATCGCCTGGAACTTGTGGCAGGCGACAAGCTGGAGGTTGTCGAGATTGCATTTGAGTCGGGTGCAACCGAGGGCGTCTATGTTGCAGAAGGCTACATCAACAAGATCAACGGTTTATCCTCGGCAAGTCTGATTGACTACGAAGACGGCCGATTTTCAGGGAGCGAACGTGACTATCAAGCCAACGGAGAAGATGGCGTCGTGGCCGGGCTTGCCGACGAATGGATCGTCGAATCCGGGTGGGATCGTTTGACTATTAGCTTGATGCACTACGCTGAAGAATCAGTCGACGTCGACGGGCGATTCCAGATCAACTTGCAAGTGGGGCAGCCTGATTTTGCATTTGATACCGATTATCTTGACAAGGTCACCGAGCTTGAAATAACGGAGGGCGATGAAGTCAAGATTCCCGCCAAGTGGGCCAACGGTTTGGCCGGTAATTTCCACAACTATGCGGAAGTCGACATCTACCATGAGTTCAAGCCCAACGTGATCGTGTGGGCCGGGGCCTCAGTTGGGAACGCCAGTTCAGGCAACACAATTGAAGGGCAGTTCGTCAGCACCCGTCAAGGCGAAGGATTCTCAGAGCATTGGACACCCGACCGGCCCGGCGAATACACGCTCAAGTATTACCTTGATCCAGAGCACGTTGTCAATGAATCCAACGAAGATAATAACGTCTATGAGATTCGCTTGACCGTGAACGCCAAAGCCGCGCCAGTGGCCATTGATGACGAGGTGGCCGACGATGACACGTCCCACATCGACGTGCTGGAAAACGATCTTCCTACGCACGCAGCGGAGACAATTTACGAAGACGGATTTGAATCCGAATCCTTGACTTGGTCTGCCAACCCCAATGGCACTGACACCGCCACGTCGGGGACTTGGGAGGCAACTGACCCCGACGGCACGGCTTGGAATGGAGTCTCGCTCCAGCAGGAAGACGCAGCCGAAGGCACGCAGGCCTTCGTCACCGGCGGTCAGGATGACGGCTCCGTTGGTGAACACGATGTCGACGGCGGCGTCACTTCGGCACTCTCGGAACTAATCGCGGTTCCGGCCGACGCCAATGCGAATCTTTCGTTCCAGTATTCTTTTGCTCATCTCCACAATTCATCCAGCGACGACTACTTTCGCGTGACGGTGGTTGGCGAAAACCAATTGACCGTTGTCCTCGAAGAACGGGGATCCGCGTCTGCAAGAGCCGGTGAATGGACTGAATTTTCGATCAGCCTCAGCGAGTTCGCAGGGCAAGACGTGCAGATTCTTATCGAAGCAGCCGATCAGGGAACGGTCAGTTTGGTGGAAGCAGGGATCGACGCGATCAAAGTTGAGATTCCTGAAACGCCGATGGACATCAATGAATTCACCCAGCCAGAGCACGGCTCGGTTGCTCTCAACGAAGACGGCACGTTCAACTACACACCAGCAGAAGGATTCTCGGGCGAAGACCATTTTCAATACAATTTGACGGACGGTGGAAATGTCAGCAACTCAGCGACAGTAACGGTTCAGGTTGAGGCAATCAAGTTCCTCATGCCGGCAACGGCGAGTGGTGACGAAGATTCTTCCATCGCATTGAATATCGAGACGGACTACGACAAAGTCACCCTTTCAGGCGTGCCGGCAGATGCCGTGTTGAGTCACGGGAAATCGCTGGGTGATGGCGTATTCAAAGTCAAAGCCAAGCATCTTGGCAAACTCACGGTGACCCCCGCATCAAACTCCGACGTCGATTTTAAATTGACGGTCACGCCTGAAAGAGATGGCGTCTCCTTGGACAGTCTGGCAAAATCGATCGACGTGGTAGTCAAGGCAGTGGTTGATGGAGGCGAGCTTCAAGTTCGTGACTTCGGAATTTTGACGGGCAACGCCGGAGCGTTTCCGCATGTCAAAAACTTCACTGATCTCGATGGTTCCGAGTCGCATGAAATTAAATTCAGGCTGCCAGATTTTGTGACACTTTCAGCTGGCACCAGCGATGGCAATACTTGGACGCTTAGTGTCGACGACATGGAGGGACTCACGATTTCAGCCGACCGGACCGAGAATCTGGAAGGCTGGTCGCCGTACCATGGAGTTTATGATTATCGTAGTTTCGAGATCGATTTTTCCTTGGAGTCATTTGAACAAAATAGCCAAGACAGTTTGGTGGCCAATGACAGTTTCAATCTTCTTGTTTGGCAGCGACGCTAGCGGGTGACCGAGTGGCAGGGCCAATTCGGGTGAGTTCGATGCCTAGTTTGGAGGACACCGTCTTTTTTAGAACGTTTTGAGTGGGCAGGCAGCTAATCCGTCAATTTCATATTCAAAATGTGTTATTCAGCCCACAGAGCTGGCGGTTCTAAGAATAAGAGACGATTGCCTCCAAGGATCCATGATGAGAACCAAGTACTCGCCCATTCAGATTAAAAAAGATAGTGTTCGGGGCTACCGGTTATGTACCGAAATGGATGTGAAGTTGCCGAGAACCGAAGTTTTTGATTTTTTCTCGGACGCGATGCAGCTTGAGCGAATCACTCCGCCTTGGGTTAAATTCTCGGTGGTTACTCCTCAGCCGATCGAAATGAGGTCGGGGCTGCTGCTGGACTACCGACTCAAAATTCACAGCATTCCCATTGGCTGGCGAACTGAGATCAGGGAATGGGCTCCTCCCGAAAAATTCATCGACATCCAACTCAAGGGTCCTTACAGGCAATGGCATCACGAGCACTTGTTTGAGGATCTTGGCAATGGCTGGACTCGGGTCAAAGATCAGGTTCATTACATTCCTCGCGGTGGGTCACTGATTCACCGATTTATGGTCAAGCCGGATCTAGTAAAAATCTTTACTTTCCGTCAGGATAGACTGACCGAGATTTTCAATGAACGGATTGAGAATCGTGCTTCGGCATCCAATCCCCCCAACCGACAGCCTGGGCTTGTCGCTGTGCATTCCACGGGAACAACGCGTGAGCTCAATTCTTGACAAAATTGTGCACCATAAAATTGGTGAAATCGAAGCCGCCAAGCAACGAACGCCAATCGCAACTCTGAAGTCGAAACTTGCTGACTGCCCTCCTCCGCTAGATTTTTATGCGGCGCTGACTGGGGGGGAAGAAGTGAATCGTGTTAGCCTGATCGCAGAGGTCAAGAAAGCCAGCCCTTCCAAGGGCGTGATTCGCGAGGATTTTGATCCCGTGTCGATTGCTCAAGCTTACGCGGCCGCTGGGGCGAATTGCATTAGCGTGCTGACGGACGAGCATTTTTTCCAAGGCAAACTGGAGTATCTGAAATCGATTCGGGCCGCGGTGACGAAACCGCTGCTCCGGAAGGATTTCATTCTCGATGAGTATCAGATCTACGAGGCCCGTGCCGCAGGTGCCGACGCCGTCTTGCTGATCGCGGAGTGCCTTGATCCCGAGCGAATGAAGTGCCTGCACCAGTTGATTACGGAGTTAGGGATGACGGCTTTGGTTGAGCTGTACGACGCCGCCAACGTTGCGGCCGTTTTAGCTTGCGAACCGAAACTTGTGGGCGTTAACAATCGCGACCTGAACACGTTTGAAATCGATTTGATGCACTCGATTCAAGTCAAGCAATCATTGCCGGCTGGAATTGCGATGGTCAGCGAAAGCGGGATCTTTACTGCGGCCGATGTACAGTTGATGAAAGACAATAATGTCGATGCAATCCTCGTGGGCGAGTCGTTGATGCGCTCGGACGATATCGAAGCCGCCGTGGTGGATTTGGTTGGCTCGCAGGTTTAGGGGTGGTTCGCCCCACCAACAAACGCTTCGCGTTTTTCACTGTCGCCTG
>JBLINZ010000240.1:0-9471 GCA_047639375.1 Mariniblastus sp. | reverse complement strand
GTAAAGTTCGGGAAGAGTCGGACCACCAGGATACTACAGAAGTCGCCCCGACGCACAAAGGCGCCGCTGAAGCGACCACAGAGTAGTTCTTGGCAAAGTCGAGTTTTGAATTCCAAATCTGTTTCCAGATTTCATCCCTACACATTTCAACTTCCTGACGAATCATGATTCAAGCAGAAACAAGACTAGCAGTTGCAGACAACACGGGTGCCCGTGAGATCATGTGCATCAAAGTGCTCGGTGGCTCGCGACGACGAACCGCCGGCTTGGGTGATGTGATCGTTTGCAGCGTTAAGAGCGTGATTCCCGGTAGCGACATTAAGAAAAAAGCGATCGTTCAAGCGGTCATTGTTCGTTGCAAAAAGGGAACTCGTCGAGCCGATGGAAGTTACATCAAGTTCGACGCGAACGCGGCTGTGATTATCGACAAAGACAAAAACCCACGCGGCACACGTATTTTCGGTGCTGTGGCTCGCGAACTGCGAGAAAAGAACTACATGAAAATCGTCAGCCTCGCTAACGAAGTCATCTAGCTCCCCGCAGTGGAAATTGAGCAGACAATTTAAAGCACACCATTTGAGCACCCCATAAGATTAGCTGTTGTAATCATCAACGGCTCACCAGAAAAAGCAAAACCATGGCTCGACTAAAAGAATTATATAACGATACTATCCAGGCCCAGCTCAAAGAGACTTGCGGCCGTGCGAACATCCATTCGTTGCCACGACTTGAAAAAATCGTCATCAACATGGGTGTCGGGACAGCAACACAAGACAAAAAAGAACTGGCTGACGCCAGTGAAGCGATGACGTTGATTGCTGGCCAAAAGCCAGTGATCACAAAAGCTCGAAAGTCGATTGCGAACTTCCGCTTGCGTGAAGGTCAAGCGATCGGCTGCAAAGTAACATTACGCGGTGAGCGGATGTATGAATTCATGGATCGCCTACTTACGCTGGCTCTTCCTCGAGTTCGTGACTTTCGCGGAATTAGCTCAAAAGCATTCGACGGTCGTGGCAATTACAGCCTTGGCTTGAATGAGTACGGCGTATTCCCGGAATTGAACCCTGATAAGTTCACCCGAAGTCAAGGAATGAACATTGTGTTCGTGACGACGACTGACGACGACAACGAAGGACGTGAGCTGCTTCGAATGTTCGGAATGCCGTTCAAAGAAGATAAGAAAAAGAGCTAGTGTTGGGGATGTTAAGAAACCACCGAATGTTATAAATTGGTGAGCTTTGATTCCTAGATTCATTTTGATGTGATTAGACAGAGCTTTACGCTCACCAACAAACTTTAACAAGACTTTTTTACAGGCTTTTGCTGTGGCAAGAAAATCGAAGATCGCTAAAGCGTCTCGACCAAAATACCCTGTTCGCCGTGAGCGACGGTGTCAATTATGTGGTCGTCCTCGGGCGGTATACCGAAAATTTGGTGTATGTCGAATCTGCTTTCGCAACCTTGCAGACCGAGGCATGATCCCCGGTGTACGCAAGGCAAGTTGGTAAGGCAAGATAAGGGAAACAAGCGACTATGATGACAGACCCAATTGCCGACATGCTTACTCGCATCCGCAACGCGGTAAGCGTAGAACGGCCAAACGTGGAAATGCCAATTTCCAAAGTTAAAACAGGTGTGGCAGAGGTTCTCAAACGTGAGGGCTTCATTTGGGACTGGAAAGCCGAAGACGGCGCTCCAGTTGGCCAACTCCAAATTGACTTAAAATATGGACCCAGTGGTGAAAAAGTAATTCGCCACGTTAAACGTGTGAGCAAGCCTGGTTGCCGGGTTTACTCGAGTGCACGCGATTTGCGACCAGTCCTGAATGGACTTGGCATCTCGATCCTCAGCACCAGTAAAGGTGTGATGAGTGACCGAGAAGCGCGTCAGCAAAAAGTTGGCGGCGAAATTTTGTGTGAAATCTGGTAGTGCATCAGGTCCGCCTGAGTACCAAGTTGAGTTGGCGATATTCGTGGCTACAGAAAACGGCTCTGTAGAACGAGTTTCGCCCGGGAACATCGAATTCGATAGTTTCTGATACGAAAAAACAATGTTGGAAAAGATCCATGTCAAGAATTGGCAATAAACCTGTATCGATCATCGACGGCGTCACTGTAAATGTGGCGAATGGCTTGATTGATATCGAAGGCCCAAAAGGCAAGCTGAGTTACGCACATCGTCCCGAAGTCTCGCTCGAGGTCGTTGACGGAAACGTCAAAGTCTCTCGCGGTAAAGACGATAAGCACTCGCGTGCTTTTCACGGACTGACGCGTGCCTTAGTTCAAAATATGATTGTTGGTGTCAAAGAGGGCTACGAGAAAAAACTTGAGCTTCAAGGCGTCGGTTACGTCTGTCAGATCGCAGGAAAACAGCTAAAATTGCGTGTTGGCCTGGCGAATGAGTTGGTCAAGGATATTCCTGAAGGCCTGGTAGTGACTTGTCCCGATCAAACTCACGTTGATGTGAAGGGATGTGACAAGCAAAAAGTCGGTCAGTTCGCCGCTGAAGTTCGCAGCCTTCGAAAGCCTGAACCTTATAAGGGTAAGGGAATTCGATACGTTGGTGAGCATGTGAAAATCAAACCTGGTAAGTCTGCCCAGTAATTGAATCAGTAAACGAGTTACTGATTTAGCCTGACTTTCAGTTGGAAATAAACGTAAAAGCGAGATAGCGGTGAGAAAACAAAAACTAGTAAACAAGCAACGTTGGCGTCGCACCAATCGAGTTCGTAAGAAACTTCGTGGTGATGCCCAATGTCCTCGCTTAAGCGTTCGACGTAGCAACAAACATTTGTACTGCCAGTTGATCGATGACGAAGCTGGCAAGACGCTGGCTTCAGCGAGTACACGCGACAAAACACTTGCCGCTCAAATTGAGTACGGCGGAAATTGCGATGCGGCCAAGATTATCGGGGCTGCGATTGCCGAGCGAGCAATCGCCGCAGGCGTAACCGAAGCCTGTTTCGATCGTGGACCCTATAAGTTCCACGGCCGTGTAGCTGAATTGGCCAATGCGGCTCGCGAAGGCGGACTTAAGTTCTAATTCGTTGGCAAACCGCTTCGTGAAAATGAGATTGGTTTCCAACCATCCACCAACCACCAAGCTACTGAGTTTCCAACCCACCGGCAGCAGACAAAAACAAACTGAGAAAACGAATTCAACGACCCACGAATTGAATCGTTCGTCAAAATATCGAGGTATAAAGTGGCTAAAGGCAATCGAAAAGATAATCGCAAGGACCAGGACAAGCAAAGTTCTGGTTTGATCGAGCGGACCGTCAAAATCAAGCGCTGTGCAGCTGTGGTTAAAGGTGGACGCCGATTCAGCTTCGCTGCGATGGTCGTTTGCGGTGACGGCAAAGGTAAAGTTGGCTGGGGATACGGCAAGGCGAACGAAGTTCAGCCGAGCGTTGAAAAGGCCAACAAGCAAGCCTCGCGAACATTGGTCGAAATCAGCATGGTAGAGGGATCCATTCCTCACCGCGTCGACGGACGATTTGGAGCCGCCCGAG
This sequence comes from Mariniblastus sp., assembly GCA_047639375.1. GTDB lineage: Bacteria > Planctomycetota > Planctomycetia > Pirellulales > Pirellulaceae > Mariniblastus. The sequence goes on along the minus strand of JBLINZ010000240.1, from coordinate 5,960 downwards.
TGGTTCTACTTCCCGCCGGTCCTGGTACCGGAATCATCGCCGGTTCAGCCGTGCGTGCCGTCTGCGAAGCAGCTGGTGTAAAGAACATTTTGACGAAGAGTTTTGGTAGCAACAATCCAGTCACACTGGTTAAAGCCACCATCGAAGCTCTTCGACACGTACGAACAAGAGAAGACGTTGAGCGTCTCCGAGGAGTCCAGCTGTGATTATTAACGACGTACACGAAGGCATTCAGAAGTTCAAAAAGCGAAAGCGGATTGGACGTGGTACGGGTTCCGGGCTGGGGAAGACTTCCGGACGAGGCCACAACGGCCAGCGTTCACGCGCCGGGCATTCGCAGCATCCGACGTTCCAAGGTGGTGCGATGCCGATGATTCGCCGCATTCCTAAACGCGGTTTTAACAATAAATTCGCGCTCCGAGTTGGCGAAGTCAATATTGCCGATTTAGAAGCGAACTTTGAAGCCGGTGAAGAGGTCACTCCTGATTCACTTCGCGAAAAGGCTCTAGCCAACTACCGGTACGATGTGCTAAAAGTCTTGGGCAAGGGAGAAATCAGCAAGAAGCTGACGGTAACGGCTCATCGTTTCAGCCAATCCGCTCGTGAAAAAATTGAAAAAGCCGGCGGTTCTGTCGTAGTACTTCCGCCCAAAAAGCCCGTTGTCAAAAACAAGATGAAATCGGCCACCAAGAGCTAACGCTTGAAAACGTTTAGCAACCAAAGCCGAGCATACTGTAGAAGGATCGTCAGGAACACTTTGCTATGTTAGAGAAGCTCAAGATCGTTTTCACGATTCCGGAATTACGCCGGAAGATCTTTCTCACGCTGTTCTTGTTGGCGATCTATCGAATCGGGTGGCAAATCCCGCTTCCGATGATCGACCAGGGACAGGTTTCCGATTTTGCGAAGAACATGAGTGGCGACCTCGCCAAGTTCCTCCAGAAAGTTTCGGTCTTTAGTGGTAGTCAATTGAACCAAGCCACCATCTTTGGCCTTGGGATCATGCCTTATATTTCCGCGTCGATTATTCTGCAATTGATGGGCACCGTCTATAAGCCTCTTGAAGAACTCAAGAAGGAAGGCGAAGCCGGTCGCAAGAAAATCAACGAGTACACACGTTACCTTACCGTCGTGTTGTGCTTGATCCAAAGTGCGGGCTACCTCTGGTTTGTGATCATGCGTGATCCAATTGGGGGTGGAGCCGGAAACATGACCGACGCGGCGTTTGAAGTTGCCGCAACGGGTAAACTTACATTCATGTGGCAAATGACGGCCATCCTAATCATGACCTGCGGGAGTGTATTCCTGATGTGGTTGGGTGAGCAGATCGATGAATACGGAATCGGCAACGGGATCAGCCTGTTGATCATGGCTGGTATCGTCGCGATGATGCCATCGGCGTTGATCGGACTCCTCAACAACGCCACGTTTGAGTTGAACGGATTTGGTTCCTCAGGTGTGGGTCTCGAAAAAATCATCATGTTGATATTGATGTTTGTTGGCGTCGTGGTTGGTGTTGTGTTCATCACGCTGGGCCAACGCAGAATTCCGACCCAAAGTGCGAAACACGTTCGCGGGCGTCGAGTCTACGGCGGAACCCGTCAGTACATGCCGCTTCGAGTCAACCAAGCGGGAGTGATGCCGATCATCTTCGCTCAAAGTCTATTGATGATCCCTCCGTTTCTATTCAGAATGCTGGGCAATGGAGAAGGCTGGTTCAGTCGAGTGATGGGGGGCGTGGGAACCGTGCTCGGTGACCCGACCTCAATGGTTTACAACCTTGTTTACATCGGAATGATCTACTTTTTCTGTTACTTCTGGACAGCGATCACGTTCAATCCGAAGGAAATCTCCGACAACCTTAAAGATAACGGAACATTCATCCCCGGTTATCGCCCTGGTCGTCGAACCGAAGATTACCTTGAAAAGGTTATCGAGCGAATCACCTACGTGGGTGCCGGTTTCTTGGCTTTGATCGCTGTCGTCCCGACGATTATCTCGGAACTGCTAGGCGTCGACTTCATGGTTGCCAGTTTCTACGGCGGTACCGGTTTGCTGATCGCCGTGAGCGTCGCATTTGACTTGGTCCAGAAAATTGATAGCCACTTGGTCATGCGTAATTACTCGGGCTTGCTCGAATAATAATCCGCCTCGAGTTACCTATGCATTTGTTTTCAGAGACGAATTGACGCTTTTGCGTGACAAGGACCTTCCAATGCCCAAAATCGACAGCGACTTGATTCCGTACTTGATTTTAAATGGTATGATCATGGCCGCGACCGGAGCCTTGCAAATGTGGGTCGTGACGTCGTTGTTGTGGCAGGGCTAAATCTCTTGGTCGATTCGCTCAGCGACGGCCAATGCCGGCGGCTAGGTCACGAACGAGTTTTCAACCGATACAATTGGCGGACTTCGTTTTGACTACTAAAAACACGTTCACCCGCGAAGACTTGTTGAGCTGCGGTGAAGGTGATCTGTTTGGCCCCGGCAATGCTAAGCTCCCGCTTCCCAACATGTTGATGATGGATCGCATTCCATTGATCACAGCCGACGGTGGAGCTCACGGCAAAGGTGAAATCGTTGCCGAGCTAGACATCACGCCTGACCTTTGGTTTTTCGACTGCCACTTCAAGGGCGATCCCGTTATGCCAGGGTGCCTCGGACTCGACGCACTTTGGCAGTTGGTTGGTTTTTTCCTTGGCTGGAAAGGGAATCCGGGCAAGGGAAGGGCGATCGGTGTCGGCGAAGTCAAGTTCTTCGGGCAAGTCCTCCCCACGGCTAAACTCGTGACGTACAAGCTTGAGGTCAAGCGATTGATCGAGCGTAAACTCGTGCTCGGAATCGCCGACGGCAGCATGCTGGTTGATGGCCGCGAAATCTACACCGCCAAAGACTTACGCGTCGGCCTCTTCACGTCGACCGACGACTTCTAGACGCTATCTCCCGAGATTCATTCGGATGACTAGCGATCACCTATGCGACAGCCCCATCTTCTAAACGACGCCGGCAGGCCATTTGGCGTCAATGATTCCCAGCCCTCTCTTCCCCATCGCCGCTGAGTATTGTTTGACGCCGACATTGGGCAGCACTAGGATGAATGCGCCTGTTCCGCTTCCGAAACGGTTTCAACGCTTCATATTCAAGAAGGTGTAAATCATGACACGAATTTCGGTGGCTCTCGTACTCGTTTTTTTCTTATTGTCGTTAAACATCGCAGTCGCCCAAGACAACCCATTCAAGGTTTCCGAAAATCAATTGCGGGAACCTGCTGCTCAAACGAAAGAACGCACGGAGGCCCCTGCTCCAGTCAGCGATGCCCAGGCCAATCGGGAGATCATGAAGAAACTCATGGCTTCAGTAGATTTTGATTTTGATGAGACGCCATGGAGTGAAATCGAGGAATATTTAGAGTCCAACCTTCAATTGAATATCATCCTGACCATTTCAGCCAAGGATGATGCACTCAGCGAAGACGAACCGTTGACATTCAGCTCCAGTGGGACATCCGTTCTATCCGCCATGCGACAAATGCTCGTGAAGCACAACGCGACGGTCACTGTTCAAGGCAGCTTTCTCAAGATCATTTCCTTAGATGACGCCGACGACCCTCGATACTTTTCAAATCACTTCTACAACGTGCGGGCATTGCTCGACGCGATTCGGGAAAAAGAACAAGTTCGACTTGGCAAACCTCAAGCACCAGCCAAGCCGGTTTTGAGTCACGACCTCGATGAAGAGGACCAGGCTGATGACTTGTTTGGCACCGGAATGGGAATGGATCGCGTTCCGGTTACCACAGTCACCGCTGAATCGATGCTGACCGACATCGTGACGTCCTCCGTTGCCAATGACAGCTGGAGCAAATCAGGCAAAGGCAAGGCATCCATCAATATCGTGGCCGGTTACATGATCGTCAGCAGTTCATCGGATGTAGCCAGCGGGGTCCGGACTTTTCTAGATGACCTGGAATACCATTTAGTAAACGAATAGAGCACGCCGAAATCGAGCCGATGGGTCGTTTAACGATTTGCTGGCAGGCGTCAGTGAAACAACCATTAAAACGAGGGCTCTCCTTCGCTTGATGGCTTGTTGATTTAATTAGCGAAAGTCGAAAATGGTAGCCCGACGCGTAGACGAGGACGCATTCGAGCTATGCTTGCCCACTTAACCGGTCATTGAATCAACAAGCGATTACCCAGCCGGCGCACAAAATGAGTATCATTTCAAAAGGCTAAAACGAAAGGACGTCAACATCGCCACCACGCTTCCTCAATCGCAATCAACCGTAGACCCAGCGACCATTGGATCGTTCAGGAACCGCTGGCCGTTGACGATTGGCGGGCCCCTCGCAACCTTAGGTTGCGTTCTGATATTGTCTTATTTTGGGGCCTCATGGATTACCTTGCTCGCATTCGTCCTGACCATCATTTTCGTTCTTAGTGAGCTACTCGTTTCCAATCTGCCTCGATTGCTTTGCAGCGAGCTCAAGAAGAACTGCATCCGCATGGATGGGACATGGTCTCGCCGCCGAGAACGACTGGAACTGCAAGCCGTCAACAAGGTTCGCTGGGATGTCCGAGTTGTATTTCTACTTGTGCTGATTCCCACGGCGGCGATGCTTTGGTTGGTTGATCAGGAAATCGCACCGATTTCCATTGGGATCGATGCAATTGCTTCCTTCCAGGGATCGCCTGAAGCTTGGAAAGCGAACTTGGCGTCTGAGGAATCGCAATTCGAGCAATGGTCGGCTTCAAAATCGAACGGCGTCAACACGGAAAACCACAAACGTTTGCTCTGGCAGTATTGGCCGCTACTGATCTTAGGAACAACTATGTGGATTGGCCTGTGCTGGCACCTCATCAAATCGTCTTATGTCCGGCAACTGAAACTGCTCTCCCAAGGGATCGGTGAGCGGCGGTGGGAATACGTCTTGGCCGACCGAGTTCGTTCGACCGAATGGAGCGACAAGTAGAGCTGCCCGAGGCTGACGTCCCGACAATGATTCAGGCTGTCCATCAAAGCATGAAACGGATCACGACCGAGAAGGCACCAGCGTTTTTATCGCAGGCCAGATTCACTTTGATTGCGGCCTGTAATTTCAATTAAGGTTCGTTAAATTGAAAACGCATTTCGCATTTTTCGTCGTCAGATTCGAAAACGCCTCGACCGTCATGCCACGAGCCTCGGCGATACAGGCGGCGGTATACCTGACCATCGCGGGGTGATTGGGGCGTTTCCCACGGTGCGGGTGAGGAGAAAGGTAAGGTGAATCGGTTTCTACCAAGATCCGATCCTCCGGTATCTTCGCGGCAATTTCCCGCAGCTCATCCGATTTTTTGAACGTTACCATCCCTGCAAAACTAATGTACATCCCCAGCTCAAGACACGCTTGGGCGGTCTCCCATTGGCCAGCGAACGAATGCATGATCCCGATAATACGTCCATCACGTTGATGCGACTGGAACATCGAGAGTATGTCGGATTCGCATTCACGCATATGCACCACCAACGGCTTCCGGGTTTCGAACGATAACTCAATGTGTCGCGCAAACCAATTTTGCTGAGTCTCGATTGAGCAATAATCCCAATAACGATCCAAGCCCGTTTCGCCAATCGCAACGACTTGAGGGTGCGACGCCATGGCAACGATTTGCTGCCAGTCTTGTTCGGTGGTTTCTTTGGCATGGTTGGGATGAATCCCAACGGCAGCGAACACTTGCTCGTACTTTTCTGCCAACGCCAAACAGTCGCGGCTGGTGGAGACGGTGGTTCCGATTGCCGTAATCCCTACCAACTCGGCAGCCTCAGCCTTGGCCAGAACGTCATCCAATACCGACGACAACTGCTCGTCTTCGAGGTGGGCGTGGGTATCAAAAAGTTGCATAGAAGTTGAAAACGAAACAAGGAAGGAGACTGCAGCACCGTCAACCAAGGCCGTCGGCTGGCACTTGAATCGGCTG
>JBLINZ010000239.1:0-9500 GCA_047639375.1 Mariniblastus sp. | reverse complement strand
GTCTTGATCGCCTTAATCGCCAACGAACACGTTTGGCCTGCGCGACGCTCTTCGTAAACCTCAACATTGCCTTGACTCCAGTCGTCACCGATGCTGGCGAACGCTGGTGTCAGAAACAGATCGACGATTTCGGGAATCCCCCGCCCCTCCAAGTACAAAAACGTTAGTAATTTCTGGCACGCAACGTCGTCGGCCGCGAGTAGGGACTGTCGAAGTTGTTCGACACCGTCTTCGACGCTTCCAACTGAAATATGCTCTAGACTGGGGAGGCCGATCATCTCCGGCCTGGAGAACATCATCCCACGCTGTTTCACAAATCTAACGACTTCCGAGAGGGTCACTCTCCGATGGCCACCCGCCGTTTTGACGGCATTCAGATGACCGGCATCACACCACCGCTTAAGAGAAGACTCGCTGACGCCTATCGATTTCGCGACTTTGACGGGTGAGAAAGTTTCAATGCGTTCGCTTTTCGGGATCAGCACGTTGTGAACGTTACTGGCCGCGGCTGTGTATTCAGAATTAGTCATGGGGAAGACTTTCGCTATGTGAAAAGATTGTTCTTTTTGTCGTCTCCCAAGTTAACCCGAGTTTTCGGAATCGGTTTAACAGTGAATGTATTGAACGTATTGGGATTTTCGCGGAACAAAATATGGTCCGTTAAACCTGTTTCAATTTTCACACTACCCACGCAAATTCGGCCCATGGATGGGATAAGACGAAAAGTTTTGTGGGGCTTGGGGAATCAAATCGTGAAGAAAAGCCGCGAGGAGTGGAGTGGTTTCAGGAATTTTTTTCGTTCGAATCCGATAGTCTCATTTCAAAGTAAACAAAGTCGGAAGGCAAGGATGAACGTTATTGAATTGATGAATTTAACTAAATATTAACAATGTGCCTTGTTCGTTGTGCCATAAGTCGGACAACGTTTATCTGGTGCCAGTTTTCTGTCTCAGGAGTGGCCGTCAATTGCAGCGGCATTTAGTTTTTTTGTCAATTTTGTCGGTGGGCTTAAGTTTCTTTGCAAAACGGAATCCAGTGGTTAAGTTCGCCCGTAGTCGTAAGCCTTGGCCATCATAAAGGAGTTGGGTTGATGAGAATCGCGATTATTGGAGGGGGCGTTTCGGGGCTGGTAGCTGGGCACCGCCTTTCAGAAAAGCATGAAATTTCGCTGTTCGAAGCCAATTCCAATCTAGGCGGCCACACCAATACCGTCGATGTCGACTTGGAGGGGAAGCGGTACGCCGTCGATACCGGGTTCATTGTGTTCAACGATCGGACTTACCCCAATTTCATCCAACTGATGCAAGATCTGAAGGTGGAATCTCAGCCGACTCGCATGAATTTCAGCGTGAGCTGCGAGGCGACGGGGCTCGAGTATCGCGGCGCCGATTTGCCGGGTCTCTTCGCCCAGCGTCGCAACCTGTTTCGACCAAGTTTTTACCGCATGCTGGCTGATTTTGGACGCTTCAACCGCTTGTGCGAAGAACACGTGACGACTGGGAACGAGCTTGAAACGGTAGGCGAGTTTCTGCAACATCATCGGCTTTCGAAACAATTTATCGAGCAGTATTTTTTGCCGATGGGTGCGGCGATCTGGTCCGCATCATTTGATACCTTTCGTGACTTCCCGATTCAATTCGTAGCGGAGTTTTATCAAAACCACGGATTGCTTGGTCTGAAAGATCGTCCACAATGGCGTGTGATTCAAGGTGGCTCACGTCAATACATTGCTCCGTTGATCCGGAAGTGGAAAGATCAGATCGTCGTGAACCAGCCGATTGAAAAAGTTAAACGATTGGAAAATAAAGTCCAGGTTTATCCTGCGAACTCGTCGGCCTTGGAATTCGATCACGTTATTTTTGCCTGTCACAGCGATCAGGCCTTGAGGATTCTTGAAGCGGAAGCAACTCAAGTCGAGCGAGAAGTTCTCTCCGCGTTTCCTTATCATCCCAACGAAGCCATCCTTCACACTCAAGATTCGGTGCTTCCAAAAAACAAACGCGCTTGGGCCTGTTGGAACTACTATCGTCCTGCCAGTGATTCAGGTCGAGCCACCGTGACTTACAATATGAATTTGTTGCAGTCATTAGATGCCCCCAAAGTGTTCTGCGTGACGTTGAACGATGAGGGCAGAATTCGTCCTGAGAATATCATTCAAAAATTCAACTACGAACATCCAACTTTCAATGTGGATCGCAAAGCGATGCAGCGTCGTCATGGGGAGTTAATCGACCACAACATGACTTCCTTTTGTGGGGCCTATTGGGGAAATGGATTTCATGAGGACGGAGTCAAATCGGCCATCGAAGTTTGTGATGTTTTGTCCGATGCTTCCCGAACCGTTGTAAATGGCGAGGCAGTGGTTTGAATAGTTGTATCTACGAAGGGTTGATCCGACACCGACGGAATGCGCCCAAAAAGCATGAATTTGATTTTCGTTCGTTCCTGTTTCTACTCGATCTAGACGAGCTGGAAACGGTTTTTAAACGGCGTTGGCTGTGGTCAACTTCCAAGTTCGCGTTTGCAAGGTTCCGGCAGGATCGACACTTAATTGCTGATCCCAACACTCCCTCGATTCGATGTCGCGCTGAGAATGTACTGAAGGAACACGGGGTCGTTGCGTCGATCGGTGCCATCCGACTGCTGACGCAGCTTAACTATCTGGGATTTGAGATGAACCCAGTCAGTTTTTTCTATTGCTACAACCAAGACAATTCTAGAGTTGAAGCGATCATCGCCGAGGTCAACAACACGCCTTGGGGGGAGCAGCATGTTTACGTGGTTCCCGCAAATCAGGAATCCGGCAGCTCCGGATCGCAGCCTTCGATCCATTCCGATTGGGTCGACAAAGTGTTTCACGTCTCTCCGTTTCTGTCGATGGAAATGGGATACCGAATGGCTTTTTCGCTTCCAGGAGCGAAATTGGGCGTGAAAATCGAGAATCATCTCGACCATCCGATGGAGGGTGTTCGGAAAATCCTCGACGTCAGTATGTCTATGAAGCGGCTTGATCTGACATCCTCAAATCTGAATCGACTGTTAGTTAAGTATCCGTTCGCCAGTGTCAAAGTGTTTGTGGGAATCTACTGGCAAGCCCTCAGGCTGTACCTCAAAAAGATCCCTGTTTTTTCTCATTTAGGCAATTCAACTCCGACAGCCCCCGATCTCGGCACGCAAGCGATGCCGCTTTCAGGGGATTCGAGTGCGAACGTCACGCCTCAGTCGTCGGCTTATCCTCATCCGCAATTGCCAAGCAATTCCAAAACCGTATTGAACAGCAAATGAACCATTTTACCCGACCCAGAAATCGCCGACTGGACGTTCCTGTTTTCGAGTTTGCGACCGAATCGATGATCTTCCCAGCGGAACTGCCGCTCGATCCGAGCCAAGCCGCCGTTGGAAATCAACCGCCTAGATCGTCAACCGCCGGGTTTTCAAAAAAGCAAATTGAAAACCGATTTCTGAAACTCACGCGAGGGCAAGTCGGGTTGATTGACGGCGGGGATGTCAAACGGTTTGGGACGACGGGTGATCTAACCGCGAATGTATTGGTCTCAAAGCCTTCGTTCTATCGACGAATCATGACCGGTGGCACGATTGGAGCAGCGGAGTCATATATCGATGGGGATTGGGTCTCCGATGATTTGACTTCCTTGATTCGAATCATGATTCGAAACCTGGGGGAGTTTTCGCAACTTGAACGATCGTGGGCTTGGTTGAAAAATCGGTTTGATTTTTTTCGACATCTGAATCGCAAAAATACTGTCTCCGGAAGTCGGCAAAACATTCATGAACACTATGATCTTGGCAATGAGTTCTATCAATTGTTTCTCGATGAGACGATGAACTATTCGTCGGGAGTCTTTGATAGTTCGCGTTCGAACGCGTCCGTGGATGACGAGTTGCTGGACGCGTCCGTCCGGAAAATGAATCAGATTTGCCGAAAACTCCAGCTTGCTCCTCACGATCACGTGTTGGAAATTGGATCAGGATGGGGGGGGTTGGCCATTCATATGGCGACGAAATTTGGCTGCCGTGTCACGACGACCACGATCTCCCAAGAACAGTTTAAATTGGCAACGGACCGCGTCGATGCCGCTGGAGTTTCTGATCGCGTGACAGTCTTGCTCAAAGACTATCGGCAACTTGAGGGACGCTTTGATAAAATCGTTTCCGTCGAGATGATCGAAGCGGTTGGGCATCAATACTACGATCAGTTTTTCGCCTGCTGTGGTCGCCTGCTAAAACCGGATGGCGCCATGTTGCTTCAAGCGATTACGATCGGTGAACAACACTATCAACATCATATAAAACACGTTGATTTCATCCGTAAGTATATTTTTCCTGGTGGATGCTTGCCATCAATTACCGCGTTGGCCACTTCGGCTGGTAAGGTGACCGATATGCGGATGCTCAAGCTTGATGACATCACACCGCACTATGCGACGACCCTGACTCACTGGAGAGCGAGATTTCTCTGGCAGTTGGACGCCGTTCGGGCCCTTGGTTTTGACGATAAATTCATTCGGATGTGGCATTTCTATCTTTGCTATTGCGAAGCCGCGTTTGCCGAACGGCGGGTTCATACTGTGCATTTGATGTTTGCCAAACCCGATAGCCCGATCGATCCGGGGATGAAGCTTGAGGTTCCTAGCAGCGAAGTGCGAGAACTGGTCCACCCGGGCGCCGCGGAGAGAAAGACGACGTCCCTTGGTAGCCCCGCGCTTTAGACTCATCGAATTGCACATGTCTTTGTTGCCGATGTCCCGCTCAATTTGGCCGGTTCATTTTTATTGAAACACTGAAATACAAACGAGTTACTACGTTTCAATTCTTGCCAAATCTCGACGGACATAATTATTGGATTTGAGTTGCGACGAGACGAAAAGCGACGATTTTGATCCTGAATGGATCGCAGCTCGTAGCCGGGGATTAAGCTCTGCGACTTCCCCAGAAATGGTGATGCCTAGGTTTTGCATCCTGAGGAGATGCCAGAATGTGCGCTCGCTTTGTCCAGATGCCATCCGAAAAAGGCAGCTTCCCAGGTAGGCGAGATCGAAATCAATTGAATGGGAGCCTCGAAACGGCCGCTGAGGATGGCACATATTCGTTTCGCTGACCACGACCGCCGCTTTAAGTGCCGTGCCGCATAAGTGCCGCCTAATCGTCAAACGACCTTTTCCTTTAGGTGTTTCGCACCATCTGCTAGACGGTGAAATACACCGAGCGAGAAGAGGTTAATAGCTTGACAGCCTAGAAGTCAAAAATTCGCCTCGGCTGGTTTCTTGGGAGTCGGGAATTGGTTAAAGTAGACCTAGGCTTAGTTGAGACTGGTTCTCAATTAGGGTTCGATGGCAACCGCCCGGTATTGTGCGTTGAGTGCCAATTTTCACCCGTCTTTTTGTTTTTGTTTAGCCAATTTCATGACCGATCCGAAACCCAACGTACCTAACAGCGTTGAATCGAATCCTCATTCTGAGGTGACGCCGAGGTTGGATCAGCTGCCAAAGATCATCAGTTTCGAGTCGTTGGCACGGTGTGGAGAGGAGATTTGGATCGAGAACAACGGACAAATCTATCGACTTCGCCGGACCAAGCAGGGGAAGTTGATTTTGACCAAATGAAGGGTTGTTGATCGTGCCGAAGTTCACGAATCATTCTGCTTCAGGGTTTCCGTTCTAGTCTTTGGTACGTTTTGTTCGAGGGCGTCTGCGCTAAACCGAATCGGCGAACGTCCGCATGTCTGTTTCGTAGCCATGGATGCGGTCCACCATCTCCGATTTCGCTTCGTCTAAATCGGTGAGGTCCGCGATTGGAACGAGGGTAAACATATAGAACTTGACCTTGGGTTCGGTTCCTGAAGGACGGGCGGCGACGTAGTTGCCTTCGACTCCCGTTTCAAAAATCAGAACATTGCCTTCGGGACCAGAAATGGGTTGGGAGCTCCCGTCACTCTTGAACAGTTGTCCCACAGAGTAGTCGCGGACGCCGGTGACCTCGAGCCCTCCTAAGGTTTTCGGCGGGTCCGAACGGAATTTTGCCATCAGGTTCTTCATTCGCTTCATCCCGTCGGAGCCTTCCATGCGAATGTTGACCAATTTCTCTTGAAAATATCCGTGCTTTTCGTAGAGAGTATCCAAGTGCTGCCAGACCGAAATCCCTTTCGATTTCACCCAAGCCGCCAGTTGGGTCATCAACATACACGCCACCGCACCGTCTTTGTCGCGACAATACTGACCAACCAAAAAACCATGGGATTCCTCGGTTCCATAAACAAATCCATCGGCTCCGTCTTCGTCGACCACGTTGCAAATCCATTTGAATCCGACGAGATTTTCGTCGGAGCAACGCACGCCGTACGAATCGCATATTGTTTTGAGCATCCTCGTAGTCACCAACGTCGTGACGACGTAGCTGTTGTCATCGAGTGTATTCAACGCCTGTCGTTGGGCGAGAATGAAATCGCCGAGGAGCGCACATAATTGATTGCCATTGAATGTTTTCCACTCTCCAAACGTATCCATGGTGATGGGAGCCGCCGCACCCATCCTGTCGCAATCGGGATCGGTAGCCAGAATCAGCTCCGTGCCGTTGGTTTTCGCGTGTTCGATCATCGCCTCAAAGACAATTGCGTTTTCGGGATTGGAAACATGTCCCGGCACGTTGGGGAAATCTCCGCTCGGTTCACGGTGTGGCTCGTAAATTTCCAGTTGACTAAAACCAACTTCATTTAGCAGTGACTTAACGTTGAACTCACCCACGCCGTGCAAGGGCGAGAAGATAACTTTCAGATCCCGAGGAAGGTCGAAGCTGTGTTTGAGGTGCTCTCCCATCAACGCTTGATCGACTTCGTCGCGGATGAGGTGAACACGATTCTCATTGACAGCTTGGATGAAGTCGACGGTTGGGATTTTTTCGACTTGATTGACTTTCTCAATCACTGCTTGATCGTGGGGCGGAATCAGTTGAGCGCCACTGGACCAGTAAACTTTGACGGCATTGTCGCTAGGCGGGTTGTGGCTGGCAGTGACCATGATGCCGCAATCGCATTTTTTGTAGCGAATCAAATACGATAACTCAGGCGTACTACGATAATCGTCGATGAAGTAGACCTCGAATCCGTTCGCCACCATCACGCTCGAGCAAAGCTCAGCGAATTCACGACTTCGATGTCGGGTGTCGTAGGCGATCGCCATTTTCCAAGGCCCTGCCGGTTTGACTTCTTTGACGTAGTCCGCAAGTCCTTGGGCACTCTCGCCGATGGTTCGTTCATTGATCGCATTGGACCCGAATGGGTACATTTTGCCTCTCCTGCCTCCGGTTCCAAAAGGAATAATGGTCCAAAACACGTCGTCCAGCTCTTTCCACTTGCCGGATTGAATATGTTCCGCAATCGCCGGAGCATATTGGGCGTAGCGGTCTTCGGTCAGCCAAGTACGAATGTTTTCGACTGACGAGTCGGTGAGATGATTGGCCTCAGCAGCGGCTCGAACCTTGGCAAGACAATCGTTAAGGTCAAAAGAAGCGGTCGAGTTGGACATGAAATTTGCCGTTAATCTGTAAGGTCAAGCGTCGATGCACCGGACTGGGCTGCCGGCGCGTTACCATTTGGAATGACGTGAATTTTAGGTTTCCTAGTCCCCTGCGTTCAACCCCGCGAGCAAGTTTTGCTGCTTCCGAGGATTGGCGTCGCTGATTAAAATCTTGCTCAGCGGATCCTTGTTTCGTCATAAATTCAAATCAATCTTCCAGTAGCTGTATTATCGATTCATGAACGAACCCATCATCAGCGTTTCAGGCTTGCGCGGCATTATCGGCGAAAGTCTTGATCCTATTTTGGCGATCAAGTACAGCACGGCATTTGCCTCCTTGCTTGAATCGGAAGGTCCGATTGTCGTCACTCGGGATGGGCGATCCACTGGAACGATGCTTGCTCAAGCGATTTGTAGCGGTCTCTCTGCGATGGGACGCGACGTGATTTACGGTGACGTAGCCGCAACTCCGACAACGGGGATTCTTGTGCGGGAGCACAACGCGGCTGCAGGAATTCAAATTTCCGCGAGTCATAATCCGGCGGCGTACAATGGTCTGAAATTGTTTGAATCCAGCGGCCGGGTTATTCCAGCCGACGCTGGCGAGAAAGTGATCGAGGCCTATCAAAATTATTCGTTTCCAGCCGTCACCCATGACAAGATCGGCAAGATCACCAATCTCGAGGACACGACCTCGGCTCACTTGGCTGCCGTTTTGAAAACGGTTGATGCAGAACGCATACGATCGAAAAAATACAAAGTCGTTCTTGATAGCCACCATGGTGCGGGCTCTGTACTTGGGCGTCGCCTCCTTGAAGAGCTCGGTTGCGAATTTGAATGCCTGGGCGGCACGCCAGATGGACTATTCACGCGTTCGCCAGAGCCCACCGAGGTCAACCTCCAAGAGACAACGCAAATGGCTGCCGGGTTCGGTGCGGACGCTGTGTTCTGCCAAGATCCTGATGCCGATCGGCTGGCCTTGATCGACGAAGCCGGCAACTATGTTGGAGAAGAGTACACGCTGGCCATCACCCTCAGTCACGCATTAAAAACACGCCGTGGCCCCGTGGTCATTAATTGTTCCTCCAGTCGCATGTCAGCTGACATTTGTAAAGCGAACGACTGCGAGTTGCACATGAGCGCAGTGGGAGAGGCCAATGTAACTAACAAGATGAAGGAATTGAACGCCGTCTATGGCGGTGAAGGGAACGGTGGTCCCATCGACCCTCAGGTTGGGTACGTACGTGACAGTTTTGTGGCGATGGCACAGGTCTTGGACGCCATGGCGGCAGAAGGCAAGTCGATCAGTCAGTTGGCGACGGGGATTCCAAGCTACGAGATTTGCAAAACGAAAATCGATATCGATCGAGCGAAAATCCCGGATTTGTTTGAAGCCCTCAAGCAGCAATTCCCTGACGCAAGCCAAAGCACGATGGATGGCTTGCGTTTAGATTGGGACGACAAATGGATTCTGGTTAGACCCAGTAACACGGAGCCGATCGTGCGAGCGATCGCGGAAGCCAGCACGATGGCAGATGCCAAAGCATTGTGTGACGCAGCAGCCGAAGCGACGGCCCGCATCTAGTCGGTCATCGCGGGCGCGAGATGTCGTCACTCGGTTTCTGCAACCCATTACGTCGTAGTTTTGTCATGCACAAAATTTGAGGTGTTTGCGTCGACATCCGCCATTACTTGTTGGTTGCTTTTGATTCATCCTTCGCGGGCGTGATTTTACCGAGCGAGCGGCGAGCGGCCAAGCGAACAAGTGGGTCGGTGTCGTCGAGTCGCTTGGTCAAGGGAGCGATAAACTCACTGGCGGCGACGCCCATATTGCCGATCGCGACGACTGCAAGTTCGCGTGTGCTAGGCTCTGATGAATCCAACGCTTGGCCTACGACACTCATTAGCTCGACTGCTTGGGGGCCCATTTTTCCAACGATCGCCATCGCATCATCGGCATAACGTGGC
>JBLINZ010000238.1:0-9520 GCA_047639375.1 Mariniblastus sp. | reverse complement strand
TTTTTTGGGTTCGATCTGTTTGTTTTTCGCGTCTAGTTTGGCTTTCGCGTCATCGAAGGCCTTGCGGAGTTTCGCCATGTGGCTCATCCGACTGCCGCTAACCGGTCGAAGCGAAATTTTGATTCCGGCATCGGGTTTCAAAATCATCTCGTCTATAAATTCTCCGCCCGTCTTAATGACCGCCGCTTGTCCACCGATCAACGTCGAATTGCCTGGTGTGATCGCAACACTCGTTACGCCGTTTCGACGTGCTTGGAGGAAGTAAGAATTCATCGGATCGATGGCATCGATCACCGAAACGTAAGGCACGATCGGATTGGTCTCGTTGGCTTGGCTCATGCCAGAAGAGCTATGGGCCTCTACGAAACCGGGCATCACGACTTTGCCTGTCGCGTCAATGATTCTGGCTTCGACTGGAATTTTTACGTCTTTCCCAACCGCCGTGATCAGGCCGTCGCGGAACACGATCGTGCCATTCTCAATCGTATCACCAGCCATTGTGATGATTTTGCCACCACGAATCGCCAATGGTTTCTGCGCGTGGGCCGCGCCCTGAATGACCAACCAACAGGCCATGACGCCCGCGATCAAAGTTAGCTTTCTATGCACAGTCGTTATTCCTTTGTGTTCTTGTTGGGGGCGGTGCCAGAGGCCACTTTACCGTTAATCATGACCCAAGAAATCGAAGTCGTTAACTCCAACGGGTCGCCCGTCAAGGCAATCAAATCAGCGTCACTGCCAACGGCAATGCTTCCCACGCGATCGGCTATTCCTAGTATTTTAGCCGGTGTCGACGTGATCGCCTCAAGTGCCGTCTCTCGGTCCAAACCATGACGAACTGCAAATTGTGCTTGGGTCAATAGATCATCACCAGACAGAGCGATCGTGACTCCCGCGTCTGCCAAAACACCGGCGGTGTTCCAGCATAGCTCAGAACGTTCCGGGCCACTCGTAGTGCCGACGTCGATTCGCTGAAGCACCACTGGGTACTTTCGCTCCACCAAAAGCTCGGTGATTTTGTGGGCTTCTTGTCCGCCTACCACAATCGGTGAGAAATCAAATTCATCCGCCAACGTGGCAATGGTCGAAAGGTCATAGGAAACTCGCGCGAACATCATCATCGGCCGTTTGCCATCCAGAGCTTCGCGGACGTTGCCCAGTTCCGGTGATTCATCGCCTCGGGCTTTGTTTAACGTGTTACGAAGGATCCAGACGACGCCCATCCGGTTGGTCGGTTGCCGAACGTAAATGCTATCGGGACGCGACCTGGATCGATTGCCAGAAGCCGGATCGGAACACATCGCGGCCACTAACGGGCCGTCGTCGTTCAGAATCGCCCCTTCGACATCGGCTGTTTTTACCATCGCTGCTACACCAGAAATCACGCTTTGCGTTCCTGGGCACACGCACATAGTTGTGGTGCCGTTGGCGAGTTGTCTCCGGAGAGCAGGTTTTTCCCAATCGACGGAATGCACGGCTTTGAAATTCGCAGTGACTTCCTTGGAAATCTCATTGGATCCGCCGTCGCCGAGGGCGGTTTGGGAGTAGGCATCGACTAAACCTGGCATCAGCACGGAGCCTTCGCCAAGCTTAATATGCTTCGGAGCTTGGCCCGAGATGCGGATCTGCTCTCCGACCGCGGCGATCTTGCCGTCCTCGATCAACACTTTGCCCGGCGAAAACGTCTTGCCATCCATCGTATAAACGGTATCAGCTTCAACCAGCACACGACCATCCTCCTGCCCCAAAACCGCGGAGGAGAAAAATGCGAGCGCCAGCAGACCGACTGCCACGAAGAATCTTTTTGGTTTCATTGATTTACTTTGGGGATACAATTTGGCCATCGACGATGACATGGACCGGCTGAGCGGACAAATTCAAGGGCGAGCCGTTCCAGACCACAAAGTCCGCGGCGTTGCCCTGCTTCAAGCCTGTCTTGGCGAGTCCTGCGACGTCACTACCGTCTTCGGTCAGTCCCCTTAAGGCAGCTTCCGGCGTCATTCCTGCGTTCACGAGCAAGGCTGCCGAGACCCGAATTTTCTGGGCGGATTGCCCAGCAAACCCAATCGGAACGCCGGCGTTGCTGACAGTAACCGTCTGTTCAATCATGGAATCGAAAGCGTCACTGTCAATTGCAGGCACGATCAACCCGATTTTTTGCTCGGCCAATTCCGTTGCGAATTCTCCAACTCTGCCCGCAGAATGCAGTGTTAGCGAAAATTTGAATTGCTTGGTCAAAGCTAATGCAGTTCGAATTTCCAGATTGGAATCCGCTGCGAAAATGGCTCTCCGTTCGCCACGGTGGACCGATTCAATGGCATGGATTTTGTCACGTCGAATCAGTTTTTGCACCGGAGATGAAACATAAATGTTTGACGCTGGTGGTTGGCCAGCGAACAAGTCGGACAGCAGTTGAACTTGGCCGTTCAACGACGCCGGGAATCGATCGGTTTGCCTAGCTGATCGTGTTAAAACAAACAGGTTGGCAACTTCCGGATCCGCTACGTAATCGCTGGCTCCCAATCGCACGTGCCCAACCATCCCCGCGGATGTGCTACTGGCGGCAGGTGTGACCGCGACATGCACAAAGCCGCCTGCTAATGCTTGATTGGCAATTTTGTTACTGGGGTCAATTGCATCGACTGATCGAAGATGGGTCGCATCTGATTCCGACGCGTCCGTGATGGCTGACGCCTGACCTAATGAAGAACTGGCGATGACCAAGCCCGGCGTCACGATGGCATCCCCCAAATCGTAAAGCAGAACGTTTTTGGTGTCGGCCGTGATAGCGGTCGAAACAATATGCCCGTCTTTGATAACCAGCGTTCCTGATTGGAATTTTCCATCGACTAACATCCGCGAGGTATTGATCGCATAGCTAGGTGGCAATCTGGATGGCATTTTAGCTAATGAATCTGACATCGCAGCACGATTGACGGGAACGGCGTTTCGATCGAACGTGATCTTGCCGTGGCTTAGAACCAGACGCGTCGGAGCCGATGGATCGAGCGGATCGCCAGCAAAAACCGCAATATCCGCTTGTTTTCCAGCTTCGAGTGTGCCAATTTTGTCAGCCACCCCCAACATGCGAGCTGCATTGGAGGTCATGGCTGCGAGCGCCGCCTCACGAGCAACACCATGCCGAATCGCCGTTGCGGCTTGGACTCGAAGCATTCGAGACGATCGAGCGGAGGACGCGAAACTTCCCAGCGACCACAACGAAACGTCTTCGAGGCCGGCGGATAGCCAATCAAAATTTGCATATTTGCGATAGGCAGGCACCGAGCCCGTTTCGTAAAGCGGCCCGACCACGACGGGGAATCCAGACTCCGCGATTTCCTCGCAGCAACGGTTGGCCTGCGATAGTCCATCGAGGACTAAACGAAGTTCGTACTTTTTGGCGAGCTTGAGAATCTGTTTGACGGAATCAGAATGATGAACTTCTACGTGCAGTGGAATCTCTTTGCTGAAGACTCGGCGAAGTCGTTCCGTGGCCGCAGTTTCCGTTTTCTTTTTGTCCGACTCTGCTGCATCTTTCTTGCTCGCGTCATCAGATTTGTCGGCCGCCTCCGAGCCTTTTTTGTCCTTGGCAACCTCTTCTTTTTTGTCGTTCTCTTCTGTTTTCTTGGCCTTGTCTTTTGGTTTAGCTGCCTCTAAAAGCTTTTCCAAGGCTTTGATTTGCGTATGCCGATCTTTGGAAGTTGAGCCTTTGGTCCCGATCGAAGCTTGAAGTGCCGCTTGTTCTTTTAATACGATAGCGGCAACTGAGCCATGATCGCCAACTCGTAAGACCGCTCCGTACCCACCAAGAAAACTCGTTGAATTTTGCTGAACGTAAGCGGAGGTGATACCTTGGGAGGCCAGCTCCCGCCAGTCATCGGACCATGGATCGATCGCATCGACGACGTCAAGTTCCGCTTTGGCATTGGACTCCGATGAGGCAGCCGACGTCAGCCAAACCCTGCTGCGACTGTCCACGAGTCCCGGGACGGCGTGACAGCCCTCCAGGTCAATGATCTTTGCATCCTCGGGCGCTTCGATCTCGGAGCCAACCGCTGCGATCTTCCCGTCTTTGATCAGAATCGAACCGACGAAATTGGCTTGACCATTCATCGGATGAATGGTCGCGTTTTTTAACAGCGTCGTTACGCTTGATGTAGTTGAGGACGCGTTCGATTCGTCGGCTTGAGCGACCAACAGATTGGGAAGGCCCAGAATGAATAGGAGGGCAAACCAACTTACGCTATTCTTAGCAAACTGCATGCGTTGCAATTCCCGGTCGATCTTGGATGCGAAATCGTAAAAATGTGAGTTTCGATACTCCCATGCAGGTTGTCGAAGTGCAAGCTAATCGGCGAGATTATTCGCAATTCTTGGCTGGGTGTCGATCTGGTTGACCGTTCCCGGACGCAACTGTCCACCGATTCGTTGTCTGTTTCACAAATTAAGCGATCCCAACACCCTCACCCCTTCTCAATGCAGTTGATCTAACCATGACATCAAAACGCATTCGCTGCGCAAGTCGTCAAGACTTTCGAAACAACACGCAAACCAAACAATTGGCAAACATAAAGCCCGTGACCATTGAAAAGGGGCAAAGCCAACAATTGTTTCAGCAGTGTATCGCGGACAATTATCGAAAACGTTAATTGTTACTGTACATGTCTAATCCTGTTACGCTTTTCGAAATTACTTGTGGCCAATTCTCCTGACGACTGACGTTACACTAATTGAATCTGTCGAAACTCATTACTCGTATATCCCAACTAGAATCAGCCAATGCTCAATCGCCGAACGTTTTTAGGTGTCATCCCAGCAAGCGCCATCGCCGTGACGAGCGCAGGCGCTACGATGCCAATTCAACTACAGGAAGGCGGTCTGGATACGCCGCTGATCGCTAGTCCACCGGTGGTACAGAACCCGCGACTGAGCAGTTTCGGTGTCAGCATCGCGCTTGCCGGATTGGCGACCGCTCACATTGAGTATGGGTTTTCGGAAGATAATCTGTGTTTCGTCGCCACGGCAAGCCACCACGGTTTGATGCAAGCTGACGATCGGGTGCTGCATATTCGCGTCACTCACGCGGAGCCACTGCCAACAGACCGGCCGGTTTTTTATCGAGTTGTCGTACAGCCGCTGAAATACTTGAACGCCTATCAGTTAAAGCGAGGAAAACCGCAAGCAACCAGCACGTTTGCTTTGCGATTGCCAAATCCGAAAGCCAGTCAACTGCGTGTGGTTTCCATTAATGACACGCATGAGAATTTGGCTACCATCGTCAAGCTGCATGCGGAAATTGAAAAGCTCAATCCAGATTTACTGATCTGGAACGGAGACACGTGCAACGACTTCAATGCACCTAAAGTAACCGAGCAAATCCTCTTGAACCCGGCAAACGATCTGTCCTTGAACTGGGCCAGCACCCGTCCGATGATATTTTCTAATGGAAATCACGACGTGCGTGGGGAGCTGGCTCGGGAGGCAGCCAAGTCGTTTGCTGGTTGTCCAGAATCGCTTGATCTACCCTACAATCAGGCGCTCCGATTTGGCCCACTGGCCATTGTCACACTTGACACCGGCGAAGACAAACCCGACCAGCATCCAGTATTCGCGGGGACTGCCGCTTACGAGCCTTATCGCAAGCTGCAGGCGTTGTGGCTAAAACAAGTGGTCGCAGAACCCGCCATTCAGACGGCTCCCTTCAAAATCGCAACCAGTCATATTCCCTTGCGAGGATTGGATGGTCACCCCGATGGCACAACGCTTGAAGGATACGCCTTTTTCAGCGGTTTTGGCGCCAAGTTATGGCTTCCGACTCTTCAAGAGGCAAAATTCCAAGCCGTGTTATCGGGACATACTCACCGCCATCGAATGGACGAGCCTACAGACGACATGTCGGTTTTACAGTTTGTCGGCGGTGGCCCTAAAACGGAAGACGCAACGCTCACGGTCATGGATGCAGAACAACTAGCTGGCAATGCGAAGCTAGACATCCGCATCGTCAATCTCAGTGGGAAGCTGTTGCATCGAAAGCAATGGACGAACTAGCCAGTTGAATTGGCGTTAGCCCAATTCCAAATTAACTCGATTGATAAATATCGGATGAATACCATCCTCATGAATCCAAACTCCACCCCTGATTGCGAGAGGCACATTGACCTCATTGGATGGGATGAATTGGCGAAAATTGTTCTCTGGATCATTTCCGAAAAGAACTAGATCATTGGTTGCGATCTGAGAAGAACCATCGGTTGCCACGGGCCGCAAATCTATTTGGTAAGTTGAACTTATAGAGCCGTAAACGGTTACGATTAAACCCGGGGTCGAGGGACTCGAGATCCAGCTAAAAAGGGTTCGGACAGTTTCGAACCCATCAAACCTCGCCAATCCAAACGTTGGTGCCGTTTGTCCAGCATTGGGGATCTTATAAACAAAACGGTTGGTGACGCGAATATTAGACGCTTCGGTATCGTGGAAATACACCAGATCATTTCCGGTTCCTCCGTCGAATTGCAGATTCCCACGAACCCGATTCAACCTGGCTTCGCCACCATAAGCATATCCAACCGAGAAAATATCGTTGCCACCATTTCCGAAAAGTTCAATGCTCCGATATGACTCGGCTACAACAATGTAGTCCGGGGCCGAATCGGATCCGTGGATCGTGATGTTAGGAAAGTAACCTTTTGTCATTCGCACGGGCTGGGTCGTGGTTCCGGTCACAAATCTTGTGGTGATGAGTGACTGCATACCGTCACCCGCCTGAGCGCCAATGACCAATCTCGCCTGGCGGCTGCCCATCCCGCCCGACAGGACGACATGGTGCCGAATGTTATCTGTATGACCTCGCGTCGGATCAAATACAGACGACAACTGAACGTAAGGGCTCTTTTCAATAGTCAAATCCTGCGTCGTTGCAAGAACGAAGAAGGACAAACTGGAAGTGCTTCTGCGAGTGCTATACAGCCCGATACCACCTTGAACAACGACACTTGAATTTTCGGCTTGGTTAATGAAAATCGACCGGTCACCATCGTGGATGACAACTTGACTGTAATAAGTAGCTGAGTAAACAAGTGGTTCATGGGTCGTGAAATCGAAACGCTCGATTTCGCCAGTGCCATACGCCACGCCATCCGGCGATTCATTTATTCCAAAATAAACTTGAGTGTTGTCTGTTGCGTCTTCGACAACGTCGTAGCCTTCGCCTCCCCAACCCAAACTGGCACGGTCTCCGTTTAGTCGAACAAAGTCGTCTCCATTGCCGCCGTAATATCTAAAAAGGTGGCCATCAAGAATAAATATATCATTGCCATCATGCCCTGATAATTCTTGCTTATCTGCGTAGAAGACATTGCTCGTTAGGCTAGCTGAAACCTTGTCTCGAGTGGCGTCAATCTGATCATGTTCGATTCTTTCAAAAACGCGAAAAATATCTCGGCCATCATCACCCTCTAAATCGTACACGTCTCGATAGGTGATGTTATCGTTAATGGTTCCGAAGTATTTCAGCCCACGCACAGGCACGACCTTTGAACTCGCTCGGAAAACATTACCAAGAACATCGCCGTTGTTTCCAAAATCAAGCGTCTGATCGATCTCAATGGCTCTCGCATTTAGAATATCAATTTGATGATCTGGCAATTGCCCCATGATGACTTTCGCACCTTGGAGCGTGTTGTAGTAATAGCCCCGTTGCTCAGTGAACCCACCGTTGAAAATTAGACCATTTTCGACTTCTGCCAGCGTCGGTTCAAATACTTGGTCACCGATCTCGATTCGAAGCGAGCCATTACTCGTCGAACTGATATAGACTTCGAAATTTGTCCAACCAGGACGACTGCTCATTTGCATCGTCACGTAATAGGGCGAGTCTGCCTTTAAACCTACATTCGATTCCAACAACTGAAAACTGTTTTGCTCACCTGGCGAAACTCCATCGATTCTCGTAATTGGATTGTCGAAACGACTGAACGGTCGAGGCGCTGAAATTGCTGGGACGACGGAATCACTTGGTGATTCCATCACATCGTAGAAATCGTCCCAATTCTCAAGTGACCCGGGAGCAGGCTCAGTTGTTTCCAGCCCAAAACTAATCGCGGCTCGTTGAGCGATTTCATTGGCAACCGACCAACTTCCAATGGGCCCGATGTCGAACTCCTGTAAGAATTGGGTGTTGCCCGTAAACTCTTGGCCTTGGTTTCTAAGCTCCTGATCCATCCAGTAACTCAAGACGTCGCCACTAAATACAAACCCCACGTTATCACGGGCGTTTCCAACGTCCAGAATGGCAGCTCCAAATTCTGAGAAATTCGTCGGGGCTGATCCCCCTACGAAAATGTAAGCGTCATTGGTCGACGTCGAATTCAATCGATTGGCAACTTCCGAAAGATTGGCGGAAGTGACTCGCTCGATGCGAACGTCAAACACTTCAAAGATTTCATCCAGGTTCTCCATGACTTGGGTGACAAACGCCTCGGAGTCCGCGACAACATCGAATGAGCCGTTAAAGTCCAAATCCATTTCAGTCGCAGCAACGCCTGTTTCAAGCGAGGTCAGGGCATGCCCGTCCGAAACAAACTGGGGCCCAGCCAAGGAGGCCAGCTGAATATTATCGAGCGTGAACTCATTCGTTCCGGTGCCGAAGTCTACATACAATACCGCAGCCAACAACTGACGTTTTTCAAGTGTCTGATAGCTAATCAGTTGACTGGATCGTCGTTGAGCGGGTTTGCATTTCTGACGCTTCATCTGTACCTCAATGAACGAAATCGCAATATCATCACCATTGGGCAAAGTAGAAACGACGTGGAGCCAAATAGGTTCGTTCATACTAATGAAGAAGCGAGATATATTCAAATCGAATACTCTCCGGTTCGAACTCAATTTGTTCTTTCAGTGACATCACAATCATGCTTTCAAGCGTATTGCGGAGTTCACGAATGTTGCCGGGCCAGTCGTATCGCATTATGCACTCTAAAGCATTTTGTGAAATTGTTCGTGCTGGTCGATTGTTCGTTTTCGCGATGACTTCAATGAAGCGTGGCGCAAGCAGTGGAATGTCCTCACCTCGTTCTCTCAAAAGCGGCAGCTCGATGTTGACCACGATCAGCCGGATGTTGTTTTGATGGATATGAACATGCCACGAATGAATGGCTCGCAAACAGTGGACGAAATCCGAAACGACATGCACAAAGAAGCGTTGCCAATTTTCGCTGTATCCGGATTCACCCGCGAAGAATCACCATTGCGATACGACGATCGTGGTTTAACGGGCTGGTTTGAAAAACAAGTCAACCCAAACAAATTGGCCCAGTGTCTGTTTCATGAGATTCAAGCGTCGGTGAACTGATAGTTCTCCCCAGTTCCTGTTCGCAGTAGATACTGGCAAACACTCCCACCGAGTGCTCACACAATGCCAAAGATTTTCAGCAAGAATCTCCATGGCGTAATCATGGACTTAAATTTAATGCGTCGAATATCGTTGATGTTACACTTGACTATTCAACACAAACGTCAT
>JBLINZ010000237.1:0-9554 GCA_047639375.1 Mariniblastus sp. | reverse complement strand
TTCCTAGGGGAACATCGCTTTTAAGCCGAAGTTTGACGGACGCTTCGATGGCCCGCGTCGTCTCTGCGATCGCCTCGTCGTAGGACGGTTCGTTTGATCCAAGTCCAGTGTGCGTTGAGTCGGGGAGAGACCAATAAGTACGATGCAGCCGTCGAGTCCCGATCAGGTGAATGATTTCGGCGGGCCGAACGGTGAACACGTTTTCAAATACGGTTTGATGATCGAGGTTGGTTCTGAGTGTTTGGAGGTAGTGCCCCAAGGCAGAAAAGTTTGGGCTTGACGAGAACCGTGGGTGCCGTCGAATCGCGGCGATCGAGCTAGCAAATACAAATTCGCGTCCGATCTGTGAGTAGAACAGGGGTTTAACGCCGCACCGATCTCGCACGAGCCAAGTTTCCCGGGTGCGTCGGTCAACGATTCCAAACGCAAACATGCCACTCAGTTTTTCCAAACAAGCGGGGCCCCATTGGGACCACGCTTCGCCCAGCGTTTCGGTGTCGCTGCATGAATGAAGTGGTGAACCAGCGGCGGCTAGCTCTTTGCGAATCTCGTCATCATTATAGATCTCGCCGTTGAAAACCAAGACGAACCTTCCGTCACGCGTGACAAAAGGTTGCTGGCCACCTTGCAAGTCGCGAATCGCAAGTCGCCGATGCCCAAGTGAAATCGGGCCTTCACGGAATAGTCCCGCGTCGTCGGGACCTCGTGCCGTCATCGTATCGCGCATTGCGATGAGTTGTTGGTCGTCGAGTTGAGAAACGGTATTCGAACCGTCTCCGATAATTCCAAGGATGCCACACATGCAACTGAAATCGGCCTTTGCGGGTTGCCTTAGTCAGTTTGGGATCCATTCATCGGGTTGGTTGGAAAGTATCAATGGGTCAGTCAATGGCTAAGATGATTCTCGCGAATCACGGAATACGTTGGCAAGTTTTCGATTTCTGGGCGCATAAAAAAACACGGCTGCAACTGCTCTCAAAGAGGCTGACGGATGCTGCCGTGAACACAAACGTGCTTATGTAAGCGATTGTTTCGTGGTGTTTTGATGAATGCGTGTGTCAGGCTACGGTGTTGAATCCAGGCTCGGAATTGAGGGGCGGGATCTTGCCGGCTTTTTCTAGCTCGGTGGCTTCGTCGCGGATTTGATTGAAGCTGTCGCGTAGTTTTTCCAAGAAGTGAACCGATTCATCGTACTGTTTTTCTTCCAGCCTCAACATGACAAAACTCAAGAGGCGAGCGACATTTTCGGCGACGGGATCTTTTTCAATATTGAGACCGCTATGCAGCCCGAAAATGTACTTATTTGCGTCGAGCAATGAAGTGGAGTAGAGCGTCTGATCGTCTATTTCATGGCCTATTTTGGTGTTCTTGATCGCTTCGATAGCTCGATCGTATAACGCCAAAAGCATGTCGATTCGCGTCCATCCATTGACAGTTGATTCGATGGAATAGGCTTGATACTCGGACATCCACTTTTCCTTAAATGATGTGCGTCTGATTAGAACTGTGCTCTTTGGACTCAAGCTTCGCGGTCACCGCGCAGGCTATCCAGCAGCTAGTTGGCTTGATAGAAATCCACTGGTGGTCTGCAATTCGCTGAGGACTCGCTCAAGTTGCGTGAATTGGGCGACCAGGTATTCGGTTTTTGCCGCACTGATCGCGTTGACTTTTTCGATCGACGATTCGAGTGATTCGATTCGAAGTTCAAAATCATCATTGGCGATTTTCATCGTGCCCGAATCAGGATCCAGGACTTCGCTGAAATACTTGTCGAGGCTCGACGTGATGCCACGAGTAACCGAGAGTTCGCTTTCGATTCCTGCGCCCACATCGGAGGGGTCGAGTGTGACTCGAACTTGCAAGTCACCTGTCGTATCGTTTTCCGAATCACCGATCAGGACGCGTCCGGAACCGGTCGCTGTTTCGACAACGCCGTTGACAATGAAACTGCCCGCAACGTCTTTTCCTTCACCCGATTCGCTTCCGTCAAACCCCATCGCGGAGATGGCTGAGCCGCTAATATTTGAAAGGTTCGAGCTTTGTCCGTAGGATTCGGACGTAATCTCCAGCGCATCACCCTGGAGTGAAACGGTGACTTCTCGGTTGGCAAGATCAGCAGACGAGTTGATCAACGACTGAAGGTGGTCGGCCAACTCTTGGCGAGTGTACGTTCCTTCGGAGAGCGAAAGAACTTCGCTTTCTGCTCCGTCGACCTTGATTTGAAAATTGTTGTTGCTGGAATCGATCACGATCGAGGCAGCTAGATCATTGGTCGCGGAGACCGATCCTTTTTCAGCGGCTTGAAGAATGTCGACCTGGATCGCACCAGTGGTGGCTTCGGTGCGAGAGCTTCCCAGGACAAATTCAACGCCGGAGTTGGTGCTAGTTCCATTGAGGCCAAACAGACTCTTGATATCACCCGGGTCGATTCCGTCCAGATTGCCGGATAGGGCTTTGTCGAGTTTAACCGAGTCGATGGTAAGTTCGCTTCGGTTGCCAATCGAAATCCCAATTTGCGACAACCGGTTGAGTCCCGAGTTGAGTCCTGGAACCGCGTTGGTGACCATGGAGGTCAATGTGTTTTTCAGGTTGGAAACTCTGCGGTTTCCAATCAGTGGACTACCCTCTTGCGTTTCCGGGTTGTACTCCGTCGTGGCGTCGATGTAGCTGATCAGGGCATTGAATTCGGCGACGAAGTCTTCGATGGCGGACTTGGCGGCTGAGGAGTCACGCGAAATATTAATCGTGACGTCTTTGTCTGGATCGACGGAGATCAAATCAAGCGTAACGCCTTCGATCAAGCCATCAACAGAATTTGTATCATACTCAGCCGTGATGGCACCGGGTCCACTGCCCAATTGAATCGAGGCGTTGGTGGCAGATTGAATGGGGGTGCCGGTGAAATCCGGACGTACATTGCTTCCCGAAGCGGCTGCCAGGTTGTTGGTAACCGTGATGGAATTCGATTCGCCGGTATGTTTCGACGTCAGCAAGATACGGTCGGCATTGTTGGCTTGGTCGTGAATAATGGATGCTGAAACATCGTCCGACTCAGCGTTGATTGCGGATACGAGTCCAGAAATTGTATTGTTAGTGCTATCGATCGTGAGCTCGGTCGCGGGCCGATCGCCTACTTGAAAGGAGATGGTGCCTTCCGAGATCGAGTTGGAATCACTACTGAATCCTTGCGAGCCTAATTGTTCGGCGCGAGCCAGTGAATTGACACGCATCAAATACGAACCCTCAGCAACGTTTCCGGCGGCTTGGGCTGTGAGAATCGTGTCGTCGCTGGTCGTCACTGTGTTGGACTCCAGAGCGGAGCCGGAATTTCGGTTGAGCTGGTTCATCGTTGACCGCAAGTTCAGCAGGCGGACTTCGATACCTTGGAAAGCCGACTGTTGGGTCGCGATTTCCGCTTTTTTGACATTCAGCCGATCGACTTGGGCCTGCTGCAATGAAACAAGACCTTCAATAACCGAAGCGGTATCGATACCACTGACCAAGCCGTCAATTGAGAATGACATGGGATGCTCTTGATTGGTTAGAAGGAGATGCGAGCAGAAAAAATGGCGGGAGAGTTAAAATTTCTCTCCCGCCAGCCGATGAGTGTGAACTCTAGAAAAGGTTGTCAGATTAACCCAATAGTGAAAGGATCAACTGAGAAGACTGGTTTGCGTTTGACAGAACCGAAGTACCTGCCTGAACGAGAACCTGACTATTGGTGAAGTTAGAAATTTCTTCGGCAAAGTCGGTGTCACGAATGACGGACTCAGCGTTCACGGTGTTTTCCAAAGTCGTTCGCATGTTGTTTGCGGTTGACTCAAGAGTGTTACCTTGGAAGGCACCCAATGTACCTCGAAGATTCGAGATTTCATCGATGGCGGCATCCAATACACCGATTGTGTCTTGGGCTTTTGAAGCCGATGTGACGTTGATGTCGTTGAGACTGGTAAACTGGTTATTGGCAACGCCGATTCCCAAGCCTTTGGCTTCAACCGAATCAATCGCGATTGAAACTGTCTGGTTTTGGTTCGCACCGATTTGAAAAACCAAAGCGTTGTTAGAAACGTTGACAAGTCCTTGAGCACCCGAGACAGAATCTGCCAAGTCAGCGGAGTTGGCTGCGATGGAAACTTTAACGCCTTCTGACGAGCCAGCGGTTCCGGTTAGAACGGCTCCCGATCCAGTCGCTGCGTTACCCCCGATGGTACCGGCAATATCGACGCCTGTGTCGTTCAGTCCGGTCGTTCCGAATCCAGAAGAAGTACCAGCGGCGGCAACATTGGAGACGGCTGAGATCGTGGCGGATGAACCGAATTCGGCAGAACGGAGACGAGTTTGTCCCGCAGCACCCGGATCGTCTTCAGCGATGACGCCTGTTTGATTCGAGAATTCATTGATTCGGCTGATGACTTGTGCTTGAGACGAGCCAGAATTCAATGTGATGCTGACGCCGTTGACGGTCAATGTTTCGTCGGCGGCGAGTGCAGCGGTGGTGGCTGTTCCGGCAGTCAAATTGGCGGTTTCAGCCGCTGATGAAACGGCAATTGCGTAGGATCCAGCCGAGGTGTCGGTGGTTGCTTTCAAGAAAGTGACATCGGCATCGTTGGTGGTTCCGCTGACACCCGCCGAACCGTCCAATAGTTTCTTCTCGCCGAACTGTGTGTTTTCAGCAATACGATTGATGGTATCAAGAGCGTTTGAAATTTCAGCTTGGTTTGCGGCCAACGCGTCTTCGTCGTTGACACCAGCGTTTGCCGAGTCGATAGCAAGACTTCGGACCTTGACCAAGAGGCTGTTGATTTCGTTCAACGCACCTTCTGCTGTCTGCACAACGGCTCCAGCTTTTTCAGTGTTGTCAATCGCGGCTCGCAGGCCGGAAATTTGAGCTCGTTGCTTCTCAGAGATGACCAAGGCGGCTGGGCCATCGGCACCACGGTTAATTTTGAAGCCGGATGAAAGACGCTCAATCGAGGTGTTCAACTTGTTGGATGAACGAGCCAAATTGTGCTGTGCGTTAAGTGCACCTACGTTGCTTGCTAGACCTAAGGCCATGGTAAGGATCTCCGAAAATTACTTAGTGAAGGTGTATTACAAAAAAACAGTTGGACTGGTTTGCTTCCTTGCAACTCATCCTCAGGATCCTTCCTGATTAGTCAACGTTTTCTCAGTTTCCGATATTTCGTGTTGAGAAGCTGTTAGAGGTCGGCGATCGCTTGAGCTGTCTCGACCGCAGCCGAGCGAGTTAGATACTCGCCCGTTTGGATCTTGGACTCAATCTCGACTAACATCCTCTCTCGAACTTTTGCGTCGCCGTGAAGCCGGTCAAGTAATCCTTGGGATTTGACTTGCTCGGTCTGTTCAACGCCATTGCTTGAGCCCGTACTGCCAGCCTTGAAATTTGGCTTAGCGGGGGTTTCAGGCAAATGGATTTTTAGGTTCTTTCCATGACTGTTGATTTCCATGGCTAACTCCTGAATGCTGTTGTTGCGACAAGACAGTTATCGACGTGTCTAGAAATAACTTGCTATCAACGCCGGTTTTTTTTCTTGACACGGATTTCAAGAGGAATCGGCAAAGTCCATGACGAACGAAATCGATTTCGATGCGGGATCCCGCATTATCCCCGTAAAAAGCGAATTAGTTCCGATTTTCCTCGTCCGGCCGTCGATTCATTAAATATGCGAGTTTGCGGGTTGCGCAGGATGTAGCGCCTGGTTTGACGTCCAATGGGGAAGCATTTTTTTCAAGTTAAGTCGTAATTTTTGCGGGAACCCTTGGGAAATTCCTGATTTTGGCAATCGAAACGGCATGCAGAATTACCAGTTCAACGGTGAATGATGTTTAGAATCGAGACTTGGATATGTACGACCCTGTTTGCCGCAGGAATTATCGCGGGAATGACGTATCTGAATCTCTCTGGATACACGTCGACCGGTGCCGCCATTGATTCCACTGAAACAGCGAACTTGGATTCGGGGAGTGTGCCGGGTGCAGGAAGCGAGGAAAAGCTGGCCCCGAGCGAAGCGATTTATCAACAATTGGCTCAGCAGACCGGTGATTCCACAGGCGTGGCGAACATCGACTCACAAATATTCTCAAAAGGAGATATGTATCTGGTCGCTGGCAACTACGCCCTCGCGCTCGAGAATTACTACGATTACGAACAAATCGTGGTCAAAAGTGGCAGTTCGATTCTGCTACGCCAAGCGTTTTGTTGCGAAATGCAAAAACGCTATCGTCGGGCAGAAGAGAAGTACTACCTAGCGCTCACTCAGGAGAACAGCACAGCAAGCCATCAGCTTATGGGGCACGCCGGGTTGGCTCGCTGTCTCGCGAAGGAGGGGAAACGCTCCGAAGCGATCGACATGCTGGCGGAACAGATTTTGAAATTGGACCAGTTGGAAGGAGTCCCGGAAGAAATCCGCTCTCAGATTGTGTACCAGTTCGCCAAAGTTCTTGAGTCCTATGCGATGGGCGACCAAACGGACTTGACGCTTCCTAATACTGTGGTCTTCGAAGACACGCAGCCACAAACGGAATTTTTCCTAGATGCAATCGATCAGCCGGAAGTTTCCATCACGGCCGCGGTTCCAGCTGATTTTCAGTTCAAGATCCTGCAACGTCCATCCAATTCATTGAATGTCATTTCCGTGTCGATTTCTGCGACTTGGGAACCCATTGAGATGCTGCTTGGCCAAATCGCCTCGCAAGCGGACCAGACTTTGGTGATGAGCTCAAAAGCACAAGCTGCCATTGCCAATCGTGCGAGAACGGTCCAACTGCAATCTTCGCCCCTGAGTTCACTGCTTGATCAAATTCTCATTCCGTTCGATCTCGTTTGGTACCAGGTTGATTCCGAACTGCACATCATTGCTCATGACGAGGTTCCTCCTGAAGTGGCCCCGCGGCAATTCTGGATCGACGCATCCTTGCGGGCCTACCGCCGATTTGAATTGGCATTTGATAGCGGTCATCGGCGACAGGCATCCATGTTGTCCCGCGGCAACCTGAGTTTCATCCAGAACAATTTGGACGCTGCCGCCAATCACTATCAGGAGCTGGCACAAACTCAGCCCCATGCGGAAATCTTGGCGAAGCTGTTTTTCAATCAAGCGAAGCTCAGCATGCTGTTGGATCGAACGGAAGACGCGAACCAAAGTCTGTACCTTGCGGTTGATCAAACATTGATTCCGACCCTTCAAGCCAGTGGGTTTTGTTTACTAGGCAAGAACATGCTTTCGCTAGGCGAGCTTTCAAGATCGATCAAGCTTAGTCGACGCGGTTTGGCGGCCGCCGTCACAGATTCGCAACGCTTGATGGCAACGCTGAATTTGGCTCGCGCGTATTTGCTTGATAAAAATCCCTTCATGGCGAACAAAATTCTGTTTGACAATCGTGAATACTGCGACACACCCATGGGCCGGCCGATCGCGTCGATTCTAGGTACGTACGCTCGATACATTGGCGTACGAGACGACAACGGCATTCGAATCGCTCGAAATCGCCTTTTGTCAGCCGTCACGATGGTGCCTGCATCAGCCCATCAGTCGTTCGTCGATTCGTACATGGCTGGTCTGGCTTATGAACGACTTGGATTTCGCGAGCGGGCCATTGGGATGCTTTTGCTGGCCGTCACCTCGACCGATGTTGGATCCTGGAAACGCCAGATCTTATTCGAACTGGGGGTTCTGCACCGCAGGCTAAGAAACTACGAGGATTCAACGTCAACGTTCAAGCTCGTGATCAGCGAGCAAGACGACTCATGGAATCGACTGGCCCTCCAGCAGCTAGCCGAAGTCTATCTCGAGTCGGATCAGCCGGAAAAGTGTATTGAAGTCTGTAGGCGAATGTGGGAATTAAAATTAGAAGACGAGCCCAAACGGGCCGTTTTACAGATGCTTGGTGACGCCCATGAGAAAAAAGGCGAACACTATTCTGCCGCGTTGTTTTTCGCAGGAATGGTCCCAGATAAGTTTTGAGTCAGCCTGGTTTTGTGGCATTGATGTCGACTATTGAATTATTGCCGATCGATTAAAAGTGATAAACATGTTTTCCAATTCGAATTTCCAGTATTTTGGCTCGCCCCGATTGTCAATCACGTTGCGGAGCTGGACTTTGTTGACTGCGTTGGCAGGGTGCACGCTGATCACGGGTTTGGCTGACGGGCAAACGGAAGCCACGGCGAGAGTCACCAATACCTCCTGGCAGGACACCGACTTGACGCCCTCGACGGGGTTGGTCACGAAGGACCGAGTGAATTCGATCTACGATCGGATTTCGAAAATCGAAGATCGGATGAAAATGGAAAGGTTGCTTTCTGAACAGGCTCGGCAAAAAGAAAACGAGCGACTTCAGACGCAGATCGAAGCGATCAATACGCCGCCTGTCAACGAAGCGATGCTCCCCGGGGACTTACCTGGAAACTCGAGGTCTGATTCAGCCGACTTATTGATGAAAACGATTGAGTCGCTGCCAGTAGCGGCGAAGCCGGTAATGGCCAAGCCCATCAACCCCTTTAAGTTGGGCAATAGTTTATTCAAGACCGGAAACATTTCTGCCGCGCGGAGAAGCTACGACTCGGCGCTGGCGGAGGCTGACTCCGATGAGAAAACGTGGTTGAAATGTTTGATCGCTTGCTGCTATCGACTGGAAGGTGATTTTGAATCGGCCGAGACGACGTTTCGGGAAGTCACCCATTTAAAAACCGGTTTCTACGCCGTGGATCACGCCAATTGGTCATTGGACTATCTCGAACAACGTCGAAACTCATTGCAACAATTCCAGGCCATCGAGGCCGAGATCGATGGCGTGATCGAGGCGATGAATGAGGTAAAAGAAAACTAGCCGTGTCCCTCGCAAAAGAACAGAGGTTGAAACGAGGGTGATGTTGTCCGAGTGATTTTGTCTCTGAGTACTAACTATGGTGTCAATCGATGAATTTGGAACAACCTGAACTCGAATCAAAAGTCATCGGCTCATTTGAACAAATGATCGTGCGATACCGGCGTCTTGATGAGCTCACGCAAACGATGCTGAGCAAACTGGAGGCGAAGCAATCCATCGAATTTGAAATTTACGTCTTGAGCCGCGAACGCAATGAGCTGAAAGCCCTCGAAGAAGAAGCCGCTCCCTTCAATCAGGCCTACCGAGGCTCGCGCCAACATGCCTCTGAAGCCGTCAAGTCCCTCACCGCGGAAGCGACCGGTCTGATCACGAAAGTCATTGCTGCCATCGCGATACTTGAGTCGTCGGCCCGTGATGCGTTCAAACGACTTTCGCCCGAGATTGATCTCAATGTCAGAGGGAACCAAATGAAACAGGCCTACGGTGGTCATGGATCATGAGATTGAAGCACCAACAAGAACTTCAAGAGATTGACGCATCAACAAGTCCTCGTCTCTTTTGCCAAGCAAGATGCTGGAAGGCACGGATGAAAGCATGATTCCTCAAACGAAAATTTATATGCCGCAGCATGATCGTTGTGACGATGGAGCCTCGCCACAAAGCTTGCCCGGGAATTTGGATTCAAGTTCGACCGATTCTCATGCGTT